>CAZNFC010000016.1:0-15816 GCA_964572885.1 uncultured Methanosarcinales archaeon
TAGAAAGTTAATAGAGAGCACAAGAGATAACAAAGGAGTTAAAGTTAATTTCGCATTAGGTTATGGAGGAAGAGAAGAGATTGTTGATGCCGTTAATAAAGCAATAAAGAAAGGAGTTAAAATAAACGAAAAAACAATATCTGAGAATTTGTATTTGAATTCAGAACCTGATTTAATTATTAGAACAGGAGGAGAACAAAGAACTTCTAACTTCTTGCCTTGGCAGGGAATATATTCTGAATGGTTCTTCGTAAAGAAAACATGGCCTGAGTTTACAAAATTAGATTTGAAGAAGATAATTAATGATTTTAACTCAAGACAAAGAAGATTCGGGGTTTAGAAAGATTTATTTAGTAGTTAATTATCTTTATTTCTATGAAACCGCTTGAAGTAATTGCTGAAGACGCAAAATCTATTGGAAGAAGCGCTAAATTTTTTGCTTATCATATATGTTTTATACCAAGTAGCGATAGAAAAATGGATGAAGAAGTTACTAATAGTTCATCAAAAATAGATGAAGTTTTATGTGGTGGCTTTACAACATTTGCGGGGGCTATTTTTGGTATTTCAGCAGTAGCGGCCACAAGCATGGCGGTTCCTTTACTTCTAAAAAATTATATTAATTTATCTAATGAGCAGACGAATACTTTACCTGTGTTAGGACTTGTAGTAACAAATGGTTTAAGTCTTTGTTATGAATATGCCAGAAGTATAGTCAAAAGATCACAGCAGAATCAATCAATATTACCAAGAATCAATTAAATTTCTTTCAAAACAGCTTTCTCAAATTCTTCAACTTTCTTCTTGAAGCTTGCAGCAGCTGATTTCATCAGCTTTCTTGGCTCTTTTCCTTCAATCCTAAGTTCAGGCTTGCCAACAAGAGGATGTCTCTTGTCTAAAGTCGCTAAATCAACGCCTTTTGTGTTCCAAAGCTCATCTTTTACTGCGCTTGCAAGAGTAGCAAAATCATTCTCGAGCTTTATCTTAAGCATATCTTTTGTCTCGCTTAGAACTTTGATTTCCATGTATTCTTGAACCGATAACTGCTTTATAAAGGTTTCCACAGGACACCCCGGCACAAACTTTAAATATTAGTTATACGTCATGTATAATTATGGAATTCAAAACAAAAGTAAAGAAGTGGGGAAATTCATTGGGAATAATCTTGCCAAAGAAATTAGCAAGAAAGCAAAAAATGAGACTGGGACAGGATATTGTCATAGATATTAAGACTCAGAATGTTCTAAGAGAAACATTCGGAACATTCAAATTTAAAAGATCTGTAGAGGAAATGATGAGGGATACAGATAAAGAACTTTATAATGACTAAAAATATATTCTTATTTGATACATATGCACTTTTGGAGATAATTGAAGGAAGTGGGTCATATGCTGCTTATCTGGATGCAGAGATTATAATAAATGATTTTATATTTGCCGAGCTATGTCATAGATTGATGCGAGAGAAAGTTCCCAATACAGATGATTATATGAAGAATTATTCTCAATTCATAATCCATGCAGAACCCGAAACAATCAAAGATGCTATGCAATTCAGGATTGTCAATTCAAAAAAGAATCTGTCAATGACAGATTGCATCAGCTATCTGATGGCGAAAAAACTTCAAATACCTTTTTTAACAGGTGATAAGGAATTTGAAAAATTAACAAACGTAGAGTTTGTAAAATAAACAAAACTTTATAAATAAACTAATTCTAAATTCAGCTGGGGATGGTAATGTTCAAAAAAGAGGACCTGTCTAAACTGCAGGAAGTTGATAAAAGAGTAAGAATAGCTTTTAATGCAGTAAGAGAAGAGATGGATGATCACTTAGCTTCTATAAATGATAATACTCAGGAGACTCAAGAACAAGCTAATAGAGTAGATGAATTGGAAGAGAAATTCGAAAAATTAAGAGAGAAATTCGATGAGATTCATATGATGCTCTCGCAGATGGATAAGAAAGGCGAATTTACTCTGACTGATTCTGAAAAAAATGTTTTCATGGTCCTTTATTCAATCGAGCAGACGCCGTTGAGTTTCACAGATATTTCTATGAGGACAGGATTAACTGAATTGGCTGTTAAGGCTCATATCTTCTCAATGATAAATAAAGGAATTCCTATAATCGAAAGAACAATTGATGCGCAGTCATTTTTTAGATTGGATAAAAAATTCAAAGAATTGCAAGCGAAGGATAATGTCTTGAAGATTGATATGGAAAGTTTCTAATTCTCACTTTTATGCATGTATTCTGCTATTGTTACAATTCCAGTCGGGCGTATAAATTCGTATGTACTTTCAGGTTGATTCACTGTTTTCTTATTCCATCCATGACTTTTAAGAACTTCATCAATCGTTCCCATCTTAAGCAGCTCTTTAAGGAATGTACTAATGACGGCTTCAATAGATGATTTTGCTTCTTTTTCATCTCTTCCGTGAGAAGCCAGTCCAAGTGCATCACAATCAGCAACGTATTTATTGTCTTCTTCTAATATTACGAATGGCACAGCAAAAGAATACAATTGTTTATCTCTCACTTTTATTTCTGTTTTTGGTTTATCCATTTTGCTTATCACTATGAAGACATTTTTAACTTTTGTCTTTATATATTTTCTATATAGAAAATAATTAATACATATCATTTCTCACTTTATTCCTCATTCGTCATTATTCCGACAGCTGTAATCATTCTTGCAGTAGAAATTCTGCCTAATGATGTCGGCATTAGTATATTTTAGCAATCTCTTGTCTGAATCATTCCGTTCGTATATAATACCGAATGATTAAAACTTCTAAGCGTAAATAATGACCATTAAAATGAAAAAGATGGCCATCACTTAAAATATTCAATCAAAATTGATATTCTCCTGTTTTTTCTGTTGCGAAGCGGATATTTTCTCATTCTTGATCAATTTCTGTAACTCTCTGACATATTTCATTGAAGTATCCAAATGATTGTTTATCCTCTGCACTGCTTTCTCAAAAGCGCCTTCTAAAGTCGAACCATTCAGTTTATACCCCACTATGACCTTTCCATCTGTAATATAAGAAGTTTTACTGATTAAATCAAGTTCTACCCACCTTTTCAGATAGTCGTACATTGTCTGTCTTGTGATGCCTGCGTGCAGTCCCATCTCCTCTACAGTCATTACTGCCGCCTCCGGCTTCTTATCTCTCTGAGCAGTCTTCATCTTCTCATAGAACTCTACAAGAACGTTATGCATCTTGTCTGTTGCTCCTTCTTTTCTCGGAGTCAAACCCATCCTGGAAAGGATCACTTTGCTGAGCTCTTCAGCAGTAGGATTCATCCCTGCCTCATGGTTTGTAATTACTATTTTTGCTGTCATTTTAACCTCTTTATTCCGAATTGATTCGGCTTAACATCTGACTACAGTAGATATTATGCCTTCAGGTTAATAAGTCTCACGCGAGGTTGTCCTGTGGGTAGTGCATATTATATAAGTAAAACTTAAAACTTATAGTTTAAACCCAATTAAAGGTCAAATTCAGATATGCGTACTGAACTACCTCTAAAATGGGACAAAATTTAATGATTTTTTCAGCAAAAATACTCATTCGAAATGATCTCCAAATTTCAGTTATTTGTCGGAATGATTGTTTAATCTGCATGCTTTTGTTATGTTTAGTTGTTTAACCGGGAGTAAGCAGTGGTTGAAGGTTGAACTTATTTGTCGGAATTATTCCCTAATAGAATAAATGATTCCGACTGGGTCGGGATTATTCACGAATCAATGAGTTTGTACAAAAGTATAGTTCTTCTCGAAAAACCGAGTTCCCAGACTCATTCGTGCATTTTCCCTCTAAAATACACCAGTATACGAATTATATACAAAAAAATAAGCAATCATATTTATCAGATTTTTGAGGTTATTTTTACTAAATTAATGACTTAACAGTAGTAACAAATAGGAAGGTATATAAAGGGGTAATACCTATCACTTTTAATGAAAACATTAGATGACTTTTGCAGCAAATTCTCAGATTTCATATTAACTCAATTTACATTAATAGGAGAGCAGGAGTTCAAGAAAGGAGGTAAAAAACTAATATATCTTGATTGCCCGAGCTGTGACGCAACATTATCTCAGGATCAAGAAAATATTAAAAGAGTAGCCTTGGAACATTACGCAGAGAAATGCTCAGATTATAGAGAACATAAAGCACAGATGAAATCAGACATATTTAATCATTACATGCTCCTTGATTATGGCTCACAAAGACCTTTAACTAAGGCAGAATTAGACGAAATCAATGCAAAACCAGACCTTCCTAATTTTATTCCTGATCCAACTCTTTCAAACGAACAAATACAGAGTGAACATGAAAGAATTGATGCTTTATTCGCTAAAAAAGTGAGAATTAAAAAAAGAAAATATGGAAAGACTATTACATCTTTCCGATCTTAAACATCTTAGTGCCGCATTTGGAACAAACGCCTTTGATAGCATCCCTGCCATTCTTCATCTTAACTTGTTTTGCGTCCTTCATTTCCCTGCTCACTTTACACTTCATGCAATGTCCTTCTACCATGTTTGTTTCCTCCAATTATTATCCTAAATAACTTAGTTGCTTCTTTTGCTGAAGCTCTGTTGCCTGCTGGCCTTTTTGCAGAATCTGCTTCAATTTCTCCTCGAATTTCTCGGCTTCTTCTTCCAAAGGTTTAGGATCGACTTTTAATTCAAGATATTTATCCAATGCTCTTATAACTGCAGCCGCAGCTTTCGAATCAGGCATTGATGAATGTGTCTCAGAAAATATGCAGCTCAAAGGCTGCTTCATGTCTTTTGCTTTAAGCAATATTGTTCCTGTCACTCCCATTATTACTCCTTCTGATAATTCAGGTATCTTTAGTTTTTCAAATATCTTTGATTTCTGGGCATTATTGGAATAATAAAATGTTCTTGGATCAGTATTTTCTGCAGAAGTTCCGACACCTTCAATCGAGATTATTTCTTTTGCCTGAAGCATATTTGCAAGTTTCAATACAACATCACTGAACTGCCATTCAAGTCCTGCAGGATTTGTGACGACATGCAAAATAACTAAGTTATATTTTTGATTGTAAAATATTTCTATCGGCTGGACAATCCTTCCTTTATGTATCGCAATCATAGGAGGGATATCTTCGCTTATCACTGTTCCGATAGATTCTGTTTCTAAATGATCAATAAGAAATTCACTTACAATGGTTCCAATCAGACCATATCCCGGAAATCCTTCAAGAAGAATCACATTTTTTGGTTTCTTGTTGAGTAATATTTCCATTTTACGGCTCCATACCAATCATCGCTATAATCAGGAATAGACCCTCCCCTATAAAAACTATTTGATACACTAATGGGTTTATAATGAACCCTACTCCGGGGCCTATACCGAACGTTTTAAGCGATTGTAGAATACCTGCGACCATCAAAATAAGTCCTATGAAGAAAGTCAGCCAGCCGAATGTATTTGAGTTTGCCAGTTCCATTATTGATTCGATTCCTAAATATAATCCTCCAATAGCGACTATAAAAGGAAGAGATGCTACGAACCAATTTGCCTTAAGATAACTTGATAATCCAAGATTTAAAATTTTTAAATCTTCAAGCATAGGAATTAGGCCAAGTAAAAATATAAGAAATCCGATTATTCCACTAATAATATCAGACTTGTCAAGACGCATAATTTATCTTCTCTATCAGTTTTTTCGATTTTCCTGATGTTTTTTCAATCTCTTTTATCAGTTTAGTAAGTTCTTTAAGCGCCTTTACTTCATCATCCTGTAGAATCAGTCTTATATCTTCAGCATAATCCTGGTATGAAGATATCATATCAAATTCATTCACTGCTTTCTCTATTACATCTGCAGATTCATGAGCATTATTTATCAGAGTAAGATTAAATATCAGGATTTGCTCTGCTAATAGCTCAAAATTATCATAGTATCTCTTGTTTTCTTTTAATATTTTCTTGACTTTATGTCCTGCTTTTTTCAATGTTTCTAATTTTATTATATGCTTCTGAAGTTTTCCCGTTCTAACTACCAATGATTTTATGCTTGACTTCTGAAACATCTTTCCGAAAAATGATTTTCTTTTGTTTAGCTCCTGAAGCTTGTATTCTCCAAATTCCCCGTATCTTATTGAATTTGACACATCGCTGATGTATTTTAATTTCAAATAATCCAGCGCAGTTGTTACTTGTATCAAAACTTCATCATGATAAAGGTTTGCCTGATCCTTTGTCATCTCTTTCGAATGCTTAGTAAGGAAATCAAGATCTTCAATGACTTTGGAATTCATCATTTTCAATTCCTGATGCAAGACATCAAATGTATCGGCTAATCCCGATTGCAGAGTATTTATGATTTTTTTTATTGTTTCCCTTGCTTTCTCGATATCATGTATTTGTATCTGTCTTAGAAGAACGTGATTTTCAGAAATTATTTCATTTCTTTTTTTGATGCTGTCAATAGAATCCTGTTTTATGAATCTTATTTCAGGTTGGTTTTCCTTTATCGCAGATACATCCATTCGGCAGCCTCTTTTGAATTTTAATTGCCTTATTTGCTTTATAAACATTTCGTACTGGCATAGAGACAAAATTTATATATGGAGGGCTCATATTTATTGAAAAGGTGATATGATGAAATTCATTAAAAGTTTGTTAAGCTCAAAAACAGCACAATTAGGCTGGATCGAGATGAAATACTGGTTTGTCGGATTCTTGATAGGGATCATTGTTGGACTTGTGCTGACTTATCTTGCAAATAATGGGATATTGATTCCATTCAAGCTTGGATTCTTATGTCCTGCTCCGGTTAAATAATTAAGAAGTAAGCAATTCGCCTTTTATTGCAGGAGCTTTGTTAAGTTCTTTGTTTACTTCAATAATCAGTGCTTCAAGATCAGTAAGTACTTCTCTTTGTTTCTCACTTGCAGTTTCGACGTCTCTGTCTATGTATATCAAAGAATTTCTAATTTTTGTTAACCTTTCTTTTATTGTTCCATCTATTGCGATCTGATTTCTTCGTGAATAATCATAAACTAAGTTTAAGTCTGGTTCTATTTTATTTAAATCTTCAACTACTTCTGCAAGAATTGATGCAGTTTCATCGTGAAGTTTTAATATTCCCTTTTCTATTGCATCTATTTCTTCTGTTGTTTTATCTTTTGATCTGTATAATTGTTCAATTTTATGCATTCCTGATATTTGCTTATATGTCCCTCTCCTTAATTTTCTGAAATAACTGAATGCTCCTGTTGCAGCAGGTTTAAGTTGATCAACAAAGAAAGACATGAATGCCTGAGATCTTTCTGCAGTCATCACTCCCTTTTTCATTGCATCATCAATTGCAGCAATCAAATCTTTATTTCTTGACTGGATTAATTCAATCTTTCTTAGCTCTTCTTTTTCATTGACAAAATCATTAAGTTCTCTTGTTTTCCATTTGTTTGTTCTTTTTTCAAGATTCTTTGAAAGATAACCATAGGCACTTTCGATATCTCCGCCAGCTCCAGATGATGCGAATATCATGATTACATTATATACCAACAAAATAAAACATATTGCTATCGCCAAATTTATCATACTCACTATGTTATATAGCGGTCCTGTTCCAAATCCTGTATTCAAGGCACTGAATGAAGGAAGAACTTTAAACTTTATTACGCTCAAAAGACCTAATGCAACTGCATATACGAAGGATTGTAAAGTATGTCCAACTTCTTTGCTACTTGTTAATCCTTTTATTATTTTTGCACCAAGGAAAGCCAAAATTATGATTCCTATGAAAATTCCATTTATGAAAACGCCTGCAGAAGAATCAGCTATTGTTTTTACAAGTTCAAGAGGTACTGCGAACATTGTGATTGCTGATACACAAAATGCAACAACAGTAGCAATCCTGGTATTTGGTTTGCCATCTTTTTTTAATGCCGTCGAGGCTCCAACGTATATTAATGCAAATAAAAGCACTCCAAGAAGTATTTTTGCTATGACATAAATATCAGGATTTGTAAAAGTAGATATTCTTATCCATCCAAAGATTACATCGAAAGGTCCTTGCTGCGCAAATACAAACGGTACTGCAAACAAAGAAGCTAAAATCCAGCTAAAACCTCTCTTTTTCATTTAAAGATAAATCAGTTGAGAAACTTATAAACGTTTCTATTCAATTTTGGCTTCTTTGCCTAATGCCTGGCCTGGTATTCCCTTATCAAATATTGCTCTTACAACACCGTTTCTTCCATGGACGGATGAAATCTTCCCTGAGATGTTAGTTCCTTTTGCGTTTGTCCATGTTATTTTCTTATTCACTAACTTTTGAGCAGCATCTTTGGATTTGACTCCCTCTACATGTACTATGACTTGATTGCTTGCTCTTTGATTTCTTCTTGAGCCTCTGAAATTTGATATCAATGCTTTCATAGTAAATTTGATTTCCTGGGTGCTTTATAAAGGTTACTTTATATCCGATGTTATCACTATTGAGTAGATAATAAACGAAAGGTTTATATATGAGTAAGACCAATCATAGTATTCTAATGACACTATCTTCAACATCAGTAAAATTGGCAGAAGGCCATACAATCGATGATAAAATTGTGCAAGACACTGCTCGGTCTCTATCTGGGCTAAAAGCTGCATATGCCGTCAATGGAGGTATGGCCGTTCAAACATATCTGCCATCTACTTTCCACAGGGTCTCTACAGATCTTGACTTGATGACAGCCATGTCAATGTCGTCTTCATCTTTCAAGTCATATATCGCTCCTGTACAGGAGATTTTACATAAACTAGGATATCAATCAGAAACAAGAACATCGGCAAGAGAACATTTTGATCTCCAAATTTCAGGAGCAGACGGAGAAAGTTTCCAATTACAGACTTCTAAGAAATCACATAATAACTTTGAGAAAAATAGGCATAAAATTGAAAGAGAGATATCGAATGCAACAACAGGATTTATTGGTATGACACCTGTTAAGGTGTTACGTCCTGAAGATATAATCCTTCGTAAACTTATGAGAGTACTTCGTTTTGAAGATATATTCGGATTCTCTCCAATTCCCAAAGGAGATTTACAAGAACAGCTTGCAAATGTCAGGGAGTTAAGGAGTGATGTTCTTTCACGTGTTGATAATTTAGAATACTCAGACATAGCTCGTTTGAGGTTGTCTGCAGATCTTTACGATATATCTGCTATGCTGGAACATCAAAATTTTGACAGAAAATATTTTAGAGAAGGATTAAGTGTGTGGGATTATATGCAAAAAAACAATGAAAGAACTAAGAGAGTCTGTATTGCTATAAATCCAAAACTTGCAGAATTCTAAAGCATCAGATATAATATGATCGGTATCAATAAGCATGCCATCGAGTGATTTCTTCCGACACCGACTATTCCTGGTATTATTCCTATCGCGGAAGCTGTAATTAAAATCAACAACCCGATAAATCCTGAGAAATAAAACACTAAAGAAGTCACAAATATTATTATTGAAATACAAAGCAAGGAATAATTCACCTTGGTTATTATTCTTGAGAAGAATTTTGCAAAGAACATCGTAAGGAATATTCCGATGCTTCCTGCGATCAATGCAACAGCCATCAATGTCAAAAACAGATTGAAGTCAACATTTCCTGCTATTTTCTGCACAACGACTATCGAACCGTTCCTTGCTTTGTCTATTGTGTATAAAGTTACTAAACTCAGCATCATTGAAACTGTTCCTATTGCCCCGACTAATACGAGATACATGTAATCTTTAGTCTTTCCGACTAAACCGGAACCTAATATTCCTGCCTGAGAAGGACCCATTCCCGGAAATATCGAAACTAAAGTTCCTGAGATTGTTCCTGCAAATATTGATTTTACTAACTCCCATTTAGGAATCTCAAGTTCATTGCTTATCCTTTGTTCAGGGATATTCACTTTCTGGGAGATTGATGTTATCAACATAGAGATCCCGAATAATCCTGATAGCATAGGGAACAAAGGATCTTTTATTCCAAGACTGAATGTCAATAAACCAAGAACACCTGAAATAATCACTATGAAAGATGCCCAGAATTTTCCCTTTATACCCTTTTCTCTGAATATCATGAATAAGACGACAGCAATCAAAATTATTCCAATGTAGCTTTCAAGATAATTGAATATGAAAGGAACAGCTACAAGCAAAATCGGAAGCAGCATTATTGTAGTCAGCAAACCAAGATAACTTCCTATGACTGCAAGTTTTACAGCTTCAAAACCTCTACCTTCCAATAATAAGACATGTCCCGGAAGGACAGAAAGTATGGTGCTTTCTTCAGGAGCTCCTAAAAAACATGAAGGGATGAAATCAAGGAATGTATGAACGATGCTCATGGCGACTATTATTGTAATCACGAATAAAGGAGAGAAATACTGAGTCAACGCAGGAGCTATCGTCAATAATAAAGTTGCAACAAGATTGATATGAACTCCTGGAGTCAGGCCTGTAACGATTCCAAGACTTGATCCAATGGCTATAGCCGCCAGGATCTCAAGCCAGAGCACTTCTGGACCTCTTTTCTAGTTCATTTTTGATGTGTATTCCCGGAGTAATTTTATGTGAACCCCCAAATTTTTCATTGTCGTCCTACAACTATACTTTTTTGAAATTATGCCGTTGGTTATTTCATCTTAAATTTCTTATGCTCTTTCCACATATCTATACCGTCCACGACCTTTGTTTGACGTAAGATTGTAATGTTATCAAATGAGCAGTTAAATGTTCTTTCTTTTCCTTTGAGAAAAGTCATAACTTTATTATATTTCTCCCCGCACTTTTCTGCAATGGTTGCATGAAAATGCAGATTTTCAGCATCGAATTGATTCCATGTCATCCACTTTAATTTCCTCATTTCTCTAATGAATTCTTTAAAAGTATTCTTTGCTTTTTTCGATAGCTTTACATTGAGGAAGATCGTATTCGGGGGAAAGCTAGAAAATCCCTTAATTTTCACTGGCGTCTTTTTATGCTTTTTACAGAACTCAGCTACGACTCTTTCAACTTCCTTGATTTTCTTAGTCTCAAATGGATATTTCAGCGTAAAATGTGCCGGTATCGCCTGTCTTTTTGTAAATGTAAGATTAAACTTCTTTGATATGTCATTAACTAACTTCTTCTGAAATTTCTTTACATCTCCTCTTAATGCACAGTACATGGCATATCTCATGGTTTTCATTAAATGGCACCTTATTTTTAAATATTGGGGTGTATTGCTTTTGTTAATACAAACATCAAAATCGATGAAATGAAACTTTCTCAGTTTCAGAAGCCTGTTACAATCCCAAAACAGCTCCCTATCAATATTGCGCTGAATATTTCAATAAACATTTTAGTTGAGAAAACATAACTGATTCATAATGTTTTGCATAATCAAATAAATTAAAAATAAAAAAGAAAGAAGCAATTATTTCATGCTTCTCTTAAGCTTTGCAATACCAACCACTAGCCAACCTAATCCAATTAGCCATGTGTTGTATGCTGTCAATGCTGATCCTACACCAGCTGCTTGAAGCAAAAGCAACGCTCCAATAATAGTTGTTATCCAACCTGTTAAACTTGTCATATATTCACCTCTTAAAGTGGTATTTTAGGAATAAGTATATTTAAAGTTTGCGAATAGCGAACGCAATCTCGACGAAGTCGAGCTGCGCACATCGAGGGGTTACCTCGATTGTGCCTTGCACGGCTATGCCGGGCATTGTCTTACTTTATTACTCTCAATTCATTGCCTATGAACTGCATCGTTCCATTCCTATCTTTAGTCGCCTGTCCTGTTATTTCCACATAATCTCCCTTGTGCAGGTCAACTGGGTAGTTTTTAAATAACACAACAGTCAATTCATCCTCTTTCTTTAAATCAATAAAAGTCACTTTGCTTGTCTGGGTTATCCTGTTTATTTCTCCTTTCACAAGATAATTCTGGTCTTCTTCAAGTATAGGACTCTGGACAGGTTTTATTATCTGCGATAAAAGAAATAAAATAAATATGCCGAGTATCCCGAATATCAACGAAATCTTCAATAAAGTCTTTTCTTGCATACTTGTCAAAATAAGGACTAACTAATAAATTTTTGTTAGTAACCTTTAAATACCACCATTTGATGACTAAAGATAGGGGGATTCATGGTTTTAAAATACGCCGAACCAAAGGTTCGTCTGTTTCATTCGCACACTCATGAAATATAAAACAACTGCAGATATAAAAGTTCCAAAAGATACAGTTTCTCAGGTTGTAGGGCAGGAACATGCAGTCAAAGTCATAAAAAAAGCGGCATTGCAGAGACGCCATGTTCTTCTAATAGGAGCTCCCGGCACAGGAAAATCAATGTTAGGATTGGCATTATCAGAGCTTCTTCCAAAAGAAAAATTACAAGATACTATTTCTCTTCCAAATCCGGAAGATGAAAACCAGCCTAAGATCCAGACAGTTCCGGCAGGTAAAGGGAGAGAGATGCTTGCAAGAGCAAGAGCAGAGACGGCTGGAGCATTCAGTTTCCAGAACATAATTATCTTTACGTTAGTGATATTGTCAATGTTTGCTCCATGGTGGGCGAGAGATTATTATAAATCTGATATAATTTTTGCTGCATTATTCATAGGAAGCATGATGTTTTTAGTCGCTGCTGTCCTTTTCATGAATATGGGGAAAAGGTTTGGTCAAAAAATACTGATACCAAAAATAATTGTTGATAATTCAAAAAATGATCACGCTCCATTCCTTGATGCAACAGGAGCTCATGCAGGAGCATTATTAGGAGATGTACTTCATGATCCATTCCAGACAGGAGGATTAGGAACACCTCCTCATGAAAGAGTCGTCGCTGGAATGCTTCACAAGGCAAATAACGGAGTCTTATTCATTGATGAGATCGGAAATCTACAACCAATCAATCAGCAGGAACTTCTTACAGCGATGCAGGAAGGAAAATACACAATAACAGGACAATCAGAAAGAAGCGCAGGAGCCATGGTAAGGACAGAACCTGTTCCATGTAATTTTGTTTTAGTTGCAGCAGGAAATACTGAATCAATAGAGCACATGCATCCTGCATTACGTTCAAGAATAAGAGGATACGGCTATGAAATTTATATGAAAGACACGATGATAGACACTCCTGAAAACAGGGACAAGATTGCATGTTTTGTTGCTCAGGAAGTAATAAAAGACAAAAAAATATCTCATTTCACAAAAGAAGCTGTTGATATGATAATTGAAGAAGCAAGAAGGATGGCAAATCATAAAGGACATTTAACTTTAAGATTAAGAGAATTAGGTGGATTGGTCAGAGCGGCAGGAGATATCGCAAATGAGGAGAAAGCTAAGTTTGTTACTGCACATCATATTGTTGAAGCTAAGAAGATTGCAAAAACATTGGAACAGCAGATCGCTGACAAATATATCGAGAGAAAGAAAGAATATGAAGTCATAATCACAGAAGGAAAAAGAGTCGGAAGAGTAAACGGATTAGCTGTCATAGGAGGAGAATCGGCATCATCAGGCATCATATTGCCTATCGAAGCGGAAGTCACTCCAGGTGGAAGAGAAAAAGAAATAATCGCCACAGGTAAATTAGGTGATATTGCAAAAGAAGCTATAAAGAACGTCTCTGCAATAATCAAAAAATTATTTGGTGACGATATAAAGGAAAAAAATGATATCTATGTACAATTCTTGCAGACTTATGAAGGAGTTGAAGGCGATTCAGCTTCAATCGCAGTTGCAGTTGCAATCATATCTGCATTGAAAAATGTTCCTATAAAACAAGAGTATGCAGTTACGGGTTCATTGTCGATAAGAGGAGATGTCCTTCCTATCGGTGGTGTAAGTTCTAAGATAGAAGCTGCAATAGATGCAGGATTGAAGAAAGTGATTGTACCTAAATCAAACGAGCAGGATATTGTGATCGACAAAAAAAGATTGAGCATGATAAAAGTCATTACAGTTGAGAATATTGTACAAGTGTTAACTGAATTAATCGATTGGAAAGGAAAGGAATCCATTTTAAAGAGGATAGCTGGTTAATTCCGAAAGCTTTTTATATTGTCATTTGTAGATTTTAGGAAAATGGATGAAGACAGCAGAAAAGAGTGCCCATTGTGCGCATCAAGGAACGTTTCGCTTAGTCCTAGAGAGCACGGGTTAGTGTGCAGGGACTGCGGCACAGTCATTACAGGTACTCCTGTGCCTATTCCAAGACCAAGAGAAGAAGTCGTAGAGATAGTCCATGAAAGAGGAATGGCCAAGAAAGTCAAGAAATTCGAAGAAAAGATCAAGAAAGCCAAAGCTTCCAAGAAAGTTGCTAAGAAAGGAAAGAAAATAAAGAAGTCAGCGAAGAAGATATCTAAGAAAGTAAAACATAAGAAAGTCAAGAAATCATTGATGAAGAGATTCTTGAGACGAAGATAATATATACAATAATTTAAATACATATTTCATTCTAAAAATATAATGGCAGCACTCACTCAAGAAGGAATTAATGATATAATAAATAGAAATACTCTTGGAGGCAGAATACCATTCAAAGAAGACGGCACTAAACCAACCTTTGACGAAGGTATAGCCTACATTATTTCTCAAGCTCAAAAACACAGAACAGAAGAAGTTGTTGTTCCAAATGATATGGCCGAAGCATTAAATTTATTAAGAGGATTGGATGGAAGATATGTTGAAATTTCAGTTGTGGATTCTAAGCCGTACGCAGCAAAAATTCCAAGACATTTCAGAAACGGAGTAGTTACTCGTTATGATGAAGTGCAAAACGCACTTGTCATCGGACAACACAGAACCGGAAGTTGTAGCTGCGGTCCTTTAGTACTTGCTTATGATGCAAAATCGCCAACAAAACTTGCATTGAAAGATGATCCAAAAATATCACCTGAAAATTCAGCCAGATTATATGTTAAACCTGATGTCCAAAGTTAATTTCTCCATGTAACATTCACCTGGTCAGTTCTCCAATGAGGCAAAATATCTTCGTTATTTGTTTTAACTCCTGCTTTGTATTCTATCAATCCTAAAAATGCTATCATTGCACCGTTATCTACCAATAAAGAATTTTCAGGAACGAAACATTTAGCGTTTCTTTCTTCGCACATTATTCTACACATCTCTTTTAATCTTGAATTGCAGGCTACTCCGCCTCCTAAAACTAATTCTGATTTTCCTGTGTGAGCCATTGCTCTTTCTGAGATTTCAACAAGCATCGCAAATATTGTTTCCTGCAATGAGAAACAAATATCATTTACATCTTCTTTCTTATCGAATAACTGCTTGCATTTTGTCAAAATACCTCCGAAATTGACATCCATTCCTTTTACGTTGTATGGAAGTTCAATCAGATTTTTTCCACTTTTAGCTAATTGTTCAATCTTAGGTCCAGCAGGAAATCCTAATCCTATGTATCTTCCGAAAGAATCTAACACATTTCCAATTCCCTGGTCTAACGTTTCACCAAATATCCTGTATTTTCCTGCTTCATATGCAATGATTTGTGTATTTGCTCCGGATGCGTATAGTAAAACAGGATCTTTTGCTCCTGTTATTCTTCCAATTTCTAAATGTGCAACACAATGATTTATTCCAACTAATGGTTTCTTTATTTTTTTGCTTAGTTTTACTGCAAAATCTCTTCCTGCCAATAATGCAGGATCTAATCCAGGTCCTTGTGACCATGAAATAACATCAACATCTTTCATTGAAATATTTGCTTTTGCTAAAGCTTTTTTCAGAACTTCATCTGCGACTCTTTTATGATGGTCTGCGACCTC
>CAZNFC010000017.1:0-15118 GCA_964572885.1 uncultured Methanosarcinales archaeon
TGAAGATCTTTACAGATTGATTGATGAGTATCTGGGTGTAAAGGATATGTCCCAGAAGAGAAAGATGGAGATAATCGACGAATTAAGAGCGACTCTAAATGGCGCAAAGACAATACGCACTTATTCAAGATTTGACAGATTATATCAGAAGAGAACGGAAGAACTTAAGAGATATAGATAACTTTTATAAACCTCATTAATTCTAATTCAATTATGGTTGTGTTCATAGACGAATTGAAAGAATCATTGACTTATCTTAAGAAAAATTGGTCTTTTATACCAATTGTCGCATTTATTGATATGCTTTTCTTCCTTTTATTAGGCGTCGGAAATTTCTTTTTCAAGCAGCATGCAGGACCATCTATCTCTCAGATGTTTGAGAGCATTAGCAGGCTTGGAACGCAGATGACTGTCGCAGTATCGGAAGGCCAGTCTGCATTGAGCGTTTTATTCAACGATCCTAATTTCTCTTTAAGCTTTAATTCATTGTTTAAGATACTCGCTTTAGTCGCAGTCGGAGCATATCTGCTGTGGATAGTATTTAATGGAGCAAGCTGGGCATTGGCGAATAAAATGCTCGAAAAGAAATTAAATCTAAGGTTCTTTTCTAAATTCTCAGCGGTAAGCGTAGTGTGGTTTTTTATTTTTTCAGTTATCTTTGCATCTTTCATGAGATTCATATTATTCGCTTTATTCAGAAATCCTCCTCTTTTATCATCTGATACGATACAGACTCTTGCGACTGTAATAAACTGGATATTCTTCTATTTCATGTTCATCTCGATATCTTTGGTTGATTCAAATACCGTAAAAGAGAATATAAAGAAAACTTTTATCTATGGTGTGAAGGGTATTTTTGATTTCATCCCTGCTTACGCAGTGATTATTTTAGTCTTGTATATTAATTTCTGGATAACTTTTCTGATATTCAGCCCGTTGCTGCAGAGTCTGGATTCAATAGCTTTGATCGCGACAATGATAAGATTCATCATAGCTGCGCCTTTCTTGACGTTTGCGAGGATGTATCTGATATTAACTTCGAGAAGAGTTGCTAAATCTAACTAAAATTCTATCCCTGTGGTCTGGTCGAATGTCTTGTTTCCGCATTTAGGGCATTTTATCTTCGTTATAGGAAATACTTTCGTTATAGAGTTTGATCTGCATGTCTTGCACTGCAGTCTTTCAGAGACGCTGTCTATCAATGATAGACTGTCACATGCATTGCATAAAAAGCTGTTCTGCATGCTGAATTTTCCTAATGCTAGTTGCTTTTGCTCTTCTATGTAGAAATCTTCATCATGATTGCACTTTCTGCATTTTATCTTTCTGATTGTCATTTTAATTGCACCGACTCGCAATTATATGTTGTTTTGGACTGCCGTTTTCCCGTAAGGAACAACCCGTTCCGGCATTATTTGAATTTACAAAATTATTGCTCGATAAATTGGTGCAATTATTCATTTTCTATTTCCTGTCATTTTCTTCATCATCTTTTCCATTCCTTTCTCGCCTTTCATCATCTTCATCATTTTCTTGCTTTGCTTATATTGCTTCAATAAATCCCTTACATCCGTGACGCTTAATCCTGAGCCTTTTGCAATCCTTTCAACTCTTTTTCCATCTATGATCTCAGGATCTTCCAATTCAGGTTTTGTCATGGAGTCCATTGCATGCTTCCATTTTTTTAATTTGCCTTCTTGGACTTGCAAAGCTTCTTTAGGGATCTTTATCTGTCCAAATCCCGGAATCATCTCGACGATCTTGCTTAACGGTCCCATCTTTCCCATGGCTTCCATCTGTGAATATAAATCAACAAGATTAAATTCTCCTTTTAATAATTTCTTGCTTAGATCCTGTGCTTCTTCCTCTGATATAGCTTCCTTTGCTTTTTCCAATAATGCTTCGATATCTCCCATTCCCAATAATCTTCCGACGAATCTTTTTGGATCGAATTCCTCGAATGCATCTATCTTTTCTCCAACTCCTATGAATTTTACTTTTGCTCCTGTTATTGCGCATGCAGACAATGCTCCTCCTCCTTTTGCAGTTCCGTCAAGCTTAGTGATTATCACTCCTGTCACTCCGCATGTGTCATGGAAAGTTTTTGCTTGAATTTCAGCAGCCTGTCCTACATCAGCACCCATAACTAAAAGAGCTTCATGCGGTTGAATTAATTTATTTACCTGTCTTAATTCAGTTATCAATTCTTCATTCAATGCGTCCCTTCCTGCAGTGTCGTAGATGACGACATCAAATTTATTCAGCTCTTTCTCGAATTCTTTTAATATCTTACTTGGATTCTTTTCTTTAGGATTCCCATATACAGATATTTCTGCTCTTTCACCGATCTGTTTCAATTGCTCGTATGCTGCAGGCCTCCATACGTCTAAGCTTACTAATGCGACTTTATGCCCTCTTTTCTTGATATATTTCCCTAATTTTCCTGCCGTCGTCGTCTTTCCGTTTCCGAACAATCCGACTAACATTATTCTTGTCTGTTTTTTATCGAAGTTTATAGAAGTCTTTTCTTCTCCTAAGAACTTCACTAATTCCTGATATACGATATTCGTGAGATACTCTTTTTTTGTCAATCCGCCGGGAGGTTCTTCTTTTAATGCCCTGTCTTTTATTCTTTTTGTAAGTTCAAGGACTAATTTGACATTCACATCTCCTTTCAGAAGCGCTTTTTGTATCTCTTTCACTAATTCATTTATCAGCCTTTCATCTACAAAGATTGCTTTGCTTATCTTGCTCAATGTCTCCTTTAATGAGTCTCCAAGGCCTTCTAATACCATGGAATATTGTATGAGCCAATGTTTTATAAAGCTATTTGTGGAAAAGCTTTTAAGCTTCGTTAAATTATATATCATGATGAGAAAAAGAGGCCTTTTAACTTCATACATCTTCTTTATGTTTATTTATATTGCATTCACTTTGTATGCATTATCGCAGAAATCTATCTGGGTATTTGACGGCATATTGTACTCGGCAATATTAACAATTATCTATCATTTCAGTAAAAGATTTAATTTAAGTGTGCAGGAACTTGCAATGTTGAATATAGGCATGCTTCTTCAGCTTGCCGGTTTTTTTGGAGCATACGGATTAAATATTCCTTTTTTCCATTATGATAAGATTGTTCATTTTTTTACGATGGCAGTTGTTGCATATGCATTCTTTAAATTTGTGGATAAGACATTAAACGATAAAATAATAAGAGATAATGCTGCGTTATTCATCTTTCTTGTCATATCAGCATCAATCACTCTCGGATTAACAGTCGAATTCATTGAATATGGGGGTTTTTTTGTCGTCGGAAATCAGGATAATATTCTTTCGCCTGGCGCAGGTTATAAAAGCGCGGATATTTATCAGGACACCATGAATGATATCGCTTCAAATATCCTTGGAGCTGTACTTGGAACATTTATCTATTACAATGTAAAATATAAGAAAAAAATTCAATAAGGCCTGGCATTTACATGTGCTAGCGAAATTCCGCCGCGATCATTCAACTGCTCAATTTGATCAGCTATCAGCGTTTCATCAATTAATTTAATCAATTCATATTCTCCGGTTTTGATTCCCTTAAATATTTGTATGACTTTCCTGTAATTCGGAGGATGAATATGCCATCTAAAGTATGATTTTCTTGGAGGATAATGTAAAATTACAGGGAGAGGCGTTTCAGAATCAATCTCAGGTAATTCTCTTAACACACGTCTAAAACTTGCTCTTGCTCTTTGTTCAAGTTTAGCTTGTGCAGCAGGATTTTCTTTAATGTCGTCTTCTGTAACAAGCACTCCGATGTTTTTCATTTATCTGCTTAAAAGTAAATGCTATAAAAGTCTTTCTTTTATATATTTTCTATATAGTAAATATATACCACACACCAATGCTAAACAAGATTTATAAACCTTATAACCCAAGAATTCATCATGGCGCAGCCCATAGTGAAAATAAGAGGTGTTAGCAAGAGCTTTGGCGATAAACTTGTCCTAAATAATATCAATCTTGACATAGTTGAAGGCGAGGTTTTTGGTCTCATCGGGACATCAGGAGCAGGGAAGACAACTTTATTGGAATCAATTGTAGGGTTTTTTCCTATAAGCAAGGGCGATATCTCTTTCAGAAAAGATACTTCTGTCGATAATTTCATATCATTAAAAAATGATCCTTCTATAAAACAGCAGATAGGATTCTCGACACAGGATCCGAGTTTTTATGACAAACTGACTGTAAAAGAAAATCTTGAATATTTTGCAAGGCTTTATGACATCCAAGAAGGATTCATAGAAGCAAGAATAAAGAAAATCATAGAGTTTGTCGAATTGACCGGAGAAGAAAACACTTTAGGCGGAGAACTTTCAGGAGGGATGAAGAAAAGGCTTGATATCGCATGTTCGATAATAAATGATCCAAAGATATTGATTTTAGACGAGCCTACTGCAGATCTGGATCCAGTCCTAAGAAAACATATATGGAAATTGATACAAAAAATAAATTCAGTAGGAAAGACAGTGATAATCTCATCGCACTTTCTTGAGGAGATGGATGTCTTATGCAACAGGATAGGAATAATCGCCAACAACTCAATCGCTATGGTAGGCACGGCAGATGACCTGAGAAAGACTTATGATTATGAAAAAGAGATCGTACTGAACACAGAATCAAAGAATTATCAGAGAGTGGCATCATCTCTTGCAGGACTTCCTTTATCTAAAGTCATACAAAGGAATGACAAGATGATCATCTATTCGAAGCAGGCAGAATATGTCCTCAAAAAATTGATCGATATACTGGATAGAGACAAAGAAAACATCCTTGAATTAGAGATACAAAGACCCACTCTTGATGAAGTATTTGCATCCGTCACGAAACCAAAATGAAACTGCTGACCATAATACAGAAAAATTTCAGGATATTCATCAGATCTAAAGTTTCTGCCCTCATAATATTTCTTGGACCTGTCCTTCTTGTTTCTCTTATAGGCTTGTCTTTCAGCAACACACAGCTTCCCGGACTTACCGTGGGAGTTTATTCCCCGACTTACAATGATTTCACAAACTCGATAATATCCAAGGTAGAAGAGAATAAATTTATTGTAAATAAATTCAAGAACAACGAGACATGTTCTGATGCTGTAAAGAAAGGAGACGCAGCAATCTGTCTTGTATTCCCGGTCAATATGGATAAGAATAACAATGAAGTGACTTTTGTAGTAGATTACTCAAAATTAAATCTTGTATGGATAGTAGTTGATATTTTCTCAAACAAAGTAGGAGAAAGATCCACTGAATTAAGATATAACTATGCGACAGATCTTTTGAGCAGGGTAGTAAGCACTAAAGATGATCTGCAGAAGCAGAAATCTGATGTTGATTCATTGGTCTCTAAACAGGGAGAATCAAAGACAACTTTGACGAGCGCAAGCACAGGAT
Organism: uncultured Methanosarcinales archaeon; assembly: GCA_964572885.1. GTDB lineage: Archaea > Nanobdellota > Nanobdellia > Woesearchaeales > UBA10107 > UBA10107. Next base: position 5,442 of record CAZNFC010000017.1, read on the forward strand.
TAAGCGAGATTAATCCTACGATAGAACCAGGCATAGATGTGAATGCAGGAACGGCAAAATCAAGCATATCACAGATCAGGTCAGATCTCGACTCCGCTAAAAGCAAGATAGCTGATGCAAGAGCAAGTGTTTCAAATTCCGGATTGTCTGATTCTGATAAGAGTGATATAACAGGCAGCCTTGATTCTGCAAATAGTGTACTTGCCGGCGCAAATATCTATCTTGAAGGGAATGGAAGCATCAATTCGCTTGAATATATCGTCACGACGATCGATACTGCATTAGTGAATGCGCAGCAGCAGCTTGAACAGATAAAGGCAAAGAAACAGGCAGTGAGCGGAGACTTAGTCACTTTAGAAAGTTCGCTTACAGATTCAATTTTAGCAGTAGATTCTTTAAATAATGTCCTCTCTGATATGATCTCAAGACTGGAGAATGTGCAGAGTTCAGATGCAGAGCAGTTAGTCAGCCCTATAAAGACCAAAATAGAACCTGTCGCATCGGCAGAGACGCATTTCAATTATCTTTTCCCTACACTTATTGCATTAGTCGTCATGATAACAGCAATATTATTGAGCTCCACCCTTGTGATGAGTGAGAAGAAATCAAAATCATTCTTCAGGAATTTCATAACTCCTACAAGCGATCTGATGTTCAATCTCGGTACCTTCCTCACTTCTGTTGCTGCTATCGTCATCCAGATGATAATTTTCCTTATAGTCTCAGGATTATTCTTTGATACGAAGATAACTGATTCCATAGGAACGACATCTTTGATTCTGTTATTTGTGATATCAACATTTACCCTTCTGGGGATGCTCATAGGCTATCTTTTCAAGTCGGAAGAGACTTATGTCCTTGCAGCAATAACTGTCTCGACAATATTACTTTTCCTTTCATCGACAGTGATGCCTATAGAAAGTATTTCTGATTCAGTGAGAAAATTCGCTTCATTCACTCCATTTGTAGTTAGTGAAGGATTATTGAGAGAAGCGATGTTCTTCAAGTTCGGTTTCCTTACATTGATACCTGATATGCTCATCCTGATAGGTTACATCGCAATATTCTTCGGTGTCATCGTAGCTATACAGAAGATGGCTGGGTATAACATATCTTTCGTCAAAAGGAAGGTTATGAAGAAGTAATATTGTTTCACAAAACTTATAAATAGATTAAAGTCTTGATTTGTTATGAAAAAAATAATTATGTTGTTTTTAACAATGATGCTTGTTGCAGCATGCTCTTCAACTCAGAATTCTCAGCCCACTGCTCAACCTACGACTGGTTATGCAGCTAAAGATTCAGGAAATGTAAAGGAATTTACAATGACTGCAAAGAACTGGGAATTTGATCCTGGAACGATAACAGTCAATAAAGGAGACACGGTATTGCTGCATATCGCAAGCACAGATGTAGAGCACGGATTTTTCCTCCCTGACTTTAATGTAAATAAGAAGATAAATCCAGGAGAGACTGTTGATGTTCAATTTGTAGCGGACAAGACAGGAACATTCACATTCCACTGCAATGTTTTCTGCGGTGCTGGCCATCGTGAGATGGAAGGGCAATTAATAGTACAATGAATGTCGGTCAAATACCTCTTGAGGACAGATTTTTTGGAGAAGAAACACTTACTCTTGACATCAAAGGAAGGATTAGAATCCCTGCGGAGTATTTCAGGATCATTAAGAGAAGAAGCAAGAATGATCACTCATTGTATCTTGAAATAACAAAGAAAATAACCAATATCTATGATTTTTTATACATGCATCGAAATATAAAAGATTTTGACTGCAGAAGACTTGAAAAACTGGTTTATGACAGCAATGCCAGAATCATCGTCCCAGAAAAGATAAGAAGGAGGATGAGCATAAATAAAAGAATTGTTTTATATGCATCAAAGGATGGCGAATATTTATGCATGCGAAAATCAAAGTAAGCTTTATATAGGCTGATTCTAATATTTATTTATGGATCCAAAGAAAGCCGTAAAACAATTGAGTGAACTGAAAAAATCAGGCAAATCAATGCGTTTGGCTGCAGAAGAGTGGAACAAGCCATGGCAGACTTTGATTTCCATCATGCTTTCCGCAAGGACAAGAGACGAGACGACGATAAGAGTTTCTAATGAATTGTTCAGGAAATATAAAACGTCAAAATCTTTGGGAAATGCTTCAGTAAGTCAGATACAAAAGATAATTAGGCCTGTGAATTTCTTCCGAAATAAATCAAATAATGTAAAAAATTGTGCTAAAATACTTGCTTCAGAATATAATGGAAATCCTCCTCGTGATTTTGAAAAGTTGATCCAACTTCCCGGGGTAGGAAGGAAGACTGCAAATGTATTCTTGTCCGAATTCGGAGGAGATCATATCGGAGTCGATACACATGTAGATTATATCTCGCATTACTTAGGATGGACGAAAGGAAAGAACCAGGAACAGGTCGAATCAGATTTAAAAAATTTATTCCCAAGAAGATATTGGAGAATATTGAACAGGATTCTTGTAAGATTCGGAAAGACGCATATGTCAAGAAAAAAGAAGGATGAATTGCTGGATAAGATAAAGAGATTATAATATCTCAACGATCTCAGGGCTTCTTTTCCTGAAAGTATAAAGCTTTGCAGGCCTGTGGCTTACATCATGATTCACTTCTTTGGTGTCTTTTATTATATTCAAAGACAGTATCTTCTTCCTGAAGTTTCTTTTGTCAAGGACTTTTCCAAGTATGACTTCATATACGTTCTGGAGTTCTGTCAATGTGAATCTTTCAGGTACCAGAGAATATGCTACATTGGTGTATTCCAATTTCCATCTCAATCTCTGCAGAGCATACGAGACTATCTTTTCATGGTCGAACGCCAGTTTTGGAAGATGTTTCACAGAACACCACTGGACTCCAGACACTCCTGTCGCTGCCTGCAATTTTATCTTATCTGAATTTATCAATGCGAAATAAGCTACAGTTATTATCCTTCCTCTCGGATCCCTTTTAGGATCTCCAAGGCTGTAAAGCTGTTCAAGATAGACATCTCTTACACCAGTCTCTTCAAAAAGAGACCTTTTCGCAGATTCTTCAAGCGATTCATTCATCTTTATGAATCCGCCGGGCAAAGCCCACATGTTCCTGAAAGGCTCTGAATTCTTTTTTACAAGAAGGATCTTAAGATCGTCATCCTTGACTGTCAATATCGCAACATCTATAGTCACAGAGGAATGGTTATGTTCCATGATAAGAATTATTTTATTCTCTATTTTTAAACTTAGCTTTTATAAGAAATTAAAAGCCGAAACGACGGTAATTGCGGAGGTTATAGTGGAGTGATAATCTAAACTGCAATTACGCCGCTCGGCCGGTATCGTGATTTATGCTGCATTTCACCTCATGTAGTACGCCGTTCAATAGGACCGAACATATCATGCTCATATTTTGCATAAAATATTACTGCGTCTCTGTTAGGGGCCCTTATTATGAATTCTCCGCTTCTCAATACATAAGATTCTTTTCCATCTTCTCTTTTGTGTTCTACACTCATTCCTGCATGTTTGGTCAGGTATCTCAAAGCATCCGTCAAGGTCTCTATGTTCATTTTGGGTTCCTCACAATTTATTAGTGTTATTATTACATTAACTTATTGTATGAAATACACTTAAGTATATAAATTTTTTGTTCGGGAAGAAGGTAGTGAAGCAATAAGCCTATTAATATATAATTTTCCATATAGAAAATAATCAATGAAAAAGATTATTAGCACTTCAATATCAACAAAATACATGAGCCTTATCTCAGACGTCAAAAGACTCCAGAAGGAGCCGATAGGAGATACTGTAGGAACAAGATTGGGGCAGTTTTCAGCCTTCAAATCAAAGCCAAATAATGAGTGGTTCTCTGAGCTTTGCTTTTGCTTATTGACGGCGAATTCAAAAGCAAGGACTGCAATAAAGATACAGAAAGAGCTTGGTCATGAAGGATTCAAGAACAAGACTCTGAAAGAAGTCACTGAATGCATAAGAAGGAACAAGCATAGATTCCATAATAACAAGGCAAGATTCATAGTTGAAGCAAGAAAATTCACAAACATAAAAGACATCATCACAGATTTAGCCGAGAAGGAAGGGCAGACAGGAGCAAGAGAGTTCTTAGTTAAAAATATAAAAGGATTGGGATATAAGGAATCTTCCCATTTCTTAAGGAATGTAGGATATTTTGACTTGGCGATATTGGACAGGCATATTCTGAATTTGATGATTGAGAATAAAATAATTAAAGAAAAGCCTAAGTCATTGAATAAAAAGAATTACTTAGACATTGAATTAAAATTCAGGAAATTAGCAGATAAATTAGATATGTCATTGGCAGAATTAGACTTGTATATGTGGTATATGAAAGCAGGAGAAGTATTAAAGTGATTTATCTTTTGCGCCGTTATCTCTTTCCGTGATTTCTTTTAGATATAATGATATATGTTCCAATGAACCTGCCATATTTTCCGGTGTCAATCCGCTTTGCAGACAGCTTTCAGCCAAATATCTCCACAATTTGAATCTTTTAATCTCTTTCCTGCAGTATATCTCCATTAATGCTATATTTAGTCCTGCCCTGATTCCTTTTCCATAATTCTCAATTTTCCAGTCGTATCCTAGTCTGGAAATTACTTCTTGCGATCTTTCACTTGAGAATACATCTCTGACTTCATGACTGATTTCTTCAGGAACTTTCGAGAATATATCTTGTATAGCAAGCATTTCTTCCAATGTTGGCATACGTATGATGCTTTTCTTTGATTCTTCCTTGAAATCAGATAATGCCTGATATAATCCGGAATAATTTCTTACTCCTCTTAATTTATCGACAAGGACGTAAGGCTCGTCATATTCAGACAATATACTAAGTCCTCTATCCAGTCGTAATAATGTTCCGACGCCGCATTGTTCCACTAATCCCATTCAAGCAACAAGAAATAGCTATCTTTTAAACCTTTCTTATTGGATTTTAGAATTTCTTATTATAAGAATCCATTCCTGCTTTGATCATTTTTCTGGCAGTTTCAGGTCCTTTCAAGCTCAATATCTTGACTTTCTTTCCCTGAAGCTGCTTGTATACTTCAAAGAAATGCTTTATCTCGTTTATTCTGTGCATTGATAAGTCCTTTATGTCTTTGATGTGGCTTACTCTTGGATCTCCTGAATGCATAGCTATTATCTTGTCGTCTCTGTCTTTTCCGTCGTATAATTCAAGAACTCCGATAGGTCTTACTTTCACAATAACTCCAGGATAGATTGGGTAGTTTGAAATAATTAGCACATCAACTGGGTCTTTATCTGGAGCATAAGTTCTTGGAATGAATCCATAATCTCCAGGATAATGCACAGAAGAATACAAGACTCTGTCTAATTTAATCAATCCTGTCTCTTTGTCCAATTCGTATTTTAGAACTCCGTCTCTTGGCACTTCAATTATCACATTTACTTCGTTCGGAGCATTGTTTCCTACAGGAACATCATGCCAAGGGTGTGTCATGATAAATTCAGAAAGAAGCTTATTTTTAAATCTTGTTATACCAAAGAAGTAAGAACTATTATCAATACAACTCCAAATAGCATCGCAAATACAGTCTTATATGAATTATGATGATGTGTTTCAGGCAGTAAGCTCGAAGCTCCTATGTAGATGAATTCTCCCACAAAGAATGCAAGAAGGTATGCAAGTACATATTCTGGTATAGAAAACATTGAAGCAAGAAATACTCCGAGCAAAGGTGCCAAAGCATCCATCATCAGGAACATCTTTGCTTTCTTTGTTGATTGCTTGTTCTTCATCATCAAAACAATTGTATTTACTCCATCAGTCATGTCATGGCATATCACTGCAAGAGCAACGATCAATCCTATAGCGGCGCTTGCCTGGAATGCTATTCCAATCGCAGCTCCGTCCAAAAAGCTATGGATTACTAAGCTTCCTGCTCCTATCGGACCCATTATATGTCCATGCGAATCTCCATCATGTAAATGGTGAGTCAAAAAGAACTTCTCTATTAAACTGTAAAAGAAAAATGAAACTACAACCGTAATCATTATTGTCCTAAGCTCTATTCCTGATTTATTTGCGATTTCAAGGCTCTCAGGAAATAAATCAAGGAAGGAAACTGCAATTATGCTTCCTGCAGCAAATGCAAAGAAATAATGCAGTGCTTCCTTAAATCTAAGTATCATAAATCCTCCGAATAAAGTGGAGAAGAACGTTGCAAATGCCAGACCAATAAGCAATGTATTCATTATATTAAATCTAAAGCCAAAGTATATAAATCTTATTGATTCTTATTATCAATAAGAAAATGGCAGATTTAAGGAAAACAGCACAGAAGAACATACTGGATAATGAATTAAAAGGATTTAATTCGTTCTTTTCAGCAGAAGAGCTATTTAATAAAGTTAAGAGCAAGAAGATAGGAATAGCAACGGTTTACAGATTTCTTAATGAAGCCGAGAAAAAACATGATGTTCATTCCTATTTGTGCAATAGAAAGTCTCTATATTCAAGAAACAGTCATAATCACTGCCATTTCATATGCCAAAACTGCGATAAGATGGTTCATTTCAGTGTTGATTCTATTGATCCCATAACTAAAAAGATAAAAGGAGACATCTGCCATTTCCAGATAGAAGTCTCAGGAATATGTCAAGAATGTAATAAAAAGTAAAGATTTTAGAAATGCTCTTTCTTAAGCAATACTTTCTCTAAGCTTGCTTTTCCGTTTCCGTATATTATCACAACAAAGAATGCAGCTAAGTAAAGCAATGCCAACTCTCCGCCGTTAGCATAAGGCAGTATAGATTTAGGGAAATGCACTATTCCTAATGCTCCTATCATATCTATGCCCCCTAATACAGCAGCCAATCTTGCAAATAATCCTAATGCAATCAATGGACCAGCTATTGTTTCAATAAGTCCAGCTGTCCAAAGCAAGCTGAACATAGGTGCAACCATCTTTGAACCGAACAATCCGAACAGTTTTTGCCCTCCGTGGACAAAGAACAGAAAACCGATTATTACTCTAAACACAACGTATAGTTTGTCGTGATGTCTCTTAAAATACTTATTTAACATATTACAACTTCAAGTCAATGTATTTATAAATATTTCGTACATTTGGAAGATATTTAGCTTATTTTTCCACACACAGTATATACCGATGCCTGATCAACAACGTCATTTTCAGTGATGCTGCATGATGTTTGTCCAGGAACACAGTATCCGTTGCACAACATAGGATTCGTTGTGCATGACGCAGAGTTTGTTGCTGTAAAGCCCATCATCACCCTTTTACCAGAACTGCAAGTTGCTGTCGCAGTACATCCAGAAGATGAACAGCTATTTGTTACAGCTTCTACTCCTAAAATAATATTTGAAGCATTCACAGTTGTTGCCTGAAGCCTGTTTATCGTTATGTTTGTATTAGGATTTATATCATCTCCAAGTATTGTCCCGTCAAGTATGTTAGTTGTATTTACTGAACCTGCTTTAAGCGTATCATTGTTAGGTATCTCAACAACTAATGCATCTGTAGTATTCATCATGCTCTCATTTCCGTTAGCTGCACAGCTGATATAAACATTGCTTGGCGTAGTCTGAATCTCATCCTGTGATGTCAAAGTGCATGTGTGATACAATACGTTCTCGCCGCCGGTGCATTGTCTTGTCGAATTCATTGCGGTATAATTTTGAAGAGCCGATCCAATCCTGCATCTTGCACCTACGTCTGTAAATATGCTGAATGTCGGAGTAGTATCGGGAGTTGTGTATGGAGCAACTACATCTCCGCCCGGAGGATCGCATGATGTACAATTTACATTTGAAAATCTCGGTATGCTTGATGATGGCAGTAATTCTGAATAAAGGACCATATCAAGATCGAGTCCATCTGAAGTTCCAGTAGGTGGATTATCAGTTCCCTGCCACCATTTTCCTTCATCATAGCATCCAGGACTGTTTACTGAACATTGCTGGATATAAGCACTTCCTGTTCCTCCTTCACTTGTGATGGATATTCCATAGTAAGTATTTGTAGTAAACATGAAGCCGCTATTTACTGAAGAATTAGTGAGATTGAATTTTAATATCGTGCCAGGATCGCCGCTGCAGTCACTTAATGTGGCGTTTACCAACCCACCGGACATCTGGCTTGATGAAGATTGAGATGTTGTGTTCATGAGCCATAATGTGCATGATGTCAGATCGCTTGTGGCGTAAGCAAGGGTAATATTAACTTCTGTAGGCATTCTTCCTGAAACTCCTCTGTATAAAAATGTCTGTCCTAACCAATCAGCACTTCCGCTTGGAATCAGCTGCTGGTCTCCTGTTGCATTTGTAGTGATCTCGACTCTTGATTCTGCATATGCTATAGGCATTGCAAGCATGATTAATGTGAGCACTAAAATCCTATTATTCATCTTGCATCTTCTCCAACATTTGCCTTATCTAAAAAGAAACTTTTATCATTTTGAGTGAAAGTATCCTGTGAATTCTTTTCATATTTTTGTGTCGAGTAACGACCAATATCAAATTTCATGCAACTCTCTCCGGATGTGCATATTCCGTCACCATTGCCATCGTATTTACTGTCACAAACAATAGTCATACCGTTTCCTTCTATTGTACAGGAATATCCGTCTGTATTTATTTCACCATTTGGTGTTTTGTATCCAGTCAATAGACATGATTCTTTTACTTCCATTACTTCTTTTTTTCCATCCATGCACTTTTCATTGAATTCCTTATTTTCCTTATGGCATGAGCTATTCGTCTTATCACTGTCATCACATATGTTTACTTCTCTTTGTCTTACGCAAGGTTTGAATGCAGGTCTCTCTAAAGTGTTTGATTCATTATGGCAGATCTTTATTTCCTGGATAGAATCATCCTGTGCTGAAGTCCTATGAGAAGTTGCGATTATAGCAGTCATCACAACTATGACTAAAATAAAAAATATCTTGTAAAATTCTTTTATTCTCAATTTACACCCCTTCATAATATTTGTGTCTAATCAGTTAATATATCTTATTTAGAGAAAGTAGCCCAAATTTAATGATTTGAGGCTATAATATTTAGTGACAATATGCATCTAATAGTGACGAAAGCTTCTTAAACAGCATATTGTATTTAAGGATAAATGGCAATTATCATTAACTCTAAGAGATACGATGACTATATTCTTGTTTCTCTTAAGCTTGATTTTGAAGAGGCGAAAGTGTTTAATAATATGGTAGGCAATGTGTCTTTGATACCTCATGAACTAGTAAAGACTGAATCAGCTATCTATGAGAGAGGAAAAAACGGAGCTACAAAATATTTCTTGATACCAAAATCATTGAGAAAAGACACCAAACTTACAAAATTTGTTTCATGCCTGAAGGTTGATACTAAAGATAAAATTATTTGGACATATTTTATGGATAAATTCAAGTAATTATTCTTATATTATTGCATTAACTTAGAAACCTATAATTATTTGTTAAAACTAAAAGAAACATATGAAAGATAAGCAGTAATTATGACAGCAACAACTGAAAGCCATGATGGAACCACAAATGTTCCTATTTGCGCAGTCCATCCGTAAACTAATCTTAACAAGTGAACAATGGCTATAACCGCGAATATTACTCCGATAACGTTGA
>CAZNFC010000018.1:0-14307 GCA_964572885.1 uncultured Methanosarcinales archaeon
AAGATAGGGTATTAGATATAATCACGACACAGCCAAAACAACATCAGGCAATATTATACTCAATAATGAAAATCACAGAAACTACAGACGAAATAGAAGAAGCCCAGTTCACAGGAGACATTTACGAACTATACAAGAAGATATGTGCAGAGATTCATTTGAGGCCTTTGACACAAAGAAGAGTATCAGATATAATCTCTGAATTAGATATGCTTGGCATGATAAACGGCAAAGTAATATCAAAAGGGAGGTATGGAAGGACAAGAAGAATCTCGTTGGCCATACAGCAAAACACAAGATCAAAAGCCAAAGACATATTAGAAAAGAGCTTCGGCTTTACAAAATAGGCGAAATCGTCAGCTTCACGTACTTGGTACAGGAAGACGATTTTTACCCACATGAAACAGGAATTAGATAATAAAAAGAGGAAGTTAGTACAGTTTCTTGCAGATAAAAATATACTTATCGAACCAGAGTTTCTTCAGGAATTAAACACATTGAATGACCCTATAAAAATCTCAGAACTCATTAATCAGAAAGCAATCGATACAAAACCTCTGAAATCGGAAAGAGACGGGAAAGTAAAGATAATTTTTTCTTACGACAATGTCCAAAAAAGGACAAATGCTCAGGATTTCATAAATTATTTCAACTCAAGATACAATTCAATAAAAAAAATATTACAGCAAAGAATTCAGTTAGAAAATATAACCTCGATAGGAAAAATAAAAGGAAAATCCGAAAAAGAAACAATCTCGGTAATAGGGATGGTCTTCTCAAAAGAAGACTCCAAAAGCGGGATAATAATAAGTCTTGAAGACCAAACCGGCGTGATAAAGATATTTTTCAGCAAAAATAAGTCAGAGATGTACTCGAAAGCTAAGGACATAGTCTTAGATGATATAATAGGAATATCCGGTTCAACAGGTAAAAACATAATCTTTGCAAATGAGCTTTACTTCCCGGACATCCCGATAACGAAAGAGATTAAAAAATCTCCGACTGAGGAATATTCAGTTTTCATATCTGACATCCATGTCGGATCAAAGAAATTCCTTGAAGACGAATTCATGAGACTAATCCATTGGTTAAGGGGAGAATTAGGGGATGAAAGACAGAAAGAAATATCATCGAAGGTGAACTACCTATTCATAACAGGAGATTCAGTTGATGGAATTTCAATATATCCCACACAAAGAGACGAACTCAAGATATTCACATTCAAGGAACAATATAAGAAATTGGCCGAATACCTGAAACTCATTCCAAGAGATATAAAGATAATAATATGTCCGGGACAACATGACATAGTGCCGGTCGCAGAACCACAACCTCAGCTGCCAATAGAATACTGCAAGGAATTGTACGAACTCCCGAACATCATATTTGTAAGTAATCCTGCAGTTGTAAACATAGGTGCAAGAGAGGGATTTCCAGGATTCGATGTCCTGATGTATCACGGCGATTCTTACCATTATTATTCTGATGAAGTTGAAAGTGTAAGGATTAAGAAACCAAATATGAGTGAAAGGGCTGAAGTAGTCATGAAGCTTCTTCTTCAAAAAAGACACCTTGCTCCAAGTTATGACGGAAGTCTTCATATACCTACAGAGACGGATCATTTGATCATAGATAGGATACCTGACATATTTGTTTCCGGAGATGTTCATAGGTCAGCTGTGTTCTTGTATAAAACAGTGATAACTGGGATAATAAGCAGTTGTTTTCAGGCAAAAACAAGTTTTCAGGATAAAGTAGGCCACGTCCCTGATCCAGGAAGAATCCCGATTATTAATCTTAAGACAAGAGAGGTAAAGATATTGAACTTTTCATCTAATGCGGAGAAAAAATGACTGAAAAACTATCATTGCCTGATTGCAGCGAGGACATGGCTGATTATTTTAATCTATTAGATAAGGAAACTAACAGAGCTTATGCAATCGCAGGAAAAGCAAGAGCGAAAGGATATGATCCTGAAGAAAAGGTGGACATTCCGTTGGCAAGAAATATGGCAGAAAGAGTAGAGGGCCTGATATCTGCAGCCGCTCCACAATTAGTTGGAAAAGGAGTACCTCAAAGGATTCACGAGTTAGAGAAAAAATACAATCCGCTTTCATGGGAAGTGGCATTATTGATTGCTGAAGAAGTTGCAAAGGAGAAATTCTGTAAGTTCAAAGATAAAAAAGAAGCGATGGAAGTAGGAATAAGGACAGGATTTGCTTATCATACAGTCGGAATAGTTTCTGCGCCATTGGAAGGATTCGTAGAATTGCTGATCAAAAAAAGAAAAGACGGGAAAGAGTATTTAGCTATGAGTTATGCCGGCCCGGTAAGAGGGGCAGGAGGAACAGCTGCGGCCTTTTCAGTTCTGCTTGCTGATTATATAAGAAAAGTCATGGGTTATGAAACATACGATCCGGATGAAAAAGAAATAAATAGATATCACACTGAACTTGAAGATTATCATGAAAGGGTGACAAATCTCCAGTACAGGCCAAGCGAACAGGAAACAAAATACCTCGCAAGAATGCTTCCTGTGGAAATAACAGGAGATCCGACAGAAAAAATAGAGGCAAGCAACTACAAAGATCTTCCAAGAATCCCTACAAACAGAATAAGGGGAGGGATGTGTCTTGTTGTTTCTATGCTTGCGTTGAAAGCACCAAAAGTATGGAAAGAAGTTCAAAAATGGGGGAAAGATTTCGGACTAGAGTGGAATTTCATGGTGGATTTCCTTAAGATCCAAAAAGATGCGAAATCAGGAGTCAAAAAGGAAGAAGTAAAAGATAAATCGAAAATATCTCCCGATAATACATTCATAGTTGATCTTGTGGGAGGAAGACCTGTTCTTACCCATCCGCTTGCTCACGGAGGATTCAGACTTAGGTACGGAAGATCAAGAGTTAGCGGATATTCTGCCGCATCTATACATCCTGCAACCATGGCAGTTCTTGATAATTATGTAGCAACAGGGACACAATTGAAAGTGGAGCGTCCTGGAAAAGCGGCAGCAATAACTGCATGCGACTCAATAGAAGGACCGATAGTCTTGCTTGAAGACGGAAGAGTTCAGAGATTAGATACATTTTCTGAAGCAAAACAAATAAATCCGCAAGTAAAGGAAATACTATATCTGGGAGATATGCTATTTTCATATGGAGATTTTTTTGACAGGAACCATCCACTGATACCTTGCGGATATTGCGAAGAATGGTATATTCAGGAGGTAGAAAAGTCAATAGTCAACATGTTCGGAACTCTCGACATAGAAAAACTTTCAGAATTCGTAGAAATAAGTTCACAAGATTTAGACTTCTTATTAAAAAATCCACTCAAAGCAAAACTTTCAGCGAGAGCTGCAATAAATATTTCACGAAAACTTAACGTACCTCTACATCCAAGATATACTTACCATTGGAATGCAATAACAAAGAAGGAACTTATTGAAATATACAAATTGCTTGAAATATCGCAATTTGAACAAGAGAACGGAAGATTGAGAAAAATAATACTTCCACTGATAAAAGAAGACAAGGTGAAGAGATATCTCGAATTGATAGGAATCCCACAATTCATGGCCACAGAGGACCTGATAATAGAAAAAGAAGATGTCGAAGCACTTTCAGAAACTCTTGGAATAACTAAAGAATTATACAACGATAAAATATCTCTTCAGGAAATAGAAAATAAAGTCATTCATTCAGAAAAACCCATCCTCGATATTTTAAGCGATATTTCAGGAATGAAGATAAGAGATAAATCAGGAATTTTTATAGGGGCAAGAATGGGACGTCCGGAGAAAGCAAAGATGCGTAAGTTGATAGGTTCTCCTCACGTATTGTTTCCTGTGGGAGAAGAAGGTGGCAAGATGAGATCTTTCCAGTCTGTCCTTGAAATCGGAAAAATAAATGCAGACTTCCCATTAAGATATTGCCATCATTGCAAAAAAGAATCAGTATTCAATGTATGCGACTCATGTGACAAAAAGACAGAAAAAAGATTTTACTGTCCTCTGTGCGGAATTCAAATAAAAGATACGTGCAGCATCCACGGAAAAAACAGGACTTACGTCCAGACAGAAATTGAATTCAGGAGCATCTATGAAAATATCCTGAAATTACTGGATTTGAATATTGCTCCTGATATGATAAAAGGAGTAAAGGGAACATCAAATAAGGATCATACACCGGAACATTTTGCAAAAGGAATACTCAGATCACATTATGATTTAGCCGTTAATAAAGACGGGACAACAAGATATGATATGTCGGAAATTCCAATTACACACTTCAAACCAAAAGAAATAGGAACAAGCATTGAAAAATTAAAAGAATTAGGATATCTTATGGATATACACGGAAAACCAATAGATAACAATGATCAGATAATAGAACTGAAACCCCAGGATTTAATATTGCCGGGCGGAAAAGAACTATTAGATTCTCCCGCAACAGAGGTATTGGTTAATGTTACTAAGTTCATAGACTCATTGCTTGTCAGACTTTACAAAGTGGAGCCTTATTACAATGTCAAAAAACCAGATGATCTCATCGGCCATCTAGTCATTGGATTGGCTCCGCACATTTCAGCAGGAACAATAGGAAGAATAATAGGATTCTCACAGACTGCAGGAATGTTTGCTCATCCGTTATATCACGCAGCAATGAGAAGAGACTGCGATGGAGACGAATCTTGTGTCATGTTGTTGATGGATGCCTTGCTTAATTTTTCAAGACAGTTCCTTCCGGACAACAGAGGAGGAAGAACAATGGATGCTCCGCTTGTACTTACTGCAATATTGAATCCGAGCGAAGTCGATGATATGGTCCATAAACTTGATGTCGCATGGAGGTATCCATTGGAATTTTATGAAGCATGTCAGAAAATAGTTCCTCCTGGAGAAGTAGATATCAAAAGAATATCTAATTTTTTAGGAACACCGAACCAATATGAAGGAATAGGATTTACTCATGATACTTCAAATATCAACGAAGGTGCAAATTGTTCAGCATACAAGTCACTTCCGACTCTCGAAGAAAAATTAAAAGGACAGATGGAGCTTGCAAGAAAAATAAGAGCAGTAAATACCTCAGATGTTGCAAGATTAGTTATAGAGAAGCATTTTATGAAAGATACAAGAGGTAATTTGAGAAGATTCTCTATGCAGAAATTCAGATGTAGCAGCTGTAATGAAAGTTATAGACGACCGCCATTAGTCGGAAAATGCATAAAATGCGGCGGAAAATTAATATTTACGATTTCAGAGGGTTCTATAGTCAAGTATCTGGAACCATCAATAAGTTTGGCCGAGAAATTCGGTTGTGATGATTATTTAAAGGACAGCCTTCAGCTAATTAAGTTTAGATTAGAGAGCATGTTCGGAAGAAATAAAGAGAAACAGATAGGTTTAGGCGCCTGGTTCGGTTAATTGCACATTCATTCCTTGATATTTTTCTTAGAACCGCAGGCCTGACATATTATGAAAGTAAAACCGCCTTCTTTTTTTAATTTTGTATCAGGTTTCTTGCATACAGGGCAAATAACATACTTGCTTACATATTCACTTAATTTTTCATTCACTCTTGACGCAGAAGTTTTTGTTCCAAAAATCAATAAATTTCTCTTTACTTCTCCGGGCGTCGCAAGTTCTTTAAGCAAGAACTTTACAACATGATCAATAGGCCTTCTTAGTCTCTCTATTATCTCATTTATGTTGCTTATCACAGTTTTATTTCCTTGTATATGCCCCTTTACTTTAGGGACCTCGAACCTTGTTGTCTCTACAACTAATTCGGGAAGCTGCTTCATTCCTCTCTTCAAAAGTTCTTCGTAGCTCATCAATGCCATGTCTAACTCGGAATAAAGACGTTATTTAAAAGCTTCGATTTGACCAGCACAACCTTTAAATACGTCAAAATAGGTTTTTAAAATATGGTATTTGAATCGTTAATAACTCCCTGGAAAGCAGAAAAGCATCCTTGGGAAATGCTTTTTTTTGGATTTCTTTACGCATCAGTCGCCATGGCTCTGAGTCTTTGGGTATTTAGGGATTATGCAGGATTGGTCTCTGTGTTTTTTACAGTGATGTCCTGTATTCCGTTGATATACAATACTCTAAAAATGGAAGAGGAGAAAATAGATTACATATCTGAGGAAAGGCCTCTTCTGAAAGAACATTCAAAGGCCTTATTATATTTCCTTTTCCTTTTCATAGGTATGACCTTGGCTTTTACAACTTGGTATGTTGTTCTTCCTGCCGAAGTAAGTAGATCAATATTTTCAGTTCAGGCAAATACTATAGCAGGAATAAATGCAAGAGCCTCAGGGAATATAGGTACATTTTCAACAATATTTTTCAACAATATCAAAGTACTTACATTCTGTCTTCTTTTCTCATTTTTTTTCGGAGCAGGAGCGATATTCATCATCACATGGAATGCTTCAGTCATAGCAGTCGCCATGGGGAGTCTGATTAAAAATCAGTTTCTCACATCAACATCAGGATTTTTAATATCGAATTTAACAGGATATTCGACAGCAATTCTTCGATATTTTGTTCATGGGATTCCGGAAATAGCGGCTTACTTCATAGCATGCCTTGCCGGAGGAATAATATCTGTAGCTATAATAAATAAGGATGTCTTGACCAAGAACTTTCAGAGAATTGCGTTCGATACATCAAATCTTATCCTTTTATCCATATTTGTCCTTTTCATTGCAGGATTGATAGAAACTTATATTACGCCTGTTTTATTCCATTAATCCAGAACTTTTAGTTTTCCTGGTTTAATTTGGAATATTTCTCCCTGCATCAGCATATTCGAGATTATTTTCTCTCCATATATCTTTGATATTTCATTATAAGGAGCGCCGCTTCCGTCATCAAGCTCTCTTATTTTGTTCATCACTAAGTGAGCTTCACTGTCTGTATCATCATCTTTTAATTTTTCAACGGAATTCACACTCTTATTTTCCACTGCATCAGAATCTTTAAGCATATTTTTCCGCCACACAGGAATCCATCTTTTGTCAACATCTTTTTTTACTATTTCTGGAGTGATGTACCGATCATTTCCGAACATCCTTATTCTTCCAACTATAAGAATTATCTCGCCCACATTGATATTTATCGGAGATTCAAAGTTCTTAACAACAATTTTTCCAGTTCCGTCGTCAACAACAAAAGTCTGGAGTTTTCCCTCTATGTTTACGGATATTATCGTAGAAATTATATTTATCCTGGAGACATTCTTGGATCCGATCTTTACATAGCTCGGATTCCAATTATCTTCTTTTATGAAAGTGTCATTAAGTAAATCTTTTATCCTTACAATATATGCTATTTGTCTTGGTTGGAATTTCTGCTCCATTTTCAAAATGTTTTTGATATAAATCCATATCTTGGTTCAAACAAATCACCGTCTTTTTTCATCTTTTCTATGAATTCCTCAGCTTGAGATTCATCTATGCCGCGTTCTTTGGCGACTTTAATAAGATCTTCAATAGGTATTGCTTTTCCGATCTGGGCATCCAATTCAATGATTATTTCCTTGATTAAGTGGAGTTTGCTCCTTTGAGATGTTGTAACACCAGTAGTTATCCTGTCTATGTCTATTTTTCCTGTCTCAGGATCTATTCCTATCTGGCTTAAACAATAATGAAGCAAATCCACTGCAACCAATGCATCTTTTTTCTCAACAACATTGCTCAATCTTAATCTTGCAGAAGCTTCAGAAAGTCTCACTAAAGCTTCTAACTGTCTTGCAGATATGGGAACTGACTTATACAAACCTTCTCCTTCTCCGGATGATCTCATTTTCATATAATATTTCTTAATTTCACTCATTGCCTCATCAGATAATTTTGGAAATATATTCTGTTTGGCATAAGCTATATATTTTCTAAGAAGATCTTTAGGAATATCCTGCTCACTTATTTCCGATTTATGCAGTCCTAAAATAAATGAAGCAAGCTTGTCGTCTTTTTCAACATCAGGCATATCTTTGATAGGGAATATCAGATCAAATCTATTAATCAATGTGCTCGGAAGATCAATCTGCTTTGGAATTGATTCATATGGATCGAATCTTCCCATCTTAGGATTTGCAGCAGCAAGCAAAGTTGTTTCAGACCTGAGTGTCGCTTGTATATTTGCTTTTGAAATAGAGATAGTCTGCTGCTCTAATGCTTCATGCATAGCGGCCCTGTCATCCTTACCCATCTTATCTAACTCATCAATGATGCATATTCCCTGATTAGCAAGAACTAAAGCTCCTGCTTCAAGGCTCCAACCCCCCAAGAATTCATCCTTTACGACTGCAGCAGTCAAACCGGCACCAGTTGCTCCTTTTCCAGAAACATACCTTGCTTTTGGCGCAACAACTGAAACTCTTTTCAATAATTGGGATTTTCCTGAACCTGGATCTCCGATAAGAAGGATATGTATGTCTCCTCTTGTAGCCACACCATCTTTTCTTAATTGTCTTATTCCACCAAGAAGCTGCAATACCAGTGCTTCCTTTATCCTTTCATGTCCATAAATGCTCGGCGCTATGGATTTTACAAATTTTTCGTGAAGATACTTGTCTTTTGAAAGAGCCTGTATCTCTTTAAACTCCTCATCTGTTATTGAAAGTTCACGGAAAGCCTCCTCCATAGAAAGTACATGGTTCGCTTCTATAATCAGGTCAAATCTTGTGGATTTGCTTCCGTCTTTTGTTATTATAGGAACTTCTTTCAATGTTCCAACAATTGTTATTTTAGTTCCCGGATTTGTTTTTTTGTCAGACCAAGTAGATACAAGATCTTTTTTCAGTAGAATATTTATCTTTTTTGGCTGTTCCCCTCCATCAAGCTGGTCAGGAACCTCTTCTAACACAATTCCTTGCGCATCAACAAGTTCTTTGCTTATGAGCCTGAATTTTCCTTTTCTGCCGCACCCGCAGCTGCTCGGCTCTCTGAACTTCGAATCTAACTGCAATATGGGAATTATATTTCCACAGCTTGGACATTCGAATCTTGAACTTGTGACCTGAGGCCTTACATCAGTTTTCTGTCTCACCAACCCTTCAATAGATATTAATTTTGATATATTTTTGCTTCTTATGTCACGTATATTTATTTTCTGAGATTTCGGGAGATTGAATATTCTTACAGAGAAATTCGAAGGCTGTCTTGAGAAATTAAAGTTGCTTATTGCTATCTCCGAAGCTTTAAGCACATTTTCAGGATCTTCAAGAAGCATATTTGCTAAATCCGGCTCAAATTTCGACAACAGAGAGAAATCAACACAAATATAGTCTTCTCCCTTTCTCACATTTTCAGAAAGCTCCGTCCTATAATGCAGATCAAAAAATTCCTCAAATTTCCTGACTTGTTCAGCAGCTTCCATAAAAATCTCCGATTAGAATCAGGTTCACTTGACTTTCTTCAAGTTTTCAATGAGTTGTCTTACAGCGATGTGTACCTGCTGTTCGCTCTTTGTACCTGTGCATACTATCTTTCCATTACTGAAAAGAAGGAATGTAGCATTGAATGGTTTATCTGTATTTTTAGTAATCTTAACTTTGTAAACAAGTCCCGGGAATTGTTCCGGTTCATATTCAGTGTTATCAAGTTTCATTGCCAATGAGTTCAGATTCAAATCCATCCCGACTGCACCTGCAGCCACAATATTCTGGATTGTTATCGCAGGCACTACAGTTATCTTGACATTAATCTTTTCCAAGCTCTGGATTATCTTGTCTATACATTTTCTTACTTCATCTAAAGTCTTTGCACCGGTGCATACTATTTTTCCGGAACTAAATATCAAAGCAGAGGTCTTTGGCTCCTTTATCCTTATTACAAGTCCCGGGAACTGCTCTGGATTGTATTCTGTATTGCTTAAAGTTGCAGCCATCTTTTCCAACGGTACATCGTGCTCTAAAGAAGAAGATACAACTATGTTCACGATCTTAATGTCTAATTTATCATCTGCCATATTAATAACCCCCATTAGTTTAAATACGGTTTATAGCGTTTATAAATTACTATCTATTTATAAATACTTTTATTCTTATATGTAGATATTATGGTTATGAATACCCCTCCATTTCCTATGGAGATATGCGGTTTCAAGGTCTATGAAGGTCAAATTCAAAGGTTTAGATGATTAGAAATACAAGCAGAAACAGGATAATTGTAGCTGAGTTTATTCGAGCTGATTCTTTATTTAGAAAAGCATTAGGTCTAATGTTTGTTTCTAAATCTAAATCCATGTTATTTAATTTCAATATAGAAAATAATAGAAGCTTTCATACAATGTTCATGAGATTCAATCTTGATTTTTTGTTTTTAGACTCTAAAAAAAGAGTTGTCAAGATTGTTAAGGATGCCAAGCCCTGGAGATTGAACATTTCAGGAATAGCAAAGTATGTAATCGAACTTCCATCAGGAAAAAGCTTGAACACACAGATAGGAGATGTAATAAGTTTTAAATAAGAACTCAAGTCTTGATTTCCTTACGGGGCCTTATTTTAACCTGGCAGAATCGCCGCCTCCAAAGCGGCTAATGGGGGTTCAAATCCTCCAGGCCCCATTTATATTCAAATGACAAACAGAATTACTTTCTCTTTGGAATCTCTATGTTGACTTTCTTTATCTGATTATGTTTCAATTGAGAGAATCCTGAATGTTTCTCTACCTTTTCAGATTTGTTCTTCTTTCTTCTTGAGATCAATCTTAAAATTAAAACAATTATCAATACAGCAACTCCACTGACAAAGTACCAGACATAATCGAGCAAATCCTGAAGCAAGCTTTGCTGCCTTACGTTAAGTGTGATGTCTTCTTTCATCACCTTGTTGCTGTCTTGCAATGAAGCGGAAATCCCTATCTTATATATCCCTTTTACACCATCTTTAGGTGTTACAGTAAGTTTGATTACTTCTTGACTCTTAGGCTGTAATTCTATTTGTTTAGTATCTGTCTTTATCCAATCCTGATCAACTTGAACATCGAATACCAGAGTTCTATTGAGATTATTTTTAACAATAATAGGTATCTTTGTCTGTATTCCTCTGATTATTACAGTATTTCCATAAGCTTCGAGGTCAGTCGTATCTACTTTGATTATAGAATCAAATTTGTTAGATTCCTTTTGCTTGAATATCTCATGTATTATAGGAACATATCCCGAAACATAAACCACTCCAGTTGTCAATAATCCTAAAGCGATGACAATCATTAATATTCCGAATATTTTTCTCCAGATCTTTCTCGGAGGTCTTGCAGCTTTTTCAGCTTTCTTCTGAAGTTTTCTCGCAAGTTTCTCTTCTTTCTTCCTTGCCTTCAATTCTTTCCTTATCTTCGCAAGTTCCTTTCTTCTTGTTCTCCAATTTCTCCATCTTCTTGCTATTCTTCTTCCGAATATAGCTATGAAAACGAGAACGAGCATCAATACAGCTCCTGCAATCACGAAATAAAGATATTTTGTCGTGAATACCTGTATTTCCTGTCCCAACGTAAGCTTTCTTAGCTTAATTATGAATTTAGAAGAATAACCTACGGATTCTCCTTTGACTTTAGCTACAAATTGAACTTCATAGTCAGCCTCCTGTTCTTTTGCTCCTGCATTCGTCTGGATATATGCCTGAGCTTTTTCTCCGGGCTTCAATGTGACGCTATTAGAAGTCAATTTAGTCCAGGAAGGGCCGCCTAATGATAAATCATAAGCAGCAGGTAAAACTCCTTTGTTTTCAAGGTCTACTTTAATTACATTTTGTCCGTAAAGTATCCTTGTGCTTTGAGGATTTATATTTAATGAGTATGCATCTTCAGGAGAAACAACCTTTAACATTATTTTATCTTCTTTTGTTGAATTTGTTTCTGCAGATATTATCTTGAAAGTAGCTGTGAAGTCTCCTGTAACATTTACAGGCATTGCTGTAAGATTGAATGATCTTGTCTCTTTAGGATTAAGTTTTATTTTTTGCGCATTTGATGAAACCCATTCAGGAGCATCAAGTTCAAAAATATAATTGTCAGTTTTTGTTCCTTCATTCTTAACATCAATCTTGTATTGGGACTTATGTCCTGCTATAATTATGTCTGAGGGTTTATCTATATTTACAGAAGGCTGATAACAATTATTTACATTAATATCGAATGAACCTTCTTTCGCTATGTTTCCTCTTACTGAGTTGAACTTGACATCTGCAGAATATTTTCCGGGATTTTCGGCGTAAGCATAGATATTAGTTGTTCCTGATCCGAAAGGTCCAAGTTCGACCCTTCCCGCTTCCTGTCTCAGCCAATCAGGCCCTCTTAAGCTTATATCGTATTGATTTACGAATCCTACATTATTCTTTACATAAACAGGAATTGCCGTAAGTTTTAGGTTGCATATATTTGCAGGAGTAGATACACTTACAGAATAATCATAATTTCTTAAGATATCAAGGAATACATTTGTTTCAGCAAGATATTGAGTTGTTTTTGTCAATGCCTGGAATTTTAATTCCTTTGTGCCGTATATTCCGCATTCAGGATTTACAAAAACATCGACTTGCTTTGTTTCTCCTGGTTGGATAAGAAGTTCATTTGCGCTTAATGTCGTAAATCCTTCCAATCCTTTGACATTGAAATCATATAATTCAGCATATGATCCTGTATTTCTTACATCAAAGCTGAATTGAGATACCTGACAAGGATTTACTTTTATTGAAGATGTTTTTGGTATTAATTGTATGTTCTGGCATTTTTCTGCAGTTATGGAACTATCAACAGTTTTAGTTAATCCAAAATTGGTCTTTACTGTCGTTTGAAGATCATAATTTCCTGTTTTGGAACCGGGACTCAGGTAAACAAATATTGTTTTTGATTCTCCTGCCTTTAATGTAAATGAATTTTCAGAGTATGTTGCAAAATCCGTATTTCCAGAACTTGATAATGAATATGCACTTTCTATATCTCCTGTGTTTCTTATGACAATAGAGTTTGTAGTGACGCTGTATGAACAGGCAGCAATATTTTGGGTAGTTGAAACGTCAAAATTCTCCTGTAAAGCATAGACAGATGCTATGCTGAATAGCAATAAGAAGATGCTAAATATTCCTAACTTTTTAACCCCAGTCATTTTCACCACTTCCTAATAGTCCTTATATTTAAATATTGTGTTTTAAAAGAAACGGCCGGGAAGGCTTTAGAATGGTATAAAACGACCTTGGAGAGCTTTTCTAAATCCACCCTAACAATTTATGGTGAATTCTTACTATTGCTTCTCTTCTTTTGTTAGTTTCCGGGTTCGTTACCCATTTATGCGGGTCTAAGGCGGGATAAGTCAAAGAATCTTCCAAGAAAGGAGTTCCATTTAGACCCTCTCTTTTCGCTAGCCCAATGACTCTAAACATATGCGAGGGATGAGCAATTATCAATCCTTTTGATGAATCTAAATTCATAGATTCTACCATTTCTTTCGCTTCTTTGATAGCGTCTCGTGTTGTTATGTAGTGTGTGGCATATTTCCTCGGATCGCAAATATCAACCAATAATTTTTTAGATTTCTCCATATTTTCTATCTGAAAAGGGATGTATATTTCGTGCTGCAGAATTGTCGGCAGAGACCCAAAAATAGATCTTGCTGCAATAGCGGCTTTCGCCAGCCTTTCGTTATAAGAGTTCGGACCTGTTCCCTGACCAAAGCAGAAACCAGCTATATAAGAGGGTTTAAACTTAGTATTTGTCCTATAATCGATACCTTTTATGTTTACTGCAGATAAACCGAGATCATCAAATCGACCCAAGTTATTGAATAGTTCAGACCATTTCATAATTCATCTTTATCTGAGATATATTTAAACATTAGTTATTTAGTACTAAGTATTATATAAGAGTAATTTCAGAACAGGATTATGGAATATTCAGACACTTCAAGAACAAATGATGAAGAATTTGTAGGGCTATTTGAACAAAGAGTAAAGGATACTATATCCGAATTCGACATGTTTGATAAAAGCAAGAAACTTTTAGTCGCGGCTTCAGGGGGGAAAGACTCGACTGTCCTGCTTTATCTGCTCAAGAAGTTCGGATATGAAATAGAAGCATTGACGATAAATGCTCACATAGGATGCTATTCTGACGCTTCTTTGGACAATCTTAAGAAATTTTGCTCGAAAGAAAAAATAAAACTTCATGAAGTTTCTCTGAAGAAAGAGTTCGGATACAAATTATGTCACATAATTGCAATAATGGAAGAGAAAGGATTGAGCAAGACATCATGCAGCATATGCGGGACATTAAGAAGATATTTATTGAATAAACATGGCA
>CAZNFC010000019.1:0-13311 GCA_964572885.1 uncultured Methanosarcinales archaeon
TTTATATCTCTTATAATTCTGGCACTAGTATCATTTAGCGTTAGCGCTCAAGCGATTGCAAACCCAACTGCGCCAGTTCTTGGAGAAGCAGGAAGATTCATAATTCTAGCAAGTCAGACAGTTACAACAACTTCTGGAAGCGTTATCAGCGATGGAGATATCGGAGTATTAGATCAAGCTCGTACATTTATCACAGGATTTACACCAAGCGGAAGCCAAGGTGCATTCGTTGAACTTACAAATGGAATGTCATATGCGTCAGATGATTCTAATCCATTACCATTTCCACAACCTTTACATTATTCAACATTACCAGTAGGGGCACAATGGCCGACTACTCTTGCTATGATTGATCAAAGCAGAACAGATTTAGGAGTTGCAGATACTTTCTTAGCAGCAGATCCAAATCCAAGCGCACCTACTCAAGTTTTAGCGACAGAATTAGGGACATTAACACTTACTAGAGGAGTCTATAAGACTGCTTCAAGCGTTACAATACAAACTGGTAATCTTACATTGGATGCGCAAAATGATCCAAATTCAGTTTTCATTTTCGTAATAGGCGGTACACTTACAACTGGAGCTCCAGGCGGTAATATTATTTTAATAAATGGCGCAAGAGCTAATAATGTCTACTGGAGAACAGCAGGATTAACACAAATCGGTTCAAACACTTTTTTCAAAGGTAATGTATTCGCTTTCACACAAGTAAATGTGATTACAGATGCAAACGTAGAAGGAAGATTATTGGCATCAACTGACCAAGTTACATTACAATCTAATGTTGTTACAATGCCAGCAGCATTGCCACCAACACCTGTTTTAACAACAATCAACTTATCTTCAACATCAGAAAATGTTACAGTTGGAAATACATTCCAATTAAATGCAAGAGGTCTTGATCAATTTAATGCACCTATTGCTGCAAATATCTCTTTTGATTCAAGCAATTCATCTATTGCTACAGTAGACAATGCAACAGGACTTATCACTACAATGACTAATGGTGATGTTATAATTAACGCATCAAGCGGAACTGTAAGTTCAATAAGCACAATGACAGTTAGAACATTACCTGTTTTAACAACAATCAACTTATCTTCAACAGCAGCAAATCTTACTATCAGATCAACATTACAGTTAAATGTAACAAGTTTCGATCAGTTTAATGATTCAATAAATGCAACAATTGTTTACACATCAAGTGATATTGGTGTTGCTAATGTTTCATCTTCAGGTTTAATTACAGCAAACGCTTCCGGAACAGCTACAATTACTGCAACAAGCGGAACTGTAAATGCAACAAGCATAATTACTGTAGAAACAATAACTCCAATACTTAATCACATTGGTTCAAAGAGTGTAACACAAGGAACACAACTTAACTTCACAATAACAGCTACAAGTCCAAACGGATTTAACTTAACATTCGTAGTTTTAGGAAATCCTATAACTGCAAACTTTACAGATAATCTCGACGGAACAGCTACATTCATTTGGAATCCAATCTCAAGCGACGTTGGAGTTACTAATATGAACTTCACAGTTACTGACGGAATAAAATCAGCAAGCGAAGTCGTATCAATAACAGTAAATACATTCCAAGCGCCAACAACATTTACAACATTTTCGTCAGCACAGTTACCTGTAGATTTAGGAACTGCTGGTAACTTTGTTATCTTAACAAAATCAGGAATCTCAACAACTGGAACAACTTCAATTGTTGGAGATATAGGAGTTAGTCCAATCGACGATACTGCAATCACAGGATTCGGTTTGATAGGAGACGAAACAACTGATTCATTCAAAACATCAGCTTTAATCAGCGGAAAAGTTTATGCAGCTAACTATGTTGCTCCAACACCTGTCAATATGGGTGTTGCTGTAAACGACATGGAAATAGCTTACACAGATGCAGCAGGAAGAACAAATCCTACAGCTACTGAACTTAACGCAGGAAATATCGGCGGATTAACATTAGCTCCTGGTCTTTACAAATGGGGTACTGGGGTAACAATACCAACTGATGTAACTCTTGATTGTCAAGGAGACACAAATGCAGTTTACATATTCCAAATCGCGCAAACATTGGATATCAGCTCTGCTAAACAAGTCATCTTAAGTGGTGGTTGTCAGGCAAAGAATATCTTCTGGCAAGTCGCAGGAGCAACTACTCTTGGAACAAACTCAGTTTTCAACGGGAATATTTTAGATCAAACAAATATTGCAGTGCAAACTGGAGCAACATTAAATGGAAGAGCATTAGCTCAGACAGCAGTTACATTAGATGCTAACGCAGTCTCATTACCAAATGTTGTAGGACAATATGTATTAGCAAACGTATGGAGAAATGCGAATTACAATATAACATTGAACGCAACAGAGTTTAACAACTCACCAATTGCTTACATCAATTACACTTTAAACGGTGTTTCTGGTCAGATAATTGGAAACTACGGAAACATATTAATCAACACTAATGGAAACAACACTTTAGTATTTTATGCTGTTGACACATCAGGCAATGTTGAATCACCAAGCACACTTTATGCGATGCTTGACGTAGTCGTTCCAACAATAAATTCATTTACACTATCTGCAACAAATGTAGAAGTTGGAAATGTAATAACTGGAACATGCATAGTAAGCGATAATCTCGATACAAACATTGTAGGCGTAGTAACTGGTATTGACACATCAAGTGCTGGATCAAAGACAGCTAAATGTACAGCAACAGACGCAGCAAATAACATTGCAACAGCAACTACAACATACACTGTAAATCCAACACCTTCAGGTGGCGGAAATGGCGGTGGAGGCGGTGGCGGAAGCGGTTCAAGCGTATTTTGTACTCCTAGTTACCAATGTGGCGACTGGGGAACTTGTGTTAATTCAGTACAAGCAAGAATGTGTGTCTCTCTGGATAAATGTTCAGAAAATACACTTCAAACACAATCCTGTTTGTTACCTGCAGGAACTGCAATACAAGCAAACAATAATGCAAAACCAACACCAGTACAAGTAATATCTGTGCCTACTGTTAACACAGGACTTGAAGGAATAACTGGAGCTGCAGTCGGAAACGAAGGCAAATCAGGAATACCTTTATGGGTTAAGATTACTGCATTAATTGTTGTCGCAATGGCGGCAGGAATTGCAATTGTAATAAATGTACGTAAACCGTACTAACTTTTTATTTTCATTTTGTTACTTCCTGATGACTATCAATTAGAAAGCCTTATATACTACCTATCAAGATAATATATCTATTGGTACACAAATAAACCAAAAACAGGAGCAAAACTCCTTCAAACGGGCGAAAAGAAGCTCATCAAAATGTTCTTCTTTTCTTAAAAAATACCATAGCTGGCATTGACGTACAAAGATACGAATGTCTAAGCGGAATTAAACAAAAATGAATTTGAAAGAAATAAAATTACAACCAGAATTAGAGAAGGCTGTCATGGATTTAGGATTCTCAGAATTTACTGAAATCCAGGAAAAATGCATTCCACTGTTACAAGCAGGAAAAGACGTCATCGGCCAGTCACACACTGGTTCCGGAAAGACAGCAGCATTCGGATTTCCTTTGCTGGAAAAAGTTAATCCAGGACAGGGATTACAAGCACTTGTTTTAGTTCCTACAAGGGAATTATGCAACCAAGTCGCAAAAGAATTAGTCAAATTCTCAAAATATAAGAGAGTTCATATTGCTGAAGTCTATGGAGGAGTCTCAATAAACCCTCAATTCGAGGCAATAAGAAGAGCAGAAGTTGTCGTAGGAACTCCAGGAAGGATGTTAGATCATCTCGAAAGAAGGACTATCGACTTAAGCAAAGTAAAGATCTTAGTATTGGATGAAGCGGACAAGATGTTTGAGATGGGATTTGTCGATGATGTAAAAAAAATAATCACACAAGTCCAGAAAGACAGACAGACGATGTTGTTCAGCGCAACGATGTCAAAGGAAGTTCATGAAATAGCGAAATATTACATGAAGAATCCTGAAAAGGTCAAATTAAATTCATATCTTGACAAAGGAAAGATAATACAGCATTATTACAACGTAGATTCAAGAGATAAATTCTCATTGCTGGTCCATATAATGAAGCAGTTAAGAGGATTATCTATTGTTTTCTGCGCAACAAGAAGGATGGTCGATCAATTAGGAAGAAATCTTGAGAAGAACGGCGTGAGAGCTATGGCTTTGCACGGCGGATTGACTCAGAATAAAAGACAAAGAGTAATGGAAATGTTCCATAACGGAAAATTAGATGTTCTTGTAGCTTCAGATGTCGCGGCAAGAGGATTGGACATAAAGAATGTCGCTTTGGTAGTCAACTATGACATACCAAGAACATCACAGGATTACGTCCACAGGATAGGAAGGACTGCAAGAGCAGGAAGCGAAGGAAAAGTAGTTTCACTATTAGCACCTCAGGACCATGATAATTTCAGGACTGTACTGCAGGACAGGTCTCTTATGGTGGAGAAAATCGAATTGCCTGCTTTCGAAAGAGTTGAGTTCGCCAAAGGCGAGACGAGACAAAGATTCGAAGGTGGAAGAAGATTCGGCGGCGGTGGCGATAGAAGAGGAAGTTCTAGCGGCTACAGAGGCGGATATGGTTCAAGAGAAGAAAGACCTCGTTACGGCTCAGGAAACAGGTCAGGCGGATCAAGATACGGCGGCCATAGAAGCGATGACAGCCATGAAAGACGCGGAACTGGATTCAGGGATTCCAGATATTAATTTTTTATTTTACATTCTTTCTATAACAGGTATTCCAAGTAAATACAAAGCGTTCTTCAATACTTGGGAAAAGCAATCTACAAGCACCAATCTGAACTGTTCGTTATCTGAACCAATCACCTGATTGGAATGATAGAATTCGTTGAATGTCTGAGCAAGATGATTTGCGTAATTAGCGATGCTGTGCGGCTCAAGATTATTGTATGACTGCAACACCACATCAGGGAATTTACTTAACTCCAAGATCAAATTAACTTCTTTCTCATCCAATGAAACATCAAATTTCTTATTTGAATATTTAGCTTTCTCCAATATGCTTTTAGCTCTTGCATATGAATAAAGCAAATAAGGACCGGTATCTCCCTCAAATCTTAATGCTTCATGCTTGTCGAATACGATTGATTTATTCGTATCCTGCTTAAGCATTGAATATTTTAATGCAGCAATTGCAATAGCCAAAGATCTTTTACCAAGCTCTTTTGAACTTATTTTCTCTCTCTTTTTTATTTCTGAGGATGCATGTTCAACCAATTCATCCTTAAAGTCAGAATAAAGTATATTGTCTCCTGTCCTTGAAGACATCTTTCCTTCAGGCAGACGAACTTCAGATATAGGGACGTACTGGCAGTTCTTGGCCTGTTTGAATTTCATCAATTCAAGAGTCTTGATCATCTGATACACATGAAGCCTTTGAGCCGATCCTACAACATATACTGCTCTGTCTATCTTGTGCTCTTCAAATTTTTTCTCAGCTAATGCCAAATCCTTGGTAGAATACAGTACAGTCCCATCGCTTCTCAATAAGACCCAGACTCCAAGATCATATTTCTCTAAATTAACAATCGTCGCTCCATTGTCAACTTCTGCGATTTTCTTATTGACAAGTTCTTTTGCAATATCTTTTCCTCTTTTCTCTACGTGAGACTCAAAGAAATACTGGTCGAAATGTGTATCAAGTTCCTTGTAAATCGCTTCGAATGAATCCAATGATAACTTTCTTGTCTCTTCCCACAATTTATTTAATTTCTTATCTTTCTTTGATTCAAGCTTCCTGTTTATCTCATTTACTTCTTCCTGTAATTCAGGCTTTTCTAAAAGTTTCTTGACAGCCTCGACATATATTGAAGCTATCCATGACTCATCATCTTTCAATCTTTCTTTCTTATGATATTTCAGATAGCACCAAAGCCATTTTGCTACGTGCATCCCTGTGTCTCCCTGATAATTTACTCTTAAGACTTTATTCCCTTCGAACTCAAGTATCCTTGAGATGCTCTCTCCAAGAGAAGTTCCTCTTATATGGCCTATATGGAACGCCTTATGCGTATTTGCCTGAGAGAATTCGACCATGATCTTTTCTTTTGCATACGCGCCTTTTCCATAGTTATCTTTCTCTTTAAGAATCAAGTTCAATATCTCTTCTGCCAATGTATTTTTATCAACAAAGAAATTGACATAAGGCCCTATTGCTAATATCTTATCAACACCTTTTATCTCTCCAAGTCTTTTAGAAATATCCTTTGCGATCTCGACAGGAGATTTCTTCATCTCTTTCGATAATGAAAAGCAGGGAAATGCGTAATCTCCTAACTTAGGATCAGGAGGGACTTCAAGCTCAACTTCTTTTTTCAGGTGTTTCTTTAAAGCTAAACTAATCTCTTTTTTGAAATCCATGAATTAAAAATAAAAGAAGGAGATTATAAAGATTGCTGAATCTCAGAATTCAGCTTCCTCTTCAACCCTTTTCTCCTCAGATGGATCTTCCAATTCTTCTTCATATCCTCTAAGGAATGCAGAGTCTCTTATCGAATCTTCACTGTCAACTTCTTCGTCAGCGTCAGCTTCCTCTTTGCTGAAGCTGTCGTCATACACTTCATCTAATTCTTCTTTCATTCGTCATGTACCTCTTTTTTAATTGACTCTTACCCCATTGTGCTTACATTTATATATTGTGTATAAGAAATATATATTGATATATATTTATGGCGTTTTATTTAAGAGGAATACCCTTAAATAAGTCAATTTCACCATTAATTTCATGTTTACAAGCAAATTAAGCCCGGTTCTTCTGAATTTAGGACCATTTGAGATAAGATACTACGGTTTGTTCTATATTTTAGGATTTATTCTTTCTTATTTTATTCTTAAACATCTTTCAAAGAAAGGTTTGATTAAATTAACAGATAAAAAAATAGAAGATCTGCTTGTTTATGCCGGTGTTTCCGGGATAATCTGTGCAAGAATATTTTATGTCTTAGTCTATAATCTTTCTTATTATGTTAAAAATCCATTTGAGATTATTGCTGTATGGCACGGAGGATTAAGCATACATGGAGGAATAATAGGAGGATTGTTTGGAATATATTTATTCGGGAGAAAATACAAATGTGATTTTCTGCACCTTCTTGATGCTTCAATCATTCCGTTTGCTTTAGCCGCAGGAATAGGAAGATTCGGGAACTTTTTCAATGCAGAACTATATGGACCGATAACTTCAGTACCTTGGTGCGTCAATTTTCCTAATGTAATCGGCTGCAGGCATCCGTGGCCAATCTATGATGCAATATCTAATTTTATAGTATTTGGATTATTATGGGCCCTTAAAGATAAAAAACTGAAAAAAGGCACGATATTTTCATCATTCTTGATTTTTTATTCAATATCAAGATTCTTGACTGAATTTGTAAGAGTGCCTGATCCCCAATTAGGATATTTAATATTCGGGCTGACTATGGGGCAGATACTTAATGTTATAATGTTTACAATAGGAATATTTTTAATTCTATCTATTTACAGGAAGAAACATGCCTAAGATAATCTTGGAACAGAAGAAATGCATCGGCTGTGGAGCATGTGCAGGATTGGATCCAAAGAATTTTGAGATGACTTCTGATAATTCAAAGGCTGAAGTGGTCGGAGCAAAGAAGGATTCTGACGATGTTTTTTCCAAGGACATAGATGAAATAACAACTGATTGTCAGGATGCATGCGATTCATGTCCTGTTGTGTGCATCGAGATCAAGAAGGATTAATTCTCAAATTTCTTCTTCATTTCTAAATCTTTTTCAGCGTTCTTCATAGCAGTTTTAAACAGAAGGCTTCCTTTGTTCTGAAGTTCTTCTATCTGCCTGTCTTTTTCTTTCAAAAAATCAGAATATGTCTTTTGCAATTGTTTTACATCATTATTCGGCCTTTCTAAATAAACTATGACAGTCAGCAAAGAAGCGATTATCAATATCAGCATCCAAATCCAATATAGTATACTGAATAATTTAAAGCTGGACAATAATAAAGCCAAAGATACAAGTAATATTCCTGATATAAGACTGAACCAGATTTTAATCAGCATAATAAATTAAATATAAAGTCATATTTAAGGCTTATTGAAGAAGGACTTCTATCTGCCTACTCTGAAGATGTCCGTAGACTTTTATCCCTGCTTCATAAGTCTCAGGGACTATCACTCGCGGCTTTAAGCATGATTTTGTAAATTGTTCTTTGACGGCCTCTCCCAAATCACCAAGTCTCTTGACTTCATCTCCTGGCTTATTAGGAAATCTTCTTTTCCACATACTGGCTGGCCTTCCTATCGCAGGATAAGCTCTGTTATTCATTTTAGAAACCCATTCCAGGAAACTTAATTTTTCTCCGATATGCTTATTGTCTTTTTTCATATCGGCTGTGCCGTAATATATCGCAAGTATTTCATCGCCATTCATCTTAGCAAGCATCTGGACAGGTATAGTGATATTTTGAGTTCCGTCATAGATCATCTGCAATTTAGACTGCCTGAATGACATTATGCCATTAATGCTGAGATCAAAAGGTCTTATAGGAGGATTTGCTTTTAATTCAATTTTCTTCCTTAATCTTTCTGTCTCTTTCTCCATATAGATTTGGTCAGCTTCTTCTATATCGACTAAATCAGGGTCTTGAGGTGCTAAAAGCGCAGAAATATCAGCGATATGCCTTTCATAATCTTGTATTGTTGGTTCGAGAACCTCTGGCATATCTTAGTTATGGTAATACTTCTATATAAATCTTTCGTTATGTTACTACTACTAAGTTAAGACATAATGGAAAGATATATAAAGGCGTAATCCGACTGTTACTTTATGAGCATAAATGTTATAGCATGCAAACCTCAGAGTACCAATGGAGTCGTTCTTACTGCTCCACCAAATGGTTCAGGAAAACCACAATTAGATTCAATCGTTAAAAGCTTGAGTGAGTTCTATAAACCAAAAGGGGTGTTAGTCAGTAATACTGAAACTCCAAAAGAGGAACCTTATGTTCCAAAAGGGAAGAATAGGAATAAAATACTGCCAGATGTCAAGACAATTGATGATAATAAAAGAATTTTACATCTGCAGCAACCTGGAATAGAAGGGCTAACACATTATCGTGACTTTGAGGTAATAATTACCGCTCATAAAGACGGAGAAACTTATCTTGTCTGTTTCCATCCATATTCCAATCCAAATTATAGAAATGATAGAAATGAATACCTGAGATTTTTAGCTAAATCAACAAGCAAATAATTTTTCAATAAAAAAGAGCGTGCTTGACGGATGAAATCATGCCAAGACGCAAAAGACTGAACAACATAAAAAACTTTATGTACATTGACGGCTCAGATGATGTTGGAAGGAAATGGAAGAAGACAGAGAAGTGGAAAGAGTTTACAAGATAGTAATTTCTGACAATCGAGCTTAAAATGCAAAAAAGATGTTATATAGATGAATATTTCTTTGACAGAGAGTCATGCGCAAAGTATTATGTTTTAGGAGTTCTTTTTGACGGTGTTAATCTGACAGAAAGAGGATTCACATTCAGCAGTACAAGCGAGGATCTGGTCGATATCGTAAGAAGAGAGATGAAGATCGAACATGCTGTCTATGGCAATCCAGAAGGATCTTCGCGTTGGATGGAAATATCAGTTGCTCCTTACGCGAGGAGAAAACTTCAAAGCATGGGATTAGGCGTTCCAAAGGAAGAAAGAGTGTTTCCGGATTACGTCCCTGATGATAAGATGCATCATTTTATGAGGGGATTCATGGATAAAAGGGCATATGCTGCAAATATCAATGGAAGACTGAAGCTTGAAATATATTTCAACAGGAGGTTTTTATCAGGATTGAATGCAGATCTAAGAAGGCTTGCAGGAGTTCAGCATCCTGAGATTCCGCATGACAGAGCAGGATTAAATCAGGAGAAATATTATCATTCAGACACTGTGAAGATAGGAAAATTCATCTACACTGGGTTTTCATTCATCGAGAGAAGAGGATTGTATCTTCCTTCCAAGAAAGAGAAATTTTCATTAAAAGGAGAAAAAGTATATGCTGATTTCAATGAAGGCATAGAGAATATTCCAAAGGAAAAATTAATGGAAAAAGGGACGCGTCCAAGTCAGCTTCTTGCTGAAGAGAGGATGCAAACGGTGAAAAAATTACTGGCAGAAGGAAAAAGCATGTATGAAATATCATCTCTATTTGGATATGCGCACCCAGAAAGCTTATACAGGACATTCAAGAGAATCACTGGCATGACATCAAAAGAATTCAAAGAGAGTCAGAATAAAGCCTCCCATCATGGGCAGATGAGAGGCGTTTAGGTAATTATGCGTGTCCGTAACCTTTAAGGAAAGCCTCTTCAGCGGCGCTTATTTCTTCGTCTTCAAGAAGTTCCTCTTCATTCAGGTAATTCTCCTCTTCTTCCAAGTCTATCATTTCCTCCGTTGTGTCATCTTCTTTTCTCATCCAGACACCTCCCCAAATGGTTGGATGAAGATATGGTAGATGTCAAATTATATATAAATAACCCTTAAACATTATATACAGAATAAAAAATATATATTTTAGAAACCTTTTTATACTCTTGACACCTTCGTATCTGTTAGGGGGCATAAATGGTAAAAAGGTCAGTTATTCAGTTAGCAGGAAGAACTTTGCTTGTCAGTCTTCCGTCCAAATGGGTTGATGCAAATGGAGTCAAGAAAGGAGACGAACTGGATCTCACAGAAGACGGTCACAAGGTAATAGTAAGCTCAGGAAAAGCAGCTTCTGCTACTGAGACAAAGGAATTGGATGCAGATCAAGTCGGTTCATTGATTAGAAGATACATATTCGCATTATACAAGAAGGGAGTTGATGAGATAAAAGTAAAATATTCAGATCCTTCTGTCGCAGACATAATAAGAAAGACAATATTGAACGAGACTGTCGGATATGAGATCGTCTCTCAAAGCCCAAAAAGCTGTGTCATAAGGTTGATAACATCAGGAAACATAACAGAATTTGATAATCTTCTAAGAAGAATATTCTTGATGCTTCTTTCAATGGCAGACGAAGCAATGGAATCAATAAAGAGCAGGAATTTCGATCATCTGTCGAAGACAGCATTGATGGAAGAGCCGAACAATAGACTATCAACTGTGTGCAGAAGATCTCTGAATAAATGGGGAACAGAATCATTCAACAAAGTAGGACCGATCTATTATATCGTTGAAGAATTGGAGAATCTAGCGGATGAATATAATTTTATGTGCAATAATCTTTATGCTTTAAGGAATTCAGGATCCAAATCAGAGATAAGGCCTGAAGTCCTGAATATCTTTGAGAAGATAAACGGCATGGTAAGAGTATTTTACGAGGCATTCTATAAATTCGATGTTCACAAATTCGTATCCATCGCAGATACAAGAAAGGAAGTCGTAAAAGAATCTCATGACATAATAGAAAATAAAAAACCTACTCCTGCAGAGATATACTTATTGCATCATGGAATATCGATCATGGAGAGGATATTCTGCATGTCAGGGCCTTATTTGATACTGGTGAATTAAAGAATTTTTATTGGAGCTTCCCGCTCAATATTCTTCCAAGCATAAGCATGCGTGATCCACTTCCGTATGCATAAAGACCTATCCCTGCCATAATACTTGCACCAGCTGCAATTGCTTCAAGTTTAGAAGGATGTTGATTCAATAAGAGCGGAGCACAAACAAGAGCTACTCCGCCAAGTTTATATAGCGAATAAGTTGCGTTCCTTCTCATAATCTCAGAATATTCTTGGCTCATAATATTTTTATTGATTCAAGACTATATAAATTTTATTATCATCAAGAATATAATTTAATCTATTTCTTATTCTTCTTCGGCTTCTCTACAGAAACGCCTGAAGAATGATTTTTCTCATGTGTGACTGGTATTCCGATTGGTTTCATCGTTGGGAAAGCGATGACATCTCTTATTGATTCGTTATTCGTAAATATCATAACCATCCTGTCAATTCCTAATCCTAATCCTCCTGTCGGAGGCATTCCTGTCTCAATCGCTTTGATAAAGTCATCATCCATAGGATGAGCTTCCATTCCTGCTCTTAACTGGTGTGCCTGAGCTTCCAATAATAATCTTTGTTCTATTGGATCATTCAGTTCAGAATATGCATTTCCTATCTCCATTCCGGCTATGAAAGGTTCAAATCTTTCAATAAGAGAAGGATTCTTTCTATGTATTTTACAAAGTGGAGTTGTCTCGCGAGGATGATCTGTAATAAATGTAGGATAAATTAGTTTATCTGCAACAAGTTCATCAAATATCGCAGAAACAGCGAGTCCTCTTATGAAATCTCCCTCGTATTTTACGTTATAAGTCCTAAGCAGATCTTTCACTTCAGAATCATTCAATTTGCTTATGTCCCCTATATTTGTATGTTTCTTTATGGCTTCAGTCATAGTCATCCTTAACCATGGCCTTTTGATGTCGATCATATTGTCCCTGAACTTGAATTTTGTAGTCCCGAAAAGTTTCATAGCAACTCTTTCATATATCTCTTCAGTCAATTCCATCATGTCATTGTAATCTGCATATGATTGATATAATTCAAGCATCGTGAATTCAGGATTGTGGCTGTGATCGATTCCTTCATTCCTGAAACTCTTTCCTATCTCGAATACTTTCTCTATTCCTCCTACAATCATTCTTTTCAAGTATAATTCAGGAGATATTCTTAAGTACATGTCAAAATTCAAAGAATTATGATGAGTAGTGAAAGGTTTTGCGCTTGCTCCTCCATATATCGGCTGCAATACAGGAGTTTCCACCTCTACAAAGCTTTTCTCTTCAAGTATCTTTCTTATCTCGGAAATTATCTTCGATCTCAATATGAAAGTATCTCTTGCCTGTTTATCTGAAGATAAATGAGCATATCTCTGCCTGTATTTTATTTCCGGATCTTTTATGCCATGAAATTTGTCAGGCAATGGCCTCAATGATTTAGACAAAAGAGTAAGTTCTTTCGCTTCAACGGTGACTTCTCCAGTTTTTGTCTTGAAAACAGGACCTTTGACTCCAATTATGTCTCCCAAATCTAATTTCTTGAAAAGTTTATGATTATCTTTCAAATTTTCTTCAGTAACGAAAATCTGTATGTTTCCTGATTGATCCTGGACTGTCGCGAACCCGGCTTTTCCCATATCTCTTTTTGTCATGAGTCTTCCTGCTATTACGACAGTTTCTTCTGCATGCTCCTGCGGCTGCAATCCTGATAAAGAATTC
>CAZNFC010000020.1:0-12686 GCA_964572885.1 uncultured Methanosarcinales archaeon
AGTCAATTAAAAAACTGCCCCGCTATATAGCGGTTCCCCAGGCTGTCTGTTTTCCATACATTATTTGTATTAGATCAGTCATATCATCAAGAATTATCAGATCATGTTCAATCACCATGACTGCTGTATCTTCTTTTGCAAGCTCTCTTATCGCCTTGGAAACTCTAAGTCTTTGTTTTATATCGAGATAAGAAGTCGGCTCGTCAAAAACATAGAAATTAGCTTTCTTGAGGAATGTCGCGGCAATAGCGACCCTTTGAAGTTCTCCTCCTGATATGGTCTTGATGCTGTTGTCCATTATCTTGTCTATGTCAAGTTGTTCAGAGACTTTCTTAAGTTCCTTTTTCTCATCAACTTTTTCCAGTAAATCTCTTACAGTTCCTTTATATTGCCTTGGTATCTGGTCTATGTCCTGAGGTTTATATGCAATCTTTATTTCTCCTTTCTTTATTTTTTCAAAGAATTTCTGCGTCTCACTTCCTTTGAATCTTTTTATAAGTTCGTCGTAACTTGCTTCATTTGATTCTCCAAAATTAGGCTTTATCACTCCTGCCAGTATCTTTATTGCCGTACTTTTTCCAATTCCATTCCTTCCTAATACACCAACTACTTTTCCGAATATTGGCGTAGGCAGAGAATAAAGGACAAATTTATTTGCTCCAAATCTGTGTATGGGAGTTGCGCTGATCTGTTCAGGAAGATTAATTATCTGTATCGCTTCAGGCGCAGCATTTGCGCATATTCCGCAACCTATACACGTTACTTCATCTATCAGAAGCTTCTCTCCCTGGAAGTATATGCATTCAGTCCCTGTCCTGTTGACCGGACATATGCTCTGAATATGCCTTTTCTTGTCCATATCTTTGAGCTTTGTGTTGTCAACGATAGCTATTCTTACCATGATTATTCGATTCCAAGTTTCCTTAATAAACATTGCCTTGATAAGCTTTAAATAATGCTTGATTTACTGTTAATTTATGAAATGTGAGATATGCAAGAAATCAATAGTCGAAACATTCCTAAAGAAAATAATAGGAACAGTCGTGAAAGACAAGAAAGGAAAGATGCACAATATATGTTTTGAGTGTCAGAAGAAATTCACGACGAAACAGAAGATATTAGAAAACCTTTAAAGCAAAGGATCTCTTCAATTTTTCATGCCCTCGTAGCATAGCAGCTATTGCGTTTGCTTCGTAAGCAAAAGGTCGTGGGTGCAACTCCCATCGAGGGCTTGTGTTTTTCTCGGAAGTGTCGGAACCAAAGGTTCTGACTGCTGACTCCTAATCGAGGGCTTCATTCTAAAACTTTATAAATTAAACAAATGAGCAATATATTATGAAGAAGTTTAGGCAGTTCAAGCAGGTAGAGCAGAAAGAGGAAAAAAAGAGCAAAGTAGGCCTTTATATGGCAATAGCCATTGCTGTAGTCATGATCGGAGGAGTTGCAGGCATTTTTTTGAGCAATCCGACATCAGGTTCAAACCAGGCTTATGGAAATTACGAATTCAAGAATGTAAATAATCAATGGGTCACAAAGATAAATGGACAGAGCATAAATTTCTATTTCCTTCCGGACCAAGTAAGAAGTTTTCAGGTATCGAATGAATCAATCGAGAAGATAAGGGACAGCCAGGCCATACTGCTTTCTTCAGACCCGACTGAAAACTCGACGTCAAGACTGCAGGCGATTGATATATTCAGATTTGAGTTTGCAAGTTCATACTCGACATTATTCAACAGACAAGTAGGTTCTGGTGTGACAAAAATCATAAATAATTCTAAATTACCATACCTGAACTGCGATAACTCGACAATTATGATTCCTGTATTCGTGGTGGGTTATTCTAATGAGTCAGATGTAAAGCTAAATGGTAACTGCATCACTGCGGAAGCAGTTGATGAATATTCACTTTTAGGTCTATTGGATAACATAAGATACAGGCTTTACGGCGTATTGCAATGAAAAAAAAGAAAGATTATGAAATATTGAAGTTGTTCAGTGTAGTTTTTCTCATGATCATAATAGCACTGGCGTTTGGATACTTCGTAAGAAGTCAGACAAGACCAAAGCAGGAAATAGAATATTCAAATGGATTCAAGTTCACAAAAGTCGGCAGTTTCTGGTACACTTCGATACAAAATCCTTTGGTAAAGCAGGAATACAATCTTGATTTCAGGTATTCTCCAAGTGAAATAAAAGACATACCTGTAGAAGGAAATCCTGACTCGTTTTTCAGGCTTCTTGAAAAGAATAACCTGACAGGAGCTTATTTCACATTCAATCCTTCAGGAAATCTTACAGCAGTGAATCTTGCAGCTGCGGATCTATCAAAGCTTCTGAAAGTCCTTAATGATGTGACTCTTGTAGCTGCCTGTACAGTAAATTCAACTGAAGCATGTTCAACCCGTCCAATCGTCACATGCGAAAATCAGGAGAATCTTTCAGTTGTAATATATGTGAAACAAGACCCAACTCCAAAAATAACGATGAACAAGAACTGTCTTACAATACAAGGTCAGGGAGAAGGACTGATCAAAGCATACACTAAATTATTGTTTATTTGGTACAGCATTCTTTGATTTCCTGTCTATCTTACCTAATACATACTCAATCTCTTCCCTGTCAACTCCTGATTCAAGAAGCCTTGTCTTTATCTGTGTCTCAGTAAATCCCTTTTCCAAAGCCTCTTTCACGTACTTAGTCAGAGATTCCTCGACTCTTACTTCCCTGTGCACATAACTGTGCTGATGCACAATAATAATTATCAGTGCTATTATCATCAATATCAGTAGCCATGGTATGTATCCATAAAGAAGTCCATTGAGATTTCCTAAATATGCGACTGCAGAAGGGAATCTCAATTCACTTTCTTTTATCGCATTAGACTGCTGAGGCTGATATGTGCAGAATTGGAGATTTTCAGGTACTGATCCGACACATCCATTTGCATCAAAGCAGCTTCTGGTGCTTATTCCGTTTATGCTGCATCTGTTCCAATCATCACAATTCCATGAAGGAACGCAGTTATTTGTGACATTGATATACTTTTTAATTTCCTTTCCAGGTCCTGTACCGGTGCTTGATGCAGGGCACGAATACACAAAGAATGTGTCATTGCTCCATCCGCTGCATCCTCCTATATTATCGCATGTCCTTACTCTCCAATAATAGAATGTAAATGTTGTAGTGGTAGCTGTTTTAGGGGAAGTTGCATTTGTATCGTTTATTATTATCGTGGAGAAATCAGAATCAGTCGCTAAGTAAAATTCATTATGAATCGGATCTCCGTCAGGGTCACTGAAATTTATCCATGAAAATGTAGGATTTGTGGATTGGGTGTGAGGTGCGTCTGTTAAATTAGGTGCGGGAGGAACATTATTTACGACATTGAAAGTATCTGAAGTGAAATTCGTACAGCAGAAACCATTACAGGTTCTTACCTGCCAAGTATATGATGTGAAGTTGAGATTACTTTTAGATATAGGAGAAACAGCAGGATTTATTGTGCTTTCATTTGCAAATTTGAACTCATCATGGTCTGAGCCTGTCGCAAAAGTAGTCCAGTTCAATGATACTGTTGTGCTGTGAGTGTCATTCACATGAGTGAGATTAGGAGCAGTAGTTGGGGTACATATTGTTACATTTATTGTCGCAACTCCTACGCTTCCGCTTCCAGTGGCGATGCCTGTGTTAATACCATTTGCCGTTCCTTTTGATGCAGAAACAGAAATGTTGCTTCCGGGAAAGACATTAAGATTCGTTTTTATGTAGAATCCATTTGCATCAGTTGATCCTGCAGCATTGCATCCTCCGCCTGTGCAGTTGCTTACAGTTATTGCGAAATTAGCTTGTTTAACAGTATTATTTGTCGAATTAAGGACGTAACCCTTGACAGTCCCCATGCTTGCAGAATAGACAATAGGTATGAGAAGTAAAAGCACAAAAATGACTGCCTCTTTTCTCATTTTATAAATAACCCGACTGCCGATTAAATACTTTATGATTGTATCAAAGTCTTATTATACCTCAAAACAACAGGGCTAACAGCATAAATAAGCT
Organism: uncultured Methanosarcinales archaeon; assembly: GCA_964572885.1. Taxonomy (GTDB): domain Archaea; phylum Nanobdellota; class Nanobdellia; order Woesearchaeales; family UBA10107; genus UBA10107. The sequence goes on from CAZNFC010000020.1 coordinate 4,060, forward strand.
GGCCTTCTCCCTGATTCAATATATCAAACTGATTGTCTGCAGCTTCTACGCTAAATGTTATGAATTCCTGAGCGCTTGTATTCCATTTCAATGCGAATGACAGGCTCGAATTAAGAGGAAGCATGTATCTACTCACATTTGCCGAGAATTGGTAAGGATAACCTATTCCATTGAATTCCTGGATATTTGATATATTTATGTCATCAACAACTGCTCCGTTCATCCTTAAAGTTGAATTGCTGTTCATGAAAACAAAATAACTTTCGTTTTCAATCATTGTATTGAAATCATTAGTTGCAGCATCAGGACTATAAGTGACAAACTGCTGATTGCTCGCATTCCACTTCAAAACAAAATCATACTGCCCGTTTATGGTCTGCAATACGTTCGATACGGAATTATTCGTCAGATTTGCGCATAACGAGATTAAATTATAACCATCTACCAAATTTACACTGCATCTTGGATTTATCATTATGCTCACGTATCCGTTTGAGCTCAATCCGGTTATATCTTTCGGGATGTTATTAACTTTTGAGAAGTTGTCTATTATGAAAACAGCCGAGATTGCAATATATACCAACAGAGCTATCGCGACAGTCTTTTTCGGCTCATATACTATCCTGTCTATCATTTTTTAATATATTGTATTATGATTTTTCCACCATACGAATCTCCATCTGCTCCGATAGCATTAGCCGTAAGGCTTACATTTCTCTCTAATCTCGGCTCTAAGTAGAAAGGCTCTATCGGAGAAAGAACTTCAGATATGTTTCCATAATATAGGATTTTTACAAGAAGCGGCTTGCTGTATTCATGATATAAGCTTATCCATCTCACAGAGTTCCCTCCTTGTTTAGCCATCCCGAAATTCAGGACATCATATCCTGCTGCGATTCCTATTTCATCCCCTATCCTGAATGTTGCATTTATTTCCCTTGAATAATAAACATCATCTGTGTTAAGATAATGGTAGATATTCTCAGTTATGTTTATCGTGATGAGAGAGAGTATCGCAAGAAAAAGCAACATTTTCAGGTTATATTTGTCCGATCTTTTCATTTTCATGCTCCTTTTTCTTTTTCATCAGGATCATAAGAAGGACGATATTTATTGCCAATATTATAACTATTATGATTACGAAGAGAATATTTGCTACAGAGAGGTTCTTTGCAAATTCAATAGAACCTTCTGTGGTTACACTTATTTTTGTCCTTTTCTCGACGCTCTTTCCGGAGAAATACAAGTCAGTGACCATGTCATAGATTCCCGGCTTAAGATCAGAGGCGTCAAAGAATGCGCTTAATGTTTTCCTCTCAAATCCGCCGAAGTCTTCAGAAACTGTCCTTATCTTGTCTTTTCCTGCTATGACTATATCTGCATAGACGTTTTGGATCGAATCTGCCCATTGGCTTTCTGCCTCGATATCTATCTTATTTATCTTTCCTGCTATTATTTCATCAGTCTGATTCACTATCTCGAATATCAAATCCCCTATCTTCACATCCTTCACTATTGAAGATTCTTTTCCGTCATAATGTATTGTAGCATTTACTGAATAGCTCCCTGCGACAAGTTTTTCAGTATCCAAAGTTCCTGTCAGTTCTTTCGTATCCTGGCTCGCAACATTTATTGTATTTGTTGTTGCTGTCGCAACGATATTATTGTTTAAGTCGTGCATCTCCAAAGTCGCATATGCTTTTTCTATCTCTTCGCTCCCTTTATTTGTAAATATGAGTTTGTAAGGGACTTTTTCTCCTACATTGACTCCGCCAAGTATCAAGTCATATTGCATATATTTTCCCTGATATGGGACATGTACATAGAATACTGCTTCTATCGCCGACCTTACACCGATACCTCCGCTCGATTCTATCAACTCTACTGCGCCGACTCTTACTTTATGCGTTCCGGGTTCATCGATCTTATCCGGAAGATTCACGGTCACTGTGAAATAAGGCTCTTTTTTGATATCAACATTCTTTATGACGTTTGTGCTCAATTTGAAATATTTTGAGATATCAGTCTTTGTACCGTCATTATTATCATCTACGACATAGATTCCTATGTCTCTTACGCTGTTATCGTAAGTCAATACGGAATAATCATAGCTTCTTATAAAATTAGGCTGGAAATTTATATCTACGACAAGGTTATCGCTCCTTAATCCAAGGCTTGCAGGATTCACATCAGATGCAAATAGAACGCACAGGACAGCGACGAAAATCACCAGCTTTTTCATAATGTATTAAACCAGTTATGCTTTAATAAAGCTTTTTAATAAAATCTGCTTTATGCCACAGAAGCAGTAAAGGTAATTGTATCGTTCTTGAGTCCGGATACGTAATCTGGGAATGTGATGTTGATGTGAAGCACGAACTGATCCTGTCCGAATGAAGGACTTAACCTATCAGAACAACGTATAGATTCATTTTGCACAGGAGTGTAATTGCTGTTTATGGCGCTGGTGCCGTTTCCTGCGCATTTCCATAAATATGTACTATTTCCTGTTCCCCAGAAAGACAAAGGCCCAGAGAATAAAGAGCCATTTCTTGTCCCTGTTGCTGTCACATTAAGAGCAAGATTCCCTACATTAGTGACTTCAAGACCTCTTTCAGCTCCGCTTCCTGTCCAGCAATTGAAGGGATCTGTCCCTGTAGATGAATTCTGGGATGTCAATGTGCAGTTTGCTCCTGCAAAGAAAGCTTCCATAGTTCCGTTACCGAAATCAATGACATTATTTGTAACATTAATTGCAGCAGTTCCTGTGATATTTATTCTTGCATAACCTGTATCTGTAGTTGCTCTTCCGAATATGGAGAAAATGCCATTAGGCAAAGTGAATAATCCTATCAAAGAAACTACTAATGCAGCACTGATGATCAATCCAAGCGACTTATTTGAAATATCTGCCACTATGCCCCGCCTTTCGCTTGCTCTCTTGGATGAACTTCAATCGCAACCTGTCCGCCTGTTAAATATTGAAGGTTTCCGTTAGAAAACGCATCTGAATTTGATCTTTCTTCGCTGTTTAAGCTTAAAACTTTCCAAGTGATTGCTGAACTTAATATGACAACGAGAATTACCATAAAAATTAGAAATCCATTAGCTCTTTGTTCTGTCATGTCTAACCCGCTCTTATGGATTTATACTTTTGATTTGTATATAAACATTTCTCTATTTGGTTATATGGCATTTAAAGGAGTTTTAAGGCTTTTACTTACAATGTAAGTATATACCTACAATGTAGGTATAACTGAAAACATTTATAAACTTCTTACCTACATTGTCAGTATATTGGTGCATAGACAGTGAAAGAGGAACCTAAAGATATCCCTGAAGACCTTAATATCCCAATTTCTATCTTTACTGACCGTTCATTGGCTTCTCTTGAAGTTGTTGTCGAATATCTCAAGGAGGTAAAGAATCTTTCTTACCATCAGATTGCAGTTCTCTTGAACAGGAATGACAGGACGATATGGACTTGTTATAACAGGGCCAAAGCTAAGAGAAAATTAACGGATAAATCAGGGAATTCTCAGATTGACAAGAAGAGGGCCAATAAAAAATAATGGATAAAAATCTTTTAAATGAAATAAATATACGGATCAAATCATGTTTTGAATTACAGGATAAGCTGGAGTACATAGATTCTTTGCTTCGCAATAAAAAAATAGGTGAATTAGAGCATAATCTTCTCAAGCAGGAGATACTTAATGGCAAAATAGAATCAGTTGTCAAGAAAGAAATTGAAGATTATGTCGAGAAAGCCTATGATTTTAAAAATAAGATAAAAGCTGATAATAATATCAAGATAGCTGCTGTTTTACTTATTTTAATCATAGGAATTATCGCTTTTACTGCTCCAAATTATACAGGACTCTCGATATTCAGAACTTCAGGATTCAAATTGCATATATTGTCAGGAAGTCCTCCTACTGTGATAAACGTAACAATAAATTCAACATTAGGAACAAATCTCACAACTGAAAATCTTACAGTATATTGGAATGCGACAGACCCTGATAATGATCCGTTGGTGAACATATCAGACTGGAGAGTGAACGGCACATCAATCGCAATATTGAATATGCCATTCGAAGCAGACGCAAATCAGAATACAACTGATTATTCGTCTTATCTGAATAATGGAACTGCTAAAAATGGAGTAAAATGGAACTCAACAGGAGTTAACGGACATGGAGTCTATCAGTTCGATGGAGTCAATGATCTTGTAAACATAACCGGAGCAGGATTCCCGACAGGAAACAAGCCGTTTTCATTCAGCTTGTTTGCCAATGCAAAATCATTGTCAGGCCAGCAGGTCGCATTTTTCTATGGAGCAGAATCAAATCCAAATGCAATATATATTGACATAAATAATTGCGGATTAGGAAGCAGATGGGGTCTTGGTTCATGGGGAGTATCAGACACCATATGTGCCGCAAATGCTGTGAACACGGATGAATGGCACCATATCGCAGTCACATGGAATACGACAGTCGCAACCCTTTATCAGGATGGAGTATCTCAAGGAACGGCAACTTCTGAGGTATATTCATTTACAAATAAACTGGTACAGGTCGGAGCAATTAGAGATACATCATTTACAGGAACATTCTTTCAAGGAGGGATAGATGAAGTCTTAGTATTCAACAGGACATTAAGTTCGCAGGAAATAGTGCAGCTGAATTCAACAAAAAATAATGTAGTCGTTTCACAAGAACTAAAGTTAGGAGAGAACTGGTCAGCTTGTGTCACTCCAAGCGACGGTTCTCAAAATGGATCGACTGCATGCTCAAACAATATAACAATAGTTGCTGCTACCGATACAACTCCTCCTGTCATAACAAATGTAGCGGCAAGTCCTACAAATCAGTCGGCCACCATAACATGGTCAACAGACGAATTAGCTAATGAGACGATATTTTTCGGGGTCAATCTGTCTTTGACAGGAGGAAATATAACAAATGCAAGCCTTGCGACATCACACAGCGTCCCTTTGGCAAATCTGACTAATTTCACTCTGTACTACTATAATATCACAAGCTGCGACAGTTCAAATAACTGCAAGACTAACGGTTCATTCAATTTCACGACTTTGCAGAATACGGCACCTAATAGCGCTCCTGTTATAATTAGTGTGGTGATCAATTCCACTTATGGAACTAACTCAACAAAAGAAAACCTTACAGCATATTCGAATTCAACTGATATTGATAATAATCCGATTATTAATATAACAGACTGGAGAGTGAACGGCACATCAATCGCAATATTGAATATGCCATTCGAAGCAGACGCAAATCAGAATACAACTGATTATTCGTCTTATCTGAATAATGGAACTGCTAAAAATGGAGTAAAATGGAACTCAACAGGAGTTAACGGACATGGAGTCTATCAGTTCGATGGAGTCAATGATCTTGTAAACATAACCGGAGCAGGATTCCCGACAGGAAACAAGCCGTTTTCATTCAGCTTGTTTGCCAATGCAAAATCATTGTCAGGCCAGCAGGTCGCATTTTTCTATGGAGAAGAATCTGCTCCAAATTCAATCTATGTTGACATAAATAACTGCGGAGGAGGAAGCAGATGGGGATTAGGTACTTGGGGATCAGGAGATCCTTTATGCGAAGTAAATGCTGTGAACACGGATGAATGGCATCATATCGCAGTCACATGGAATACTACTGATGCAGGTCTTTATGTAGATGGAGTATTGCAAGGCGGATCTTATTATCATCCTGCAGATGCAGATAAGTATTCATTCATAAATCATGAGGTGCAAGTCGGAGGACTTATGGCTGCAGGATTCACAGGAACATTCTTTCAAGGAGGGATAGATGAAGTCTTAGTATTCAACAGGACATTAAGTTCGCAGGAAATAGTGCAGTTGAATTCAACAAAAAATAATGTGGTTGTTTCACAGGAATTAAATGTCAGAGAGAACTGGTCAGCTTGTGTCACGCCAAATGATGGGATAGTAAATGGAAATACACTATGTTCTAATAATGCAACAATAGTCAATGCTTCAGTAAATATATCTTCGATTTATCCGAATAATACAGGAGTAGTGCAGAATACAGCGGGAGAGAATAACATATCATTGTCAAGGAATTATTCACTTACGACAAATCTAACATTCAACGCAACTGTTCAATCTCCAGGTTATAATACATTATCATTCCAATGGTTCGTGAATGGCGTTTTGAAATTCATTCAAACATTAACAAATGCATTCACAAGCACATTCAGCTATCTATTCAACACATCAGGACCATTCAACATAACAGTAAACATAAACAGTACAAACTCAGATGTGAACGCAACATTCACATTCAAATTGAATACATCAAATGGAATACCGATCGTAAATAGTTTGTTTATAAATTCAACATATGGAACAAACTTAACGATAGAGAATTTAACCGCATACTGGAATACGACAGACCCTAATGCAGAGAATATCGTGAATATCACAGATTGGAGGATAAATGGCACATCAATAGCAATATTGAACATGCCGTTTGAAGCTGGCACAAATGGAACAGCAACAGCAGCTAACTGGACAAAAGATTATTCTACTTATGGAAACAATGGAACAGTTTTAAATGCAATATGGAATGCAACAGCAGGTGCATACGGCTCTGGTGCCTATCAATTTGATTATGTATCGGGCGGTAATATCAGTGTTAACGGAATCAATCCTGTCGATAACTTCAGTGTCGTTGCTCTGTTCAAGCCAGTTGGTCCGACTACGATTTCAACTGGAGCTATCGTAGAAAAAACAATAGGCGGCGATGTAAATAGTCAATGGTTATTATTCTTGGAGTCGAATGCTATCAAATGGAGAGTTAAAAATGGTACATCTGGTGAACTTGTAACAGTAGCAACATCTGTTGCCACTGTCAGTGGTAAATGGTATCATGTTGTAGCCACTAAAAATAATAAAGGCATAGCTTTGTATGTAAATGGCGTACAGATAGGAAACAATACTGGAGCTCCCGGAGTGACTACTGGAGGAACTGGATCCACTTTAATTGGTATGCTAGGAGCAGGTGCACCCGGTTACAATCTTAATGGAACGATAGATTATTTACAAATCTATAATAGAAGCCTTTCAGCAAATGAAATTTTATTGTTAAATTCATCAAAGGAGTATATAATTGCGAGCAATGAAACTAAACCAGGTGAAAATTGGTCTGCATGTGTAACTCCAAATGATGGAAACTCAAACGGAAATACACTATGCTCTAATAACGTAACGATTGTAAATGCTTCAATAGCTATAACTTCAGTTTATCCTAACGATACAGGATTAGTACAAAACTTGACAGGAGAGACAAATATAACTATAGCAAGAAATTATTCACTTACAACAAACTTAACATTCAACGCGACAATACAATCTCCTGCATATTCAGTTTTCACATTCAATTGGTTCGTGAATGGAGTTTTGAAAGCAATACAAGTAATAACCGGAGCAGTAAATACATTCATCACAAGTACATTCAGTTATCTGTTCAACACAACAGGTAATTTCAACATAACAGTAAATGTGAATAGTACCAATTCAGAAATAAACTCCTCATTCACATTCAATCTAACGACATCTAATGGTCCACCTGTCGTAAATTCTATTTTCATAAATTCGACATTTGGCACAAATCTCACAACTGAAAATCTAACAGCATACTGGAATACAACTGATCCAAACGCAGAGAATATTGTTGCAAACATTACAGATTGGAGAGTAAACGGAACATCAATAGAAATACTAAATATGCCGTTTGAAGCAGATGGTAAACAAAATGCAACCGATTATTCAACTTATAATAATTCTGGAATAGTTCATAATGGAGCTATATTGAATAAAACAAGTTGCTATTCAGGAAGTTGTTATTATTTAGACGGTTCTGATGATTTTATTGATACGAATAATATGTCCTCATTAAATATTGTAAATAACTTTACAGTAACAATATGGGTAAAACCCAAAACTAACGCTGATAGTAATATTTACATAATGGATAAAGCAGTAGAGCCAGCAGGAAATCCATTCTATCAATATGGTATAAATCATAATAATAATTGTGGAGATGATTTTGAGTTCGATACAGGGCAGGGTGCAAGTCTTGGCGCGTTATGTAATGTAGGAGGAACTACTGCTGATGTATGGTATTTCATCGTAGGAACATACAATGGAACTGGCAATAAAACAATTTATATGAATGGAGTGCAGACAGCCAGTGTTGCTGTATCTGGAGATATAAATTCTTATCCGACTTCAAACTTAACATTCGGAAGGCTTCAAGGTCAAGGTTCTTCTAACTCTTTCAATGGGTTTATTGATGATGCAAGAGTTTATAATAGAGTTTTATCTCGTCAAGAAATATTAGCATTATACAACAACAGAAGCGATTTAATTAATTCACAGGAACTTAAGCCATTGCAGAATTGGTCTGCTTGTGTAACTCCAAATGATGGAATATCAGATGGCGTAACATCATGTTCGAATAACATAGTTCTCGCAAATACAATCAATATTATATCAGTATATCCGAACCAAACAGGATTAGTCCAGAATACAACAGGAGAGAATAATATTTCAATTACAAGAAATT
>CAZNFC010000021.1:0-12576 GCA_964572885.1 uncultured Methanosarcinales archaeon
ATCAACCAGGTGAGGGCGCCCGCCCAGGCAAGCGCCCCGGCAACGCCCTGGAGGGCTCGAGCAATAATCAAAATAAGACCAGGGTTTGATTACAAGGAATTTGAGTTCTATGAAAAGAACGGATACAGAGGATTGATACTTGAAGGAACAGGACTTGGAAATGCTCCTGTAAATGTCTTGGATGAATATACTAAACATCATGCTCAGTTTTTGGAAACGTTAAGAAGATTATCCAAGAAAATGGTAATTGTTATGACATCACAGGCTTTCTACGGGATGCTGAACATGAAAGTATATTCAAGCGGACGTGATTTGCTTGATGCAGGTGTCATCTCAGGACACGATATGCTTACAGAAGTCGCTTACGCTAAACTTATGTGGGTTCTTGGCCATGAGAAAGACATCAATGTAGTGAAGAAAGAGATGCAGACCAATATTGTCGGTGAAATCAACGACAGGATAGAAAGCAACACGTTCTTGATTTAAGACTCATTAAGGAAAAGCTCTAAGCCGCCTATTTCAGGAGGCCTTAAACCAAATAATTTTATTAAAAATGAAGATATCTTACCGAGGCGGTAACTATCGAATCTTGAGGAATCTGCCTTTGCAATATCTGCCTGTAAATCGTCTTTATGTCCTTCGCAAAGATACTCCTGATGAGCTCCGACTATACCAGGCACCGTCTTCAAGCGATAACTTACAAAATGCGTTGCAGGATCTTTGCAGCCAGTCTCTTGGCACAGTAAATGTTCCATGATTAAATCATATCTAATCTTGTATAAATTGTTTTCTAATCTATATTTCTGAACATATATTCCATATAATAGAACATTATATCATTTATTATCTATATAATAACATATATATTCATATAATTAGAATATTATGATAATATTTATATATAACTGGATTATTTATTCCATTTAATGGACGAAAAGGACTTAATTCTAATCAATGAGCTGAAGAAAGATTCCAAAAGATCGGTCCAGGAGCTGTCAAAGGCCACTAAAATACCTTCTACAACTGTTTACAACAGGATCAAAGCATTGGAAGATGAAGGAGTAATCAAGCAATATACTGTCAAGTTAGATAATAAGAAAGTAAGTAGAATACAGGCTTTCTTTGAAGTTTCTTTAAATCCGAATAATATTCCTGAATTCATAAAGAAAATCAAAGCTGACGAAATATATTCCGTTGCAGGAGATTATCAGTTCTTGATAAAATCAACATTTAACGATCTTGGGGGTGTCTATAGTTTCACGGCTCAACTCCAACAAGCGAAAGCTGACAAAGTGAAAACTACGATAGTTTTGGATGAGCTATAGAGCCCTCTGTTCTTTGGGAAAATATGCTACGGGTCGCCGACCCCCATCGGCGCCCTGGCATAAACTATATAAGCAAACAAAATGGGATAAATGATATGGATTATTCAAAAATAAATTTTAAATGCGGCCTGGAAATTCATCAGCAGCTAGAAGGTAAAAAGTTATTCTGCGACTGTCCTACAATAATCAAAGATGAAGACAAAGATAAACCAGATTTTGAATTCAAGAGAAGATTGAGAGTCTCTGCTGGAGAGTCCGGAAAGACTGACATTGCAGCATTGGCAGAACAAGCGAAAGCAAAAGAATTCGTATATCAAGGATATAATGATGCATGCTGCTTGGTTGAATTGGATGAAGAACCTCCTCACGAGATAAATAAAGAAGCGTTGAATGTATCGCTACAAGTTTCTTTATTATTTCACGCAAAGCCTGTCGATGTAGTCCAAGTGATGAGAAAAATTGTTGTTGACGGTTCTAATGTTTCTGGCTTTCAAAGAACCGCTTTGATAGCAAATAATGGTTACATAGAAACTTCTTTAGGAAAAGTAAGCATACAAACCATCTGCTTAGAAGAAGAAGCTGCCAAAGTCGTAAAAAGGACAGACAAACAAGATACTTACAATATCTCAAGATTGGGGATTCCTTTAATAGAAATAGCAACAGGCTCTGAAATAAAATCCCCAGAACATGCGAAAGAAACTGCAAGTAAGATTGGAATGATTTTGAGATCTGTGAAAGGGATTAAAAGAGGGATAGGGAGCATAAGACAAGATGTGAATATGTCAGTCAAGAATACTCCAAGAGTGGAGATAAAAGGATTCCAAGAGATAGATTCAATGCCTGATGTGATTGAAAAAGAAGCTGAAAGAAGATTAAAGATAATTGAATCAGGAAAGATCCCTGAACATGAAGTGAGAAAAGCAGAAAAAGACAATTCAACGACTTTCTTAAGGCCGATGCCCGGAGCAGACAGGATGTATCCTGAGACAGACGTTCCTTCATTCAGGATTGATGTTTCAAAGATAACTTTGCCTGAATTAATATCTGAAAAGGCGGAAAAGATAGAAGATCTTGGATTAGGAAAAGATCTGGCAGAAGCATTGGCTAAATCAGGAAAAGCAGATTTGCTTCAGGAATTTATTTCAAGATTCAAGAATTTGAAGCCTGCATTTATCGCTGAGACGATGCTTACGACTGCAAAAATTATGAGAAGAAAATACAATATTGAGATTAATCCTTCAGACAAGGATTTCCAGGTTTTATTCTCTGCATTGAATGAAGGAAAGATATCAAAAGACAATATTGAAGATATATTCAAGGAAAACAAGCCAGTTGAAAGTATAATCTCAAAATATCACTCAATGTCTAACATAGAACTTGAAAAAGAAATAAGGAAAATAGTCTCTGAGAATAAAGAATTACAGTTCAATGCCTTGATAGGAAAAGTCATGGGAATATTGAGAGGAAAAGCAGATTCTAAGAAGATAATAGAATTATTGAATAAATTAAAGTGACATCTCTATAGGTTTCTTCTCTAATAACGAATCAAGAAGATATAAAGCGATAGTCCCTCCGATAAATCCTGCCAATAATCCATTGATAAATGAAGGAATATTGAAATTATAGAACAAAGCCATCAAAGGAAGTATGAAGAACTCGAATAATCCTGCACAAAGTGATGCATACACGCTGATATCATTCAGTTTGACTTCTTTCATTCCAAAAGTGAACTTCACTTTGAAATTTATTCCACCATAAATGGCAATAAGTATCAATGAAGAGAGAAATACAGAAAAGAATCCGTAAAATGCATTCCCTAACAACCCGTCCGGATTTGGAAGAAATCCCTGTATTAAAAATAAAAGGAATATGAATAATCCATTTACGACAGATAAGTATAAAACAGGGAGTTTCAGTATCTCTTTGCCATTGAATTTAACAGGATAATTCGGAGAAATTACTCTGTACAGAAGCAAAACTATCAAGGCAGGAACAAATCCGACGATAAATCCATTGAAGATGCTGAAATTCACTTCGTTTGTGAAGTCAAGAACAACAAGAGAAAGTGCTTCTATTAAAGCCAAATACACGACAAATGCATAGTTTACGTGTTTAAGTTGCATGAGAATATGTTGATTCTCTTATATTTAAACATATAGAAAAACGCGGCCGGGAGGATTTGAACCCCCGATCTCGAGGTTAGGAACCGCGCGCTCAATCCAAACTAAGCTGCGACCGCATGAAATTAGGCAATCCGACATTCTTTTAAACGTTTTGGTATTTACTTATAACATGTACAAGATAAAGCAGATTCCTGGGGACTTCATAGTAAATGAAGTGATAGAAGTTAAGTTGTCTGAAAATGGTGGTTACAGCTACTTTATCCTTAAGAAGAAGGATTATGCTACTCCTGCTGCAGTTGAGAAGATAGTCAAATTTCTTAACATTCCTGTCAAAAGAATAGGTTATGCAGGAGCGAAGGACAGGAGAGCGATAACTACTCAATGGATATCTATTGAAGGCCTTCCTGACAGATTAAAGCATTTCAAAGATAATAATATCGAACTTGAATACAAAGGAAGAGGAGATTCTGCAATATATCTTGGAAGGCTGAAAGGAAACAATTTTGAGATTGTGATAAGAAACACAAAGAAAAAACCTAAAAAAATAGGAAAATTCCTTAATTTATTTGATGAACAGAGATTTTCCATGAATAATGTCGATATAGGAAGGGCATTGGTAAAGAAAGATTACAGAAAAGCTGTTGAAATATTGATGAAAAGCAATGGTTATTATGAAAGATTGGTAAAAGATCACTATGAATCGACAAATAATGCCGTAGAAAGTCTCAGAAGGATACCTATGCATGTCCTTATGTTTTTCATACATGCTTATCAATCAGAGATATGGAACAAGTGCGCAATTAAAATAAAATCTAAGAAGAATATCGATTTGCCGATAATCGGCTTTGGAACAGAATTCAAAAATAAATCAGTGAAGAAATTAGCTGAAGATATAATGCAGAGAGAGGGAATAACTTACAGGGATTTCATAATAAGACAGATTCCTGAGTTGAGTTCTGAAGGTAATTCAAGGAAAATCTATGCTGATGTCAAAAAATTAAAGATTGGTAAATTAGAAAATGACGAATTAAACAAAGGGATGAAAAAAGTGAAGATTAAATTTTTCTTGAACAAAGGAAATTATGCTACGATGGCTATTAAGAATATGATTTAGAGAATTTGTTTAAGCAATTCATTTACATAATCCATAGAGCCGTCATTTAGAATTAAAATATCATATTCTTTTTCATATTTGTCTTTATCTTTCTCTATTTCTTCGTTTAAAAAACCGACTCTAATTATTGTTTTATGTTCTATCCCATCCAACATCTCGCTATCGCCAAGGCTGTCTCCGAGCAAAATTACGTTCTTTCTCGTTTCAATCTGCTTAAAGTAAGGCGATTTTTTAATATGACCTTCATTTTTATTGAAAGTATGAACAATTCCTGATTTATATCCCTTAGCAACTCCATTCTCGTCGAAATCAAAGAAATTTGAGATTATGTGAACGTTTTTCATAGAAATCCCTTCTGCGAACATTGATTTTTCAATTATATTTCCAATTCCTGCTGAAAATATCAAAACAGGAATCTGTTTTGAATCAAGATGCTTGAAAAGTTCTGTAACTCCTGGTCTAAATTTAATTTTCTTCTTTTTAACAATATCATCAACCACTGCTTCATTCATGCCGCTCTCAATCAAAAGTTTCAGATGAGTAGACCACCATTCATTCATTTTTTCAATCTTTTCTTTTAGTGAGATAGTTTCAGAGATCTCGATTGGCCTGTATTTATCGTAAAGTGAATGAGCTTTTCCAGGATATTCTGGTGTCAGGTATTTTCCTTCCCTTATCTGGGCAATTCCTGTATGTGCTTTTTGTCCTGCAACAAAGGCTTTCGTCAATGTCCTGTCGAAATCAGAAACAACATGAAGATGAGAAACTCCGTCTTTTTTTATCTGCTCTATCTTCTTTTTCAAAGATTCAGGATTTGCCATAATAACATCTTTCATAATATTTTATATATCCTCTTTGCTATTTCATCAGGAGTTCCTGAACCATCAACGGATTTTAGCAGTTTCTTCTTCCTATAATAACCAATCAAAGGTTTTGTCTGTTTTTTATAGATTTCCTGTCTTTCTATGATGATTTTCTCATTGTCGTCTTCTCTCTTGATCAATTTTACACCACAGTCATCGCATATCTCGTCCTTTTTTGGTTTTAATGAAGTCACAAGATTGTATATTCTTTTGCACTTAGGGCACACTCTTCTTGATAATAATCTCTCAACAATAAGCTCTTCGTCAAGCTCGATATTAATCACATCATCAATTTTCGTCATCTTGTCTAATGCTTCGGCCTGTTTTATCGTTCTTGGAAATCCGTCGAGAATGAATCCTTTCCTGCAGTCAGGTTCTTTAAGTCTTTTCTGCATCACAGAAATAGTTATTTCGTCTGAGACTAATTCTCCTTTGTTCAAGTTATTTATGATCTTCCCAAGAGCGGTTCCTTTCTTTATCTCATTTCTGAATATATCTCCTGTAGATATCACAGGGATGTTATTTTCTTTAGAAACCACACTGGCAACACTTCCCTTTCCTGCGCCCGGAGCGCCTAAGAATATTAGCTTCATATAAATTATCAGATGCCATCATTATTTAAAATTTGGTATTTTGCCGACACGGCAAGACAAAGTCCCGTCTAATGTCATTCGGAGAATGACACACCACAGGACAACTGCGAACAAAGTTTTTAAATTGAAATTCCTTTATAGTCAATATGGAATTTAATTTATCAAACATTGAACTAAGTAAAAATGACCTTAAAAGAAATATCAAACTACCAAATCAATTGACTAAAGAATTGGCTGAACTTATTGGAATAATCATCGGTGATGGGCATATTAGTATTAATCATGGATTTCTGAGCAATGGAGACGGCTACGTCAGATATAACATCAATATTGCAGGAAATAGTGATGAGGAACAATATCTTAAATATGTAATGAATCTCTTTAATTCTCTATTTAATCTAAAATTAGTTTACAAGAAAGTTCCAGATTCTAAGTCTGCAATTCTAAGAATTCACTCAAAAGGACTCGTTCAATTCCTGAATGAAATATGTGAAATACCATTAGGCAGAAAAACAGATATAGTATTTATTCCGGAAATAGTCAAAAATTCTAATGAAGATATAAAATATGCTTTCTTGAGGGGGTTGGCTGATACTGACTTTTCAGTTTGCTTCAAAAATAGAACAGGGAAAGGCCATAATTACCCGGTGATAAAAGGAAGTTTCAAAAGCAGGATATTAATACAAAATCTTGAGAATTTATTTAAAGAACTTGATTTCAAGTATTGTGTTTGTTACGATCAGGAACGACCTGATAAGAGATTTTCCACTACTACCATTCACAGCATATACCTAAATGGAACAAATAACTCTGAAAAATGGATGGATAAAATAGGATTCTCTAATTCAAAATTTCAGAGAAAAGTAGAAAAATGGCAAAAAGATGGCGTTTGCCCACCAGGATATTGAAAAGCCTCTGCCGCGAGTTGCACACGGGACCTTCGGTTTACAAAACCGACGCAATAGCTACTATGCTACAGAGGCATAGAATAACCAACTTATATGTGGTTTAAATAGCTTACGAAGGCGTATTAGAACTACATTATGCCTTTAGGAGGCTGGGAAACAGTCTCTTCAGGAAAGCTTGACTCAAGCTTGAACCACTGTTTAAGCATGGAATGGAATCTGTAAGCATCCACATACAATCCTTCGATATGAGCATCTATCTCTTTCTTGTATATTTTTTTCCTGAAGACATCTGCAATCAATCCTGTCAATTTTCCTCTCTTCCATTCATCCTTGAAATCCATCTCAAGCATAGGAGTTATGAAAAATTCAACTTCCATCTTATTTACTGATGCTTTCTTTCCTTTAGTCATGACTTCCATAGATTTTGCATCTCCCAAGAAATGCGCATCTACATGCAATCTATATCTCAAAAAAGAAGTGTCTTTATTCGTTCCTTTAGGGTATCTGATGTATCTCCACCACCACCAAGAATCAAGGAAGCTTCCTCCTGATCTTAAGACATGGCTGTAAAGAACTTCCTGGCAATTATCATCTCCTGTTTCATCCTGGTCAATATAATAGTTCTCTTTGAACCATTCAGTCATTGCCACGACCATATCCTTCATGTTGAAAGTATCCTTTACTTTCAATCTCATCGGATAAAGATCAATGTATTCAGGCATAGCTAACTATAACTTAAAAAGAGGTTATAAAGATTGCGGTGGTAAAGCTTATATAATAAGTAAAAGGCTCTAAGAATATGATAATAGGAATTGTGGGAAAACCATCAACCGGAAAATCAACTTTTTTTAATGCTGCTACATTAGCCGGAGCTGAGATGGCATCTTATCCTTTTACTACAATAAAGGCAAATCATGCTGTCGGGTTTGTGAAATTGGATTGTGTGGATAAATTCTTCGGAAAGCAATGCAATCCAAGATTCGGGTATTGCATCAATCATAATCGTTTTGTACCTGTTGATCTGATGGATATTGCAGGATTGGTTCCAGGAGCGCATGAAGGACTCGGGATGGGAAACCAGTTTCTTGAAGACATAAGGCAGGCAAATGCTTGCATACATATTGTTGATGCTTCTGGAAGCACAAATGAAAAAGGAGAATCTGTTACACCATTGAGTTATAACCCTGTGAATGACGTCAGATTTTTGGAAGAGGAATTGAATTACTGGTATCTTGGGGTAATCAAGAAAGGATGGGAGAAATCAGCCCGTCAGATGGTACAGGAAAAGACAGAAGCATACAAGGTCATCGCAAAGCAGATGAGTGCATTTGGAGTCACTGAAGAATTGTCGAAGGAGATCGTCGAGAAATTAAGATTGAAAGACAAATTGCCCACCACATGGACGGAAGAAGAGATTTTTAATTTAGCAAAAAGATTCAGAGAGATAACGAAGCCTGTTCTTATTGCAGCAAACAAGATTGATGTCCCAGGAACTGAAAAGAATATTGAGATATTGAAGAAAGAGTTTCCTAAATACAATATCGTGCCTTGCTCTGCTGAAAGTGAATTAGCATTGAGACAGGCAGCAAAACATGGAGTGATTGATTATATACCAGGTGAAGGTGATTTCACTATAAAAGGTGAGGTAAATGATAATCAGAGAAAAGCATTGGAATTTATCAGAGAGAACATATTGAAGAAATATGGAAGCACAGGAGTGCAGCAAGTGTTAAATTCCGCTGTGTTTGATTTCTTGAAATATGTTGCAATATATCCTGGCGGAGTCGGAAAACTTACAGATTCTGAAGGAAGAACATTGCCTGATTGTTTCCTTATGCCTCCTGGAACAACTGCTCTTGATTTTGCTTATAAATTACACACTGACTTTGGAAAGAATTTTATCAGAGCCATAAATGTCAAGACAAAGATGAGCATAGGAAAAGATGTTGCTTTACATAACGGAGATGTTGTTGAGATAGTTTCTGGTAAGTGACAAGAAAAACTTTATTAAAGTGCTGCAATTAACATAACTATGGGAAATGTTTCTTCGCCCGAACAGGTTGATAGAGTTGGAATAACTTATGCACTATTGCTTGATATCGTCTCAAGAGAAGGTTCAGTAAGTGAAGACTGCATAGAGAAGAGGTTAGATGGATTATGGAAAAAAGTTACAAAGGATGTTCCTGATTTTTCTATGGATTATGGAAATTTGGACGTGAGTGATGGAAACAGTCCTGGACTGGGAGATGCGCTAAGACTACTTCAGGCATATGATTGGATATCTATCGCAACCTGGGAAAACGGCAATCCGAAATACAGGATAACTCCTGCAGGAAGCGGAAAAATCGCAGAATGCAGAGATTCTGTAAAGAAAGCTATTGGTTATGAACTTCATCCTGTTTAAGACCTTATTTCATTCCAAATGCACTATTCAGATCAATCACATACTTCCCTTCGCCGATTTTAAAAATAAGTGGATCTTTCTTGAATAATCTGACCAGATCCAATTCAAATTTGCCAGGTTCAACTGAACGAATCGATTCAACATCAAGAACTACAGGAACGTCTTTGTCCGGATCTACATCAAGTAATGTATAAACTTCTTTCTCCATCTCCACTTTCTCGACAGGAGTCAGATTTTTAATGGCTTCAAGAGTCTCTTCGGCCTGCTTAAGCTTCTCTTTCCTGACAAAGAAAAACATCTTAGCGCCGCAGGAACAACCTTTTAGAATCTCGTCTGAACCATCAGGATAGAACTTATTGCATCTTACGCATTGATGAGGCATTTATTTCAACTCCATTAGCTTTGCCATCGGCTCGGCTTGTAATTCTGCAATATAAAGCGTCGTTCTCTCTGGAACCTCGAACGTCGCTTCATGATTTGACATTTGAGAGCCTCGCAAAGTGATGGCAAAGAAGCCGCATTATCTCCTCTTCTTATCTTTAGCCAATAACAATTGTATTTTGTTAGGATCTTTCTTTATTGATTTGATGACGCTTGCAGGACCTATTATTGTCAATCCCGCTCTTTCACCAAGAACTGCATTGATGAAATCATCTCTTATCTTATTCAATCCTGTTCCTCTGCTGTGTGCAGGATTTATCACAGCAAGTTCGATTCCTTTGAATTCTTTATTTATCTCTTCCATTGTCGTCTTAATCAATTCAGTCTCTTCTTCTTTCTTGAGTCTTCCCTGCAATAATGCGATCTTCCCTTCTTTTGCTACATTTAATAATTTCCTGATCTTTCCCAAAGAAGTAAGTCCTTCAATTTCTGAATAAGGGACTATCTGTATCGTTACCATTCAGCCCACCAATGCGAACAATGCTTCATAAAAGCCGTCCATTCCTTTTCCTTTTTTAGCAGACATGCCTATCACGTCATATTGAGGAAATGCAGACTGCACTTTTTTAATATTGGCTTTTTTAAGATCAGTCTTGTTAGCCACTATCAGTACAGGAATATTTCTTGCGGCTAAATTGCCTATTATTGTGATATTGACCTGTGAATAAGGGTCTTTTGTAGCATCTAAAACAACCACGACAGCGTCCATCTCATCAATCCATTTGATCGCTTCTATGACTCCCTTTGTAGCTTCTTTTGCCCTTTGCTTGGCTTTTGCTTTCTGCATTCCTGATTTCAGGAATTCTTCATAATCTATTTTTGTGGCGATTCCAGGAGTATCTGCTATCGTGAATGTTATTTCTTCTCCGTCATGTTCAACAGTGACTTCTTCTTTTGTGATTACTTTTCTTGTTTCGTGGGCAATCTCAGAAACCTTTCCTATTTCTTCTCCAATCCAGTCAAGACATATCTTGTTGGCTAATGTAGTCTTTCCTGCGTTCGGAGGACCGTAGAATCCCAGCCTTAAATCTTTTCTGCGAGAAAATATGTCTCTAAATACCTTGTTTACGAATTTCTTGAAGATATCTAACATCTAACCACCACTTTGAAAAATGACCGCTAAACAAGTTTATAAAGGTTGCGACAATCAATCATACTTTATAAGTGGATTACTTTTGCAAGGCTTTAAATAACTTATTCCTTATAAATGATTTTTATGAATGACACCATAAAAAAGGATATAATTTCTATTTTGAAGAGCGCAATTCCATTATTGGAAAAAGATGATTTTGCAGGACTTATTGAGATAAGCAATCATACAACTCATAACGCTTCGATATATCAGGATAAATATTCCATACAAATTGCAGTAATTATCTACTCTTTATCAAAAATACTTGAAAGGGCAAAGATCGAGGAGATGAATATCTCCACAGATGTCGCGAAAATACTCCAAAGCGCTTTGGATTATATTGAAAGTGACAATTTTGAGAAATATGATTTTGAGATAAAACGAGTCTTGAAATTTGTTTCTGAAAAAGATGAAAAACTGCCGTTATACGTAAAAAGCGTAGTTGAAAAAGCAAATATAGCAAAAGCGAGCAGGATATACAGCCAGGGAATTTCTTTGGCAAGGACTGCAGAGATGCTTGGAGTCAACCAATGGGATTTGATGAGCTTTGTTGGAAAGACAAAGATTTCTGACCAGGAATACTTTCCTTTTGATGTTTCAAAAAGAATTGAGTTTACAAGGAAACTTTTCAGGATACAATGACAAGATCAATAGTCTTTGACACAGGACCGGTGATAAGTCTTGCTACAAATAACTTATTATGGCTCCTTGGAAAATTAAAAGAAAGATATGACGGAGATTTTCTAATCCCAAATGAAGTGGAGCTCGAATTAGTAAAAAATTCCCTTAAAATAAAAAGATTTGAATTGGAGGCTCTTCAGGTCAACAGCGAGATAAGAAAAGGCGTGTTGAAAGTTGTAAATGACTCAAGAATAGAAGCGATAAAGATGAAACTATCTTCAATCGCAAATAACTGCTTCAAGGCAAGAGGTGTTCCTCTTAAAATAGTGCATGAAGGAGAGATGGGAGCAGTTGCTGCGGCAATCGTGTATAATTCCGACGCAATAGTCATAGATGAAAGAACCACAAGAGAACTAATAGAAAATCCTGAAAAGCTTGCTCAACTTATGAGCAGAAAACTTGAGACTAAAGTTGAGTTCAATATGGAATGTATAAAGGAGATAAGAAGCATGATTGGAGGATTAAAAGTGATACGTTCTGTTGAATTGGCTATAGCAGGATATGAATTAGGATGGTTTGATGACCTGCTTACACAGGACAGGGACGCCAGAAAGATATTAATAGAAGCTATTCTTTGGGGAATCAAGATAAGAGGAGCTGCTATATCTCAGGAAGAGATAGATAAGATTGTCAGGACAGAGAAATAATCGTGCAAACCTCATTTTCGCAAAACAAATGAAAGGACAAGTCATAGGAGGGGATTACAGCAAAGTTATTGTCAGGCAGAAATCCGATGAGAACTTAGAGATTGGAGAATTATTGGTTGCAGAAGCATATGGGCAAAAACTTTTACTTCAGGTTTTTGATTTGTTATACGGCTCGCAGATATCTCCCCAAAATATGGAACTTATTTCCGGAATGAAGTTAGAAGAGAATACTGACTTCAAATTCATGGATATGGAATTAAGAAACTATAAATTAGCTTTGCTTAAGCCATCGATAAATCTTGATAATTTCAATTTATGCAAGACTCTTCCAAAGATATTCTCAGA
>CAZNFC010000022.1:0-12517 GCA_964572885.1 uncultured Methanosarcinales archaeon
ATTCTTACTCATGGGTTTGCGGCATCTCCTTATGAGATAAAAGAGTTGTCTGAATATCTTGCACAAAGGAACATGACAGTTTATGGAGTGAGGCTTGACGGACATGGAACAAGTGTAGAGGACTTGTCAGGCAAAAAATGGGAAGATTGGTACGCTAATTTCAGCGATGCTTATTTCTTAGCAAAACAAACACATAAAAAAGTATTCGTAGGAGGGATGTCTTTGGGAGGTGTTCTTGCCCTAAAAACTGCAGAAGATAATCCTGTAGATGGTGTCATCGCTCTCGCTCCTGCAATCATATTGGAAGACAAAAGAGCGGATTATTCATGGATATTGAAATATTTCATGAGATACAGCGATAGAGTGATTCCACAGGACAAAATAGAGTTCTATTATGATAAATTTCCTATATTTGGAATAGCAGAGACTTTAGCTCTCGGAAATATAGTAGAGAGTAATCTGAAAAAGATAAATGAGCCTATATTGATTATGCAGTATACCAACGATACGAGGGTGAGCAATAAAAGCTCTCAGTTGGTATATGACTCAGTCAGTTCAGATAAAAAAGATTTAGTATGGGTAAATGGGACAGGACATGTATTTTTGCAGGATAAGGATAAAGAGTTGTATTTCGAGAAGATATATCAGTTCATCAAGTCAAATTCATAGCGTAATATTTAAATACTGAGAAGAGGTAAACACAATAAAGATGGCGATAGACTTCATAACTGGCGTATTGCAGATAGCTAATTTTGTTCTTGCTGTTGTTGCAGGACTTATCGCAGCATCACTCTTTGAGGTTTCTTCTAAGAAGGAATTAAGAGCATGGAAACCTCTTGCAGTCGCTTTGGTCTTCTTTGCAGTTGAAGAAATATTCGGCGGATTAAGGTCATTCAACATTTATGCGAGCACATGGATAACTCACGTAGTGCCTTCAATAATCTTAGGATTTTTGATATGGGCTTTAGTCCTGCAGATTGAAGTCATAACAGAGGGGACAAAATAATGGTCGATCTCGGAACTGCTGTCGGAATGGTCGCTCCTTACTATAATCTTGTGTTTGCGATAATATCGCTTATATTATTCCTTAAATTATTCTCATTCGGAGAAAGAAGATTTGCTTACATCAAGCCATGGAGAATAGCTTTCTTCGGATTCATTTTGTTTATAATAGAAACAATAATGACTATCCTCAGAGGTCTTGGTTACATTCAGTTCCATCCAGCAGTGTTTCCTTTATTTGAGATGGTGATAATAACTTCGTTCATATATATGCTTTTATTGCAGAAACAATTCGTGAAGACGGGGAAGAAAGAATGAACAGAAAAGGATTATCTCCATTGACATCAACAATGCTGTTGTTGGCAGTATCTATAATGATCGGTCTTATTGTGATGACCTGGGGAAGAAGTTACGTCGAGAAAACTGCTGCGCCTTCATCTCCTGAAAAAGTCGTCTCTCCTTCACTATTTAGCGATCTTGACCAGAAACTTGCAAATGGAGAAATAAGCCAGGATCAATATGACAAGATAAAGAAAGTTCTTATAGAGCAAAGCACGCGTTAAGGAATCCTTTCAAGCTGTTTTAACATATAATTCTCTTCTTCAGGAATTTCTTCTGGTTCTTCATTCTTCACTTCCTTTATGTCTTCTTTAGGTTCCTCTTTTGTTTCCTGTTCTAATGTCATTTTCACCGAACTTAATACATCTTCTGAAAATTTTATAGGCTGCCATTGGAGATTCAATCCATCATTTTCCACTCTGGGGATTATATTTATCGTTGAATGTCCTGTTTTCTGGTTTCCTGCAATCCCATTATTTACAAGTATGTTTGTTCCATGCGCCCCAAGGACTTCGAAGCATGCAGTCGATATTTTGTTTGCGATGACCATCATATGGCCAAAGACTTCATCAGGGATATTTTCGATGATTGCATAATGCTCTTTAGGCATCAATGCGACATGCCCTCCTGTTGTCGGTTTGCTTAACAATATTGCTGCAACTAAATCATCTTCATAGATAAGATGTTTCTTGTCCTTTATTTTTCCACATTCTGCGCAGTTCATTTTTTAGTTTTGCGAAAAATGGACCTTGCACGGATCATCCGGGCATCGGTTCATTTAAGCATCTTCTTCAGTTGATTGAGGTCAATCTCTTCAAGTTCTTGTTTTTTCTTCTCTACCTTCATACCTAATTTTTGAGATAAAACAATCTGCATCCTGTTCAAGTCTTCCTCTCTGATATCTCTGTCAGGAAGTTCAAAGCAGTTTATTCCGTCATTTTCATTTCTCGGTATTATATGTATTATTGCATGGGGTGCTCTTTGTCCTGCAACAGCTCCATTTGCAATGAGAATATTAGTCCCTTCTGCTCCTAAAGTCTGTATTAATCTTTTTGACAGATCTTTAGAAACTTTAGCAAGATGTTTTATTATATTTTCAGGTATCTGCGGGAAAATCATATAATGCTCTTTAGGCATGAGAATCATGTGTCCTTTTGAGGCAGGATTTATATCAAGAATCGCTAAACATGATTCGTCTTCATACACTTTATTTGCAGGAATCTCTCCTTTGATTATATGGCAGAATATGCAGTTTTGTTTCTGCAGCTCAGATATTTCTTCCGGAGACATGTTCTTTATGTCTTCTTCTGTAAGTTCAGGCATATAGATATATTTAGAACAATCGTATTTAAAGGTTATCCTTCTAAAGTAGTATGATGATAGAAATCAAATGCTCTCTGATGACTTTTTTCAATAGGCTTCCATTGAGAACCTTTTGAGTATATCAACAATTGAAGTCCTGCAGGAGTATGTCCGTGCTGTCTTGCAATCTCTGAGAGTCTTCTTTCTCCTTCAAGATATTCCTTTCTTCCTATCTCTCCTTTTCTATGAGTATTCGCAACAACACTTATTCCTCTTTCTTCCAAAAATCTTACTGCCCATAGATCAAGAGGAACGACATTATGATATCCGCACATCCTGAGAAATAATGATCCGACTTTTCTTCCCATTCCTGGCGCATGCTTCATGAGGTATTCTCTTATCCTAAACTCGTCTTCTCTGCCGTTCTTGATATCTTCTATTATTCTGTTTGGCAGACTGGATTGGACCCACCATTGAGCAAATTTTGTCACTTTCTTTATTCTTTCATTATGAAACCTTGTCTTTTTCAATATTTTCTCAAGTTTTTTTGGATTAGTCTTTATTCCTTCTGGAGAATTCATCCCGTGTTCAAACAATCTGTTATAGGCTTCCATCTGTTTTGAGTAGTTTTCTGTCGCTGTTAGGATGCAGTAAAGTCCTCCTTCAAACATTCTCTCAGGAGTCAATGGTCTGATGAGCTCATTAATATAGAGGTTTCTGGCTCTCCTCATATCATTGATGGTGAACAATGCGTTTTGCATGGATGTTTGAAATTTAACTTATATTTAACCGTATTGGCATAAGCCTTTTAAATAAGAACTGACAAACATATAGTATGACAGAGATTGTAATAGACCTTAAGAAAACTCTTGAACAGAACGCTTCTGATTATTTCGAGAGATCAAAGAAATCAAAGGCTAAGATCGAAGGGACAAAAAGAGTGATTGAGATCTACAAGGATAAGCTTTCTAAAGTTGAGAAAGAGCATTTTGAATTTGAACAGGAAAAAGCGAAAGTGAAGAGAGAGCCGAAATGGTATGAAAAATTAAGGTGGTTCATCACATCAGAAGGATTTTTAGCTATAGGAGGAAGAGATGCAGGTTCAAATGAGATTGTCGTAAAGAAACATATGGAAAAGAATGATTTGGTCTTTCATACTGAAGCATCTGGAAGTCCATTCTTTATATTGAAGACTGAAGGAAAGAAACCAACTGAAAGGAGCATTCAGGAAGTCGCTGATGCTGTCTATATATTCTCAAAATCATTCAAAGGAGGAGTCGGAGGAGTCAATTCGTTTTATGTCCATCCTGATCAGGTATCGATGACTCCTCCATCAGGAGAATATCTTGAGAGAGGCTCTTTCATAATAAACGGAAAGAAGAATCATATCGTTCCAAGGTTTAATCTATCGATAGGAATCACACAGGAAGGAGCAGTCATGTGCGCTCCTACAAATGCGGTGAAGAAGAATTGCATAAAATATGTTGAATTAATGCAGAGCAGGAACGAGAAACCTTCAGACACGGCTAAAAAGATAAAAAAGAAAATTGATGCAGATATAGATGAGATAATAAGAGCTTTGCCTGCAGGGAATGTAGGTGTGAAATGAATAAATCAGAAGATGAATGGAAGAAGAAATTAACTCCTCAGCAATATCATGTACTGAGAGAGAAAGGAACAGAGCTTCCATTTACAGGAAAATATAATCTTGAGAAAAGAAAGGGAATGTATTACTGCGCAGCATGTGGAAATAAATTATTCTCTTCAGACACAAAATACGAAGCTCACTGCGGATGGCCGAGCTTTTATGATTCAGTAGATAAAAAGAACATAAAGCTGAAAGAAGACTACAGTTTCGGGATGAAAAGAGTCGAAGTCATCTGCGCAAAATGCGGTGGTCATTTAGGTCATCTGTTCAATGATGGTCCTAAGCCTACAGGACAGAGATTCTGCATAAACTCGGCTTCATTAGATTTTAAAGAAGATAAAAAGAAGAAGTAATCTTTAAATAATAGATAGATTATGTTGTCTTTTATGGAAGCTGAGGGCAGAGTAGTTGTTAAGGGTGGTGTAAGCCGATACAGACTCGGAACGAGACTTACTGATGGGCAGTATTTATCTTTCGATTTGCATGTTCATCCTGATTTTTCTGATGATCGATTTGTATATCTTCAAAACTCCACACAGGGAGCTTTAAATGAGATTGAAATTCCTGAACCTCTCAAAGGATTGGCAGGGAGAGTTGATGGAATTGTATCTGTCATGCAGGATAAATTTAAACCGGCAGAAGATAAGGATATTGCAACTGCCATTGCGATGGTTCTTGTACACATCTCCAGAAAGCACAGGACATTTGACTGTTAGTACTTCCATCTTGGGACAATAAACGTTTATATAATGAATTAATTAGTCAAGAACGGCGAACTCAAGTTGCCTATTGTTAGGGGGTGGGGGAGACGAGCTCTCCCATAATTTTTATTATTCTCCTTTAATTATCCCATAACCTATCAATCTGAACCTGTTATCAAATCTTCTTGAAATTGCAACTTTTGAACCTACTTCTGCACATACAGGCAATTTCAAAATACAATGTGCTTTTCCTTTTGAGACTTCTGTCACAACACCGACAGTAGCTGCAGAATTTACATTCAGCATCAATGGCTCATTCTTGACGATAGGAATGACGTTCAATTCTTCTTTTGCTCCAACGACTCTCTGCAATAGATGAGGCTCTAAAGTCAATGAAGTCCATATAGGAGGTAATTTTCCATTCAATCCGACCACAGAACCTGTCAACTGGTCTGATTTAACTACAGAAGGATCAAGAAGTGTCATTACCCCTATCGAGCCTCCTGGACGAGCAGATTCAATATCTTCTTTTCCTGTCTTTAATCCTACAATCTTGGTATGCAACGGCTCCCAGTTTATTCTTCCATGTTTATCCACTTTCTTTCCTGGTTTTATCTCAATCATCTGACCTATTTTTAGTTCTCCCTGTATCAATGCTCCTCCAAGAACTCCTCCATTCATATCATCAATGTTCACTCCCGGCTTATTTATATCAAATGATCTTGCGACAAGCATAAGAGGATCTTTTGCATTATCTCTTTTAGGAGTAGGGATGAATTCCTGCAAAGCTTCTATCAATGCATCAACATTTACTTTTCTTTGAGCAGATATAGGAAGCACAGGAGCATTCTCATAAGGAGTTCCTTTAAGGAAATCTTTTATCTGTTTATAGTTATTCAATGCCTGTTCTTCTGTAACTAAATCTATTTTGTTTTGTACAATGATTACATTCTTTATTCCCATTATTTCCAAAGCAGTAATATGTTCTTTTGTCTGCGGCTGAGGACATTCTTCATTTGCTGCAACCAATAACAATGCGCCGTCCATTATTGTCGCTCCTGCAAGCATAGTAGCCATAAGGCTTTCATGCCCAGGCGCATCAACGATAGAAATTGCTCTTACATATTCTGCATTTTCTGATTGTGTCGTATAACATTCAGGTTCAGGCTTATTTTTTATTTTGTATATTGTCGTATTTGCATAACCAAGTCTTATCGTGATTCCTCTTTTTATTTCTTCAGAATGAGTATCAGTCCATGTGCCTGTCAAAGCCTGCGTCAAAGTTGTCTTTCCGTGGTCAACATGGCCTACTAATCCTATGTTGACTTCCGGCTGATGGACTTTTATTTTTTGAGATGTGTTTTTCTCAGCATCTTTCTCTGTTTTATCTTTCTTAACCATTTATTATTTGGCTTCCTCAGCTTTAGGTTCTTCTTTCTTAGGGAAGATGTCTTCATTGCCCTTCTTTTCAATTTTTAGATTCAATTGCGCTGTTTGTGTTCCGACAGTGTTTCCTGAGACAGTCTTTCTTATCTTCTGACCGTTCTTTAGATGTCTTTTTATTCCAACACCGCCTGTTGTAAGAATCTTCTGCCTTGCTGTTCCCTGGACGTCTCTTCTCATAGGGAATCCTGCATCATCAGAACCGCCTGATAATATGAACTCATATCCTGTAAGTTCAAGAAGTTCTCCTCTTACCTTTGCTCCAAGCCTTAAACCATGGAAAGGCTTCCTGTTCTCTTCTTTTACAATTCTCTGCACAGATTTCCCTGTCTTAGGGTCAGAAATTACTACTCTTAGTTCAACCATTTTTGTCTCCCCGAGCTCTCAAGTCTTTGCGACTGTCCATTTAGGGTGCTCAGCTATGAATATTTGAGAAGATAGGTGGTTTATAAAGGTTGCGTGGCGCTCATGCCGTAAGGTTCAAGACCTACTTTTTTTGCATACTCGGTAATGCGCGCATCAATACCAGTTATAGCGGCACGCTCTTCTCGGATCTTTGTGTCAGTTTCTATTTTTTGTCTTTCTAAATCTACTATTGATGAGACAAACATCCCTCTATAAAGTGTAAGAACTTCATGTATTTTTCTTTTTAATACAGGATCATTAGGAATTTCAAGATGACGTAAATGTTTATATATCAAAAAGAATTTCTCAGAGACACCACTTGAACCAAAACTACTCTCTCCCGTTATATCATCAGCATAAGAATTGAACATCCTGCTGGAATCCAATAACTCATCTACAAGTTCTGGCAACTCTCGTGAGATACGAGAAAGGAATGCTTGTCTATGTGTTCTGAATATTGATTTCACTCTTCCAATGGGGACAGCGTAGTCAATAATTTTAGATAAATCTAATGCTATTTCCAGATCATTTCTATGGAATCTTCCATTCCAACTACTGCCTTCACTTGCCTGTTTTTCAACATCTTTTAATCTTCTATCGATAGATTCGGGAGTGGGTTTTATTATCTGACCGGTATCATCTCTTTCAACAAATGTAGAATCAATCGTACTAAAATCTTTTATAGAATTTGAATAAACAAGGCCATCGCATCTTCTGCAAAGGTACAATCCTTGAGCAATGATATGTTCTGGATCACGACGCAAAAGCGAAGTGACTGTCACCTTAATTTTTGGTGCACCTTCATGTTCTCTATCGCAGTGGCCACATAGGTACCTTGTTATCGTGGATGGCGGGATAAAAAATTGGGCATTTTCTATGTTTTCACTTGTTCGAACTTTTTTAGGATCAATTATGGCAACAATGAATGAATTCCTTAGAGATCTAATCACTATTTCTTGATTTTCTGAATCGCCTGCTGGAACACTATTAGTTGGCATGTCTATGAATATGCCATTCTCATATAAATAACTTTCTTACTAAGCTTTATAAACTAGTTCCTGAGAATATGTTACATGAACTTCCAAGACTTAAAGCGTGTAGAAAGTATGGATTTCTATCTAGATGTGGCTATAAAGAGAACGAAGAAGAGGATGGAAGAGTTGAGAGAAGGCTCTTTGAGAGGTTCCAATCTCAAAAGATCACAATTCGTAGAACTCTCAAAATTAGAATCAATAGAAAGTGAATTAAGAGAAATGTTACTCAAAATCCCGAAATCATTCCCAAGTCTTGATAATCTCTCAGAATTCTACCAGCAATTGATAGACACCACATTAGACATGACTGAAATAAAGAAGTCATTGGCTTCAATCAAATGGTGTGTCGAAAAGAACTCAGAATTCCTTAACTTATACAAAAGAAAGATAAAAGCAGCGACTGAGATCCCAAGAATAAATCAGTACAGGAGAGAATTTTTCGGGAGAGTAGCTTCAACATTGAAGCAGATAAAGAAGCACTTAGAATACTTAGAGTTCGCAAGAAAGACAATGCAGGATTTTCCTCATGTAAAGACTTCAATGACTACGATTGCGATAACAGGATTCCCTAATGTAGGAAAATCAACTTTACTCAGCAAACTCACCACAGCAAAACCTAAAATAGCGAATTATCCTTTCACGACAAAGTTCATCAATATAGGATATTCAGAATTAAATGGAACAAAGATACAGTTCTTAGACACGCCTGGAACATTGGACAGGTTTGAGAGGCAGAATTCAGTGGAAAAAATTGCAACTTTGGCAATAAAGTACATAACTGATGCGATGGTATATGTCTTTGATTTGACTGAAACTTATCCTATGGAAGACCAGATAAAATTGTATGAGCAGTTAAAGAAGTTCAGAAGACCGATAATCATCTATCTTTCAAAGACTGATATCGTGGATAAAGAATTAGTAAAAGAATTCATGAAGAAATATGACTGCGCATTAACGGCAGAAGAAGTAAAAGAAAAAATAGAAAAGATTCTTCCTTCCATCATAATCTGATTATAACTTCTGCTAATTTTTCAGGGTCATGTCTTATGATCGGAGAGTCATGCCTTATCAGTTCTGCTCTGATTATTTTCTTTTCACCGTCAAAATCATCAATGACTCTTTCCTGACCTTCCATAGTGTATTTCTTTTCTATTTCAGAAGGTATTTCTCCTTTATGGATTATCAAATAATCAATCACATCTTTTCCAAGATATCTTTCAATGACTTCTAAATGTTCTCTTGCTGTAAGACCGTCTGTCTCTCCTCTTTGAGTGACTATATTCATGACGTAAATCTTCTTTGCTTTGCTGTTTCTTATAGCTGAAGAAATATCTTTAACTAATAAATTAGGAATAAGCGAAGTATAAAGGCTTCCCTGTGATAATATGATCTTGTCAGCCTCTAAAATCGCCTTGACTGCATTATGATTTCCAGGAATGTCATCAGGAATGAGAAATACTTTCTTTATTGGAGAATCATACCATACTGACTGGGCAACAAGCTCTTCCTCGCCTGATATTTCATATCCATTTTCCAAGACACCTTTAAAATCCGCTCTTTTCAATGTGCATGGAAAAACATTTCCTCTGACATCAAGCATGTTCTTTATCAATTCCAGGCCTTTCTCAAAATCATTTTCATTCTGCTCGTAAGCTGCATCAAGAAGGTCATTTCCAACTACAGTACCTTTATTGCTTCCGTCTTTTATCTTGTGTTGGAAGATTTTTTTTGCATATTCATTGTTTGCCATCGCTGCAAGACACTGTCTTATGTCTCCAGGAGGAAGGAAATTTCCCTTTGCATCTTTAGGTATTCTTGCTTTCATCAATTGTCCTGTATGACCTCCTGTGTCGAATGTGGTGACTACTGCAGAAATATTCTCCTGTTTTATCTTATCCGGGAATTTTATTGAATATGAAACCAATCCTGTGAGAATTCCATGCTGTCCTGAACCTCCTCCTACTGTGACAATCTTCATGAATTTTTAAGAACTAAGTTATTTAATAAAGATTATGAATTATAAGTTAGCTTTTCTTACATTATCAAATACTTCAACGTAGCATCTTCCTGGAAGTTTAGAAGTGAATCTTTTCAACGCTCTTTTGGCCAATTCAAGATTATTCTCATCTACTTCGATCTGGCATATTATTCCATTTTCCATTACTCTTGCTGCCAAACCTATAGGTTTTCCGAATGAGTGAGCCATACCTGTGCTCATCCTGTCCGCTCCTGCTCCTGATGCTAATGGATTTTCTCTTATGACATGATGAGGAAATACCCTTACAGTCATCCTGTAATCATTTTTACCTGCTTCTTTCTCTAATATCCTGTTTCCGCGCTGTCTTCCTGATTCGACTGCGAAATTCCTTAATTGTATATTTTTTCTGCTTTTTAATGAAAGAGAATATCTGAATTTTCTGCTTGGATCTCCCATGACGAATCTTACAATTCCTCTGTTCGGATTTACCTTGATGAACGCCTTTTTCCTGAACTTAGACCTTCTTGTATATGGTCTTTCAAGTCTTCTGTATGCCGTCCATTTTCTTAACTTAGCCATAGAATTTTGTCTTTAAAGGTGGTTTAAAAAGGTTTTGTTTGGCTTACAGAAACCTTTATAAAGAAAACACGCCAAAATGTCTCATAGAGGTGTTAGACATGAAATTAAGACTTTTAGGAAAAAAGGCGGATCTTAGCCTTTCAATTAATGCGATAGTTGTTCTTATTCTTGCAATAACAATGCTTGGCTTAGGCCTTGCATTCCTTAGAGGAACATTCACAAAAACGACAGCACAATTTGCTGAAGTATCGGATACAGTAAAGTCGCAGATAAGCGACGAAATCAAAGCAAGTGGAGAGAAATTATATGTCAGAGGAGTTCCTGAGATTGATGTCAAGAAAGGAGAGACAAAAGAAATATTCTATGGAATAAAAAATGTCCTCTCACAGGAAGCTACTTTTACAATAACGGCAGGATGTACCAGGTCAATAGGAGCGCCTACAACTCCGCCTACAAAGATACATCTGAATACATTCCCTGATCAATTGGTAAAGAGTGGGGAAACTGCAGTGCTTACTATGAATCTGGTCATAGATTCTGATGCAGTGCCTGATACATATTCCTGTTTCACATCTTTAAGCGATAAAGCAGGGACAGCTGGAAATGTTTACGACCAGAAAGACTTTTTCGTGAAAGTCACAACGTAAATGAAAAAGCATCTCAGTCAGGAGCAGGAATTCCAGATGATGAAGATTGTCCTGGATAAGTTTCTGTGGATAGGCCTTGGAATCATGCTTTTTGGTTTCTATCAGCTTGTGCAGGGACTAATCGCTGAAGGAGTAAGCTGGATTGTCGCTGGAGCGGTAGTCCTTCTTTTATTTGTCGTTCTTATATTGAGGCATTACGAAATAAACCCATGAAGAGCAAAAAGGGATTTGAATTATCTATTAATTTCATCGTAATGCTTGTTCTTGCTATTACTGTTTTCGGGTTTGGATTGTATTTTGCAAGGCAAGTCTTTACAGAAGCAGGAAACATAAAAGCAGATCTTGACAAAAGCACAGAAGATAACGTAAGAAGTCTTCTTGACAGAGGAGAAAGAGTGGCAATACCTTTCCCATCAAAAGATATAAAATCAGGAGACTTGGCCACATTTGGATTAGGAATACTTAATGTAGAAGGTTCAGACAAGACTTTTTCAATCAATATAAACTGCACAAGCGGAGTAAGCAACGGTCAAAAAGAAATATTAGATGCCTGTTCAGGAGTGCAGCTTATTCCAACATCAAAAAGTGCTGTGATAAAGAACAATGAACAACTCGTAATACCTATTGCAATACAGGTTCCGGGAAGCAAACCGCAGGGAACTTATATTTTCACGATCACAGTGATGGTTGATAATGCAAATTATGTCCCTCCTAAGCAAGTATATGTAAATATCGTCTAAAGAGGATGATATAATCCTAAATTTCTGCATGATTCTTTATGCTGCTGCATCGCTTCAAACAATATCCTTTTCATTTCAGGAGATGCATTCCTGATATCGCACTTTTCAAGCATTATCCATATGTCTGCTGAGACTCCGACTAAAATATCAAGCTTTCCTATTGATTTGTAAGTCTTTCCGAATCTTTCAAACAGTGCCCAGAGTGATCTGCTGTCAATCCTGTCAGTCTTTACCATCTCCTTGAGATGAAGTTCAGCTTTCTCCCCATATTCTTTGACGTATGCTTTGGTCATGCCATCCAAAGCAACTTCAACAATCCTTCTTCTGTATCTTGCTGCTTCTTCTCTGCTTCCGGTTAGTTTTGACTCTAAATCAAGCATTTCTTTAAGTCTTGAATCTCCAAATGGCCACACCATGTTGCTCGATTTAACAAATCATGGAAGTATATAAATATTAAGAATAGTATATCTGGCTTATCTCTGATTCCCTTCCCACAACAAGGTCTGCCTTGCCGTTCTTGTCAAAATCACCAAACGCAATGCTTCTGACATAATTCCTGAATGGAGTGCTTATCTCCTTTATCAAAGAATATGAATCTCCTGATTTTCCATATATCTGTATAGTCTGCTCGTAATTTCCTAATATGATCTCATTTATCCCGTCGCCGTTCAAATCTGCAGAATATACGACATAAGTATT
>CAZNFC010000023.1:0-6582 GCA_964572885.1 uncultured Methanosarcinales archaeon
GTTTGATTGAATGCTGGTGGAGTTGTATCTTGGACTGTGATGTTGAATATAGAGTAGTTTCTATTGTTGGATGTGTCGTTGACTGTTATGTTTAATGTGTGTATTCCTAATGAGGATAATGTATTATTCTGCAATAATCCCAAGGTTACATTTATTGTAAAGTTGGTTGTATCGTTGCTTCTGAACTTATCAAAGAAGAAATCTGAGATATTTATGTTTAGATTCAATGCTGAACCGTATTCTAAATTAAAGTTATTTATCGTTTGATTGAAGGAAGGAGATGTTGAGTCGTTGATTGTGATGTTGAATATAGAGTAGTTTCTATTGTTGGATGTGTCGTTGACTGTTATGTTTAATGTGTGTATTCCTAATGAGGATAATGTGTTGTTTGTCAGCAATCCTGTTGCTGCGTTTATTGTGAAGTTTGTTGTGTCATTTATCCTGTATTTGTCGAAGAAATAATCCGATGCGTTTATGTTTAATGTTAATTTAGATCCGTATTCTAAGACAGTATTTCCTATCGTTTGGTTGAAAGATGGAGATGTTGAGTCGTTGATTGTTACGTTAAAGTATGTTGAGTTTCTGTTATCTGAGGTATCGTTGATTGTGATGTTTATTGCATGAACACCTAATGAGGATAATGTGTTGTTTTGGAATAATCCTGTTAATGTGTTTATTGTAAAGTTGGTTGTGTCATTTGTGCTGTATCTATCCAATAAAACGTTATCTGTTCCGTTTATGTTTAGATTCAATGCTGAACCGTATTCTACTAATACATTTGTTGGGGTTTGGTTGAAGAACGGAGAGATTGAATCTGCTCCTGCTGCGTTAGCGTTTGTTGTGAAATTGAATGTTCCATTGACTTTACAGTTCTGGGATACATCACATGCTGTAATGTTGTAGAAGTACAATGTGCTATTGGTTAAAACAGAAATGTTTATGCTTTGCAATGTAAGATAGCTCGTGTTTGAAATTATTGTTCCTAATGCTGCTGTAGTTCCATAGTTGATAGTTGCGTTTGCTGCTTGGTCTGTTGTATAATTTAGAACTGCGGATTGATTCGTAACTAATGAAATGTTTATGTTTGATACTATAGGAGCTATTGAATCATTAACTAAGACCGTGAATAACGTCGTGTTTACATTATTGCTTGTATCATTTACTGTTATGTTCAAAGAATGCAAACCTAATCCTAATTTTGAAGTATTTGTGATTGAGCCGTTCAATGTGTTTATTGTGAAGTTTGTAGTGTCATTTATTCTGTATCTGTCTAATAATAAGTCTGATGCGTTTATATCCAAACTAAATGCAGTTCCGAATTGAACAATAACATTTGTAGGTGTTTGGTTGAATGATGGAGGGGTTGTATCAACCATTGTTACGTTGAAGATTGAATAATTTCTATTGTTTGTTGTATCATTGACTGTGACGTTCAGCGTATAAGTTCTTAGAGTAAGCAATCCTGTCGCATTAGTAAGACTTCCGTTTGTTGTGCTTATTGCAAAGTTTGTTGTGTCATTTATTCTGTATCTGTCGAAGAAGAAATTTGAGGCGTTTATATCTATTGAGAATGATTTTCCTATTTCTTTGTTTACATTAGTTATTGTTTGATTGAAGAAAGGAGGAGTGGTGTCTTGTATTGTAATGTTAAAGTATGTTGAGTTTCTGTTATCTGATGTGTCGTTGATTGTGATGTTTATTGCATGAACACCTAATGATGGCTGGGAGTTGTTCTGGAATAAACCTGTTAATGTGTTTATTGTGAAGTTTGTTGTGTCATTTGTGCTATATCTGCTCAGTAAAACGTTATCTGTTCCATTTATGTTTATGTTTATTGCAGCTCCGGCTTCTACTACTATGTTCGTTGGTGTTTGATTGAAGAAAGGAGGAGTTGTATCTTGTATTGTTACATTGAATATTGTTGAGTTTTGATTATTGGAAGTATCGTTTACAGTAACATTCAGCGTGTAAGTTCTTAGAGTCAGCAAACCTGTTGCGTTTGTGATGCTTCCGTTTGTCGTGCTTATTGCAAAGTTAGTTGTGTCGTTTATTCTGTATTTGTCGAAGAAGAAGTCTGAGGCATTAATATCTATTGAGAATGATTTTCCTACTCCTTTGTTTATATTTGTTGGAGTCTGATTGAATGCTGGTGGAGTTGTATCTTGGACTGTGATGTTGAATATAGAATAGTTTTTGTTGTTGCTCGTGTCGTTGACTGTTATGTTCAATGTGTGGATACCTAATGAGGATAATGTGCTGTTTGTCAGCAATCCTGTTGCTGCGTTTATTGTGAAGTTTGTTGTGTCGTTGATTCTGTATTTATCGAAGAAGTAATCCGATGCGTTTATGTTCAAAGTTAATTTAGAGCCGTATTCTAACAAAGTGTTGCCTGCTGTTTGATTGAATGAAGGAGATGTTGAGTCGTTGATTGTGACGTTAAAGTATGTTGAGTTTCTGTTATCTGATGTGTCGTTGATTGTGATGTTTATTGCATGGACTCCTAATGAGGATAATGTGTTGTTCTGGAATAATCCTGTTAATGTGTTTATTGTGAAGTTTGTAGTGTCGTTGGTGCTGTATCTGCTCAGTAAAACATTGTCTGTTCCGTTTATGTTTATGTTTATCGCTGTACCGTATTCTTTTACGATATTTGTCGGCGTTTGATTGAACCAAGGGGGAGTAAAATCTGTTACAGTAAAGTTAACGGAGTTGTTTATTGTTATCAGATTACCGGTATCGTTCGCAGTATAATTCAGCATGTAGAGACCAGTTATATTAGGAATCGTATAAGAAAGGTTCCACTTCGGCCCTCCTCCAGAGAGATTAGAAAGCTGCAATGATGTGATATTACCATCTGATACTCTTAAGATGTCCACTCTTACTTTATCAAGAGGCTTTATAGTTCCTGAGTCTGCCTGGTCAGTGGCGTTTGTCTGCAATACGAGTACAGCAGTGACATTTTTCTTTTGATTTGTACCTATAGGTTTTGGATCAAACACCAACGGCGCTACGTTTAAATCATGTATATAATCAAATTCAATGAAAGAACGCACATTAGGATCATAATTGCTCTGAGTTGATTTCATTATTCTGAAATCGAAAGTATCTGAAGGATGCGTGAGATTTTCAACTTCCAGATACCATGGACCAGGACCGACTCTTAATCCTGAAGCTCCAACCAAATTGTTTGTTCCTGCTTCATATACATTGAAGTAAGCTCCGGTGTCATTGTCTCTCATAATGACGTCGATAGTTCTGCCGTTAGTAAGATTTGTTTCATAAGTTACCCTTACAATCTCTGTCTGATATATCGGTTCGCTCCAAATGTCATCTACAGCTTTTATTTGATTGAAGATATTTGAAATGAAAGCATAATTCTCATCTATATGAACAGCATCAGTAGCTAAAATTTCTCCAAAGCCAGGATCATCTGGAGTAAGCAAGAAAGTATAATCCTGTCCCGGAGTAATTGATTTAAAGAATATCCATTGCCCGCTGCATTTTTGATTTGTAAAATCCCATTCTTTGCACTTGTATAGAGCTGTTCCCTGTGCAGCGACAGTTACTGCTGCGCTGGTGAAATTTATTCCTGTGGGGTCAATTGCATAGACTTTTTTCCATTTATGAATCGGAGAAGGAATTGAATTCGGAACATCGTCAATGCCGATTACTACGCTCGCTCCTGCAGTTAGATTATCAAAAGAAATCTTCTTCACAGAGCCATGAGGGGTTATTTCTTCAACTTCACTCTCATGCTGTGCAATAGTTTTCTTGACTTTTGTAAGCGCCGTGTCATATTT
This sequence comes from uncultured Methanosarcinales archaeon, assembly GCA_964572885.1. Classification (GTDB taxonomy): domain Archaea; phylum Nanobdellota; class Nanobdellia; order Woesearchaeales; family UBA10107; genus UBA10107. The sequence goes on from CAZNFC010000023.1 coordinate 3,801, forward strand.
CTTACCTGTATGATCTTTGATAGTGATTGAAGTGACGTTAGTGAATTGAGTGACAGTAATATTTGTATTGTTTACTGAAACAGTAGTGTTTATCTGATATGAAGTATTTGTTTGGATTGTATTATTTGTTTCATTTGTGTTCATTACGGAATTATTTATCTGAACCGTAATATTTGTTTCATTTAGCGAAACTGTGTTGTTTGTTAAAATAGCGTCAGGTAAGGAAACATTAGAATCATTTGCATTTGCCTGTATGGAAGCATTTATCTCAGAATTATTAAGAGTACTGTTAACATCACTTGATGATATATTGGTTTCATTGACCGCAAATACCAAAAGAGAGGACAAGAAGAAAACTACTAAAATGTCTACTAATACCGACTTCGCGTCACCTCTTTTTTGCATATCTACTTATTTGTTCTTCTTTGAGTCCACCAAATACCTCTCATTTATAATAAATAACAATCCTCTGTCGGCTATTTATAAAGCAACCAATGAAAATGACTAATAACTTCCATGTTCTTCGATTTTTCCAAATACCTTCTTCTTAGGATTGACTTTGATTCCTTTATTGCTTATATCAAATGATACTATCTTCTCTTCGTGGCGGACTCCTTTTAATTTAATGACTTCAAGCGCTTTTTGTCTCGCGTTGCCTTTCTTGACATTGTAAAGAGCAATAATGCCGTCCGCTAAAAATTCCTCTGCTCCGATAGTGCTGAATGCAGTAGGGATGTGGCTAGTTTCTGTTATCAGGAAAGATGTAGCCCCAATTCTATCAAATAACTTGAATAACTGCTCTATATATGGCCTGCGGTTTGCATCACTTTCTGTGAATGCGGATGATATGGCAGTCAATGAATCAACGACAATGAAATCAGGCTTATAATTCTCAGGCAGCAGTATAGGGTCCAGATCAATAAGCAGCTCTCCTTTGGCCTTCATCATAAGGGCGTCAACGCTTCTCGTTATGTCAAATGGATTGAATTTTTGTATTCTTAAATTTTTACTTTTCTCTAACTTTCCTGGATTCCAGCCAAAATCCTTCATGTTCTGCTCCAATCTTGATTCTGAGTCATCAAAACTCATGTAAAGGCATTTTTTCCCTCTTGAAGCATGATATGCAAGTATCTGAAGACATAAAATTGTTTTTCCGGAACCTGGCCCTCCCGCTACGATAATATTGGCTCCCTTTGGTATTCCCTCGCTAATAAGGTCATCGAGACCTTCAATCCCTGTCTTGATTCTCTCTTTTCCAAATTCTTTACCAGCATCTTTTGTACTTCCAATAATTTTCTTGATAGGGCGTCTTTGCTCCTCTATCTGAGCCTCTTCTTTCTCAATTTTGCCTTCCACTAATTCGTGCTCAATCTCTCCTCTAATTTCAGCCTTGAGTTTTTCGATGTCAATAGGCTCTTCTCTTTCAGCAGTATTTTCATTAACAGAAATATGACTTTCTGCAAGAGGAACAACTTTTATATCGTGCTCATGTTCTTTGATATGGGCATTCCAGAAATGAAGTTTTGCCATGTTTATTTTTCTAATTTTGACAAAACCTTTTCCAACTAATGTATTCAGTCTTGCAAGGACAGTATGCCTTGCCAAATTAAGCTTTTTTATTATGCCAGCGATAGTCAGTCCTTCTGGATAGCTCTTTAGAAGATCAATTATCTTTCTCATTATCTTGTCTTCAAGAATGCTTAAATCCTCGCCAACTTCATGCAGGCCATGCCCTATTGACTTTGCTTCGTCAGAAATAATTTTGCTTCCTGAATTCTCCAGATGATGAATGCTTTTATTCAGATTGTTTATTCTGTGTTTAAGAGATTCCAATGTATCTGAAGTAGCTTCTCCGCTTTTGTGAAGTTCTGTTTCAAACCATTCCTCGGCAGAGTGGACATCATGTTTCAGCTTATTGAGTTCTTTTTCTGCATATTCTTCATTTTCTTTGATAATATGAGGTGTGTTTTTAGCGAGTGATTTGAATTCTTTAGAAATCCACTCACTTCCTTTTCCAAATCCTTTTTCAACAGCAGATTCTATATCAATAATATTATTATTAAGATGTGCAAGTCCTTGCTTCAGCGCTCTTGCTTCTTTATGAGTCCATTTTGACCCCTTTACTTCTATGTCACGAATATTTGATGTGAGGTGTGCAAGTCCTTGCTTGAGAGCTTGTCCTTGTTTAAGCAGTACGTCTTGAAGCATATGTGTTCCATTAGCTGCTTCTTCACTTCCTTCTTGCTGAAATTCCTTGTTTTTCTTCGTAAGATTCTGAAACTCTTGAGCAATCCACTCTTCAGCATAATGAATCCCTTGATTTAGTGTGCGTAATTCTTTGTTGACAAAGCGCTGTACTTTGGGAGATTCTGCAGCCGTCCATTCTGCGCTTTCTTTTATCTCCTCAGATAACCAGAGTTCAGTGTCATGAATTTCTTGTTTGAGTGTCTGTAATTCTTGTTTTACAAAGCGCTTTACTTTTGGCAGAAATTCTTCAGTTGCCCATAGTTGAAATTCCTTATTGCTTTCTGAAAGATTATCTGCCTCTTGGGAAATCCATCTTTCGGCGTCATGAATGTCCTGTTTTAGATTGCGCAGTTCTCTATTGGCAAATCTCTGTAATTTTGGAAGGAATTCTTCATTTATCCATGTAATGTTTTCATGTCCGGTTTTTTGTAAATTTCTTGCTTCCTCATTAAACCAGCGTTCGGTATCTTGAATGTCTTGTTTGAGTGTCTGTAATTCTTGGTTTACGAAGCGCTTTACTTTTGGAGTTTCTGAA
>CAZNFC010000023.1:6682-12209 GCA_964572885.1 uncultured Methanosarcinales archaeon
GCTGTCCACTCCTTGCCTTCATTTGTTTCTTCAGCAAGCCATTGTTCAATGCTATGAAGTTTCTGCTTTAATGCATTTAGTTCTTTGTTGACAAAGCGCTTTACTTTTGGAGTTTCTGAAGCTGTCCACTCCTTGCCTTCATTTGTTTCTTCAGCAAGCCATTGTTCAATGCTATTAATTTCTTGTTTGAGTGTCTGTAATTCTTGTTTTACAAAGCGCTTTACTTTTGGCAGAAATTCTTCAGTTGCCCATGTGGTGCTTTCATGGCCAGTTTTTTTGATATCTTCTCCTATATTGCGAAATCCTTCAGAGAGTTGTTTGTCGCCTTTTCTGATATTTTCTTTTACAACAAGAATATTTTTACGCAGCCACAGCATAGTTTTATTTTCAAACTCTTGTATTGCATGCTTTATGTGCTTTATTTGTTCAGAAGCCCAAGCACTTCCTTTCTGCTGTTCATCAGCAGACCATGCACCAACTTTATGCTCTAAATGCACTGTGTCTTCGCTTATTTGAGCAATTTCTTTGTCAATCCATTCATTTGCACTTCTTTTCAGGTGATGCAGTTCCTGAGCACTCAAATGCTGCATCTGCTCAAGTTCATGAGAAATTAATTCTTTTGAACGTTGCACTAAGTCTTGAATATCCCTTCTGATTATCTTGAGTTCTACAGAAATCCTGCTATGGTGTCTATCGGCCATCCTTTTTAAGAATACTCCTCTAAGCATTTATAAATGTTTTGGTATATTACACATAAATATGATATGTGTTAGTTATAGGCATTAATGACATATGTTAGTTATAGATATTGGTTATATGTGTTAGTTATATATGTATATGACAATCGAAAACAGTGCCTACAGGCGCCTTAGTGATGTTTTATGAAAAAACAACAATAATTAACCTAAGAATTCGACCACAGCGTAATACCGCTTCCGATATTCAATGTAACAGCTCCTCTCTTGTTCACATAGTCCAGAAAATCTTGCATTTTGCCTGCATGAGATATCGTATTATCAGCAACAACCAATGAGTTCTTGTTTAGTTTTACAGCTTTCAAATATCTCAAATACTGTGCTTTTGTTGCATCCAAAAATACTAAATCAAACCTTTCCTTTATCTTAGGAATCACTTTCAAAGCATCGCCTTCCAGTAATTTTATCTTTAATTTTGATTTCTTGAAGAATTCTTTTGCAATATCTGCTCTTTCAGGACTGTACTCTACTGTCGTCAAGTTTGCTCCGCCATTCAATGCAGAAGCTATCCATACTGACGAATATCCTATGGAAGTTCCTATCTCAAGAACCTTCTTTGGATTCTTTGTTTTTGCAAGGATATGCAATAATTTTCCTGTATCTCTATTTACTGTTGCAAACCTATTGTTGTAATTTAGGCTTTCCTGCTCTCTTAGAACTCTATCAATTTTATTGCTGACCATTCTTATGATTGACTTTAATGTCTTTTTAAAGGTTATTGTGAGAACATTTTTAAAAGAAAGGAATATACCAACATTATGCCATTAAAAACTCAAAAGAGCACATACGGTGATTTGGTCGAGTACTATGGTACAGAATGTCATTTCTGCATTAAGATGAATCCATTTGTACAGCAGTTAGAAAAAGAATTAGGAGTAAAGCTTGAGAAAAAAGAGTGCTGGCATAACGCAGCAAACCAGGCTCAATTCATGAAAGATGCAGAAGGAAAATGCTCAGGAGTTCCTTTCTATCTGAACAGAAAAACTGGAAAATTCATCTGCGGAGCGACAAGCTACGAAAAACTGAAAGCCTGGGCTTTGGGAAAATAATGTCAAAAAAAGAAAAAATCTATCAATACGATCCTAAAAGAAGGAAATTAGCAAAAGTATATTCCAAAGAAAAATTCTTGATGTATATCATAAATGACCTTATCATTGCTTTAACAACAATATCAATATTTTATTTCTATGGATATTCAGAGAAACTGGCGAACTGGAGCCTGAGCAATGGATTCATCCCGGGAATAATACTTTACGTGCTTTTGTTCACGACATTGATGTTTGTCGTTTCATTCCCATTAAGGCTTTATTCAGGACTCTTCTATGAGAAGAAATACGGACTCTCAAACCAAAAATTTGGAGCATGGATGGTGGACTATCTTAAATCATCATTTATTGGATATCTTATTTTAGTTCCTGTCGGAAGCGTCACTGCATATCTGATTCTTACGACAAAAATGTGGTGGATATATGTCGTGATATTCAACATAATCGTCACGTCGTTTATTGATTTGATATATCCTGTCGTAATACTGCCATTCTTGTATAAACTTGAGCCATACAAAAATAAAATGGAATTAAGGACCATCCTTAATATCGTAAAAAACGCAGGAGTTCCTAATCTCAAACATATAAAGGTGCAGAAAGAAAGCGAGAAATCAAACAAAGTCAATGCTTTCTTCGCAGGATTGGGAAAGACAAAAACTATCGTTCTTTATGACAATCTTATCAAATCCTTCACAAAGAAAGAAGTAAGGACAGTGATAGGACATGAACTTGGACACTATGTCCATAAAGATATAATAAAATTCACTATTCTTGAAGCAATAGAAACTTTAATCACATTCTTTCTGATAAACAAGATATTAACCGGTATGTTCGGAAATGCAATCCCGCTGTCTGCGCTTCCGATTGTTTCATTGATTTCCGCAGTATTTGGATTATTGATCCTTCCGATAAGCATGTCATTTTCAAGAAGGCAGGAAAGAGCAGCAGATTGGTTTGCATTGGATTATGTAAAAGAGCCTTATGCTCAGATATCAACAGAAAGAAGATTGGCTGATCATGATTTAGGAGATGAAAATCCGAATCCGATAATTGAATTCTGGTTCCACAGCCACCCATCTGCCGAAAAAAGAATCAGGATGGTAGAGAAGTGGATGAAGACAAATAAGAGTTAATTTAATAAATCGCAAAGTATTAGCTCATATGATGAAAAGGGGATTAATTGTTCTGGCACTTCTTATGGTCCTAAGTGTAAATGCCCAGTTATATGCAGATGTCATATTTCATGTAGGAAATGACGGGGTTGTTACAATATCAGGAAATACTAATTATGAAGGATTCAAAGGCACTACTAACAAACTGACATCCAAACAGGGTGATTTCTGGATCTTAAACATCACGTCTCCTAATTTCGAAGAGTTCGTGTACAGCATAGAACTGCCTCAAAATTCAGTAATAAATTACATAAAGTCAGATACTCCTGTAAGAATAGAAGACAAAGGTTCGATAGTTGTCACTTCTACAGGAACAAAAGAGAAAGTAAATATCGTTATACAATATTCAATAAGCAAAGGAAACTCTAATTCCTTACTAACATGGATAATAGGCATAATTGCAATAATTGTCATCGTAGGAATAATCTATTACATTAAAAATCCAAAAAAACCGAGCACTCCTGAAAAAGAACTAAACAGAGACCTTTACACCGATAGGCAGCTCATGATACTTGATTACCTAAAAGAGCACGGTACAGTGACCCAAGCGCATCTTGAGAAAGATCTTAATCTGCCTAAATCTTCTCTTTCCAGAAACATCCAGACATTGGTGCAGAAAGGAATAATTTTCAAAGAAACAAAAGGAATGAGCAACGTTATAGGATTTAAGGAATAATTGTTCCGTCTTGTTCCGTTCTATTCCGGGTTAAATAAATATCTTGTTCCATCTCTATATACTTTATGACACCCTTACAGACAAATGGAAACCTTGAAAAGGTTATCGAAGGACTTGACGAGATTAAGAAGTGGGAATTCCTTTCCACTCTTGCCAAGATAATAAGAAGCGCTATGAAAAACGGATCTTATACTGCTTTGGAAACAGAAAACAAGGATTGGGGAGTCAGGTTAGATATGCTGTCCGCAGGCTTTGACTATGCTCTCTTGACAAGCGGAATGAATCCGGAAAAGATAATGACAGCCTACAAAAATTTCCAGGAGATGTACAACACATTAGGCACTGAATTATGTGAAAAGCTAAAGAGGAAAAATCCTTATCTTGAGCTGTTGCCATTTGAAAGGATTCCATTGTTGCAGCAAGTAAGAGAGACAATGTCAATTCCAAAACAGAATGGACATTACAAGCAAGTTCCAGGTAGTTCCGCTTAATTTCGGGAAAAATATAAATACTGTTCCAGCCATATAATATGCAAGGTCATACGGCGCGAAAGCGCGGTGAGAAAATGAAAACAAACAAAATTATGCTTGGATTTGTAGTATGCTTGTTTTTAGCTATGCCTTTTGCATTAGCTGAAGAAAATGATACAAACAAGACATTTGAAGTAAAAGGCGGAAGAGAATATCCTCTGCTTGAAAGAGCGATAGACAGGATAAAGCTTGCATTCACTTTCCAGATCGAAAGAAAGCAGGAACTGATCGCTAAGATAGAGCAAAGAAGGGAAGAGCACTATCAATTCTTGCTTGCTAAAGGAAAGACTGACCAGGCTGAAGCTTTCAAGGCAAAGACAATAGGTCTTGAAAAGAACTTTGCGCAATGGAAAGCCAATAAGCAGGAAATATTAGGCAGGATTGAAAACAAGTCTGCCGAAGTCAGGAATGACTCAGGAAAAGCTATGGACAACAAACCGGAAGCGCCTGTACAAAAAGGAAGATCATACTAAACCAAGGAGGTTAAAATGAAACAAAAAATATCAAGTATTTTTGTTGCACTGATGTTTATGCTATCGATAGTTTCAATAGCATTTGCGCAGGATGCGACAGATAATACGACTGTATCAACAGATACAAATGTAAGTGCCAATACAAGCACTGAAGTCCAGACTGATGTGAACACATCAACAACTGTGAATTCAGATGACAATAACGAAGCAGAAGTTTCTGATCATAATGAAACAGAAACTCCAAGCAACGACGACAACGACACAAGTGTAATGACAGACGTTCCAGGAGCGCAGATGAGGGTCACTCAACTGCAGGAAAGGATCGAAAGAGCTGTATTGTACGGCAATGAGATAATTGCAGCAATAAAAGCTAAAGGAAATGTCAGCACAACTGACTTGGAAACAATCGTCACTTCATTAAGCGATTTGAAAACACAAGCAGGAGCAATAGATTCAACTAATGTCGAAGAAGCGACTGCTAAGTTTGTTGACATCAAGAAACAGGCTATAACTCTTGTACAGCAATTCAGGGTTAAAGCAAGAAGTTTGCTTGGTGCAAAGGAACTTGCTCAGCTGAAAAAGACAATACAAGGAAAAGAAGCTGAAAAGCTTAAAGATGTACGTAAAAAGGTTGAAGATGCAAGAAAAGCTCACAACGCTGAAATTGCTGCAAACATTGCAGAGAAATTAGGTGTTGACCTGACTGACATCATTGCTAAGCTTAAGAGCGGAGAAATAACTCCTCAGGAAGCCAAGAGAGAGATCATAGATGCTTTCAAAGCATTGTCTGCCGAGAAAAAAGATCAGGCAAGGCTTAAGCTTCAGGAAAAAATCTCTGAATGGAGAGTTAAAAGACTTTCAGCGCTTGACAAAGC
>CAZNFC010000024.1:0-12073 GCA_964572885.1 uncultured Methanosarcinales archaeon
AGCCGTTCTTTTCATAAAATTCAAATTCTCTGTAATCAAATCCTGGTCTTAGCTTTATTATTGCAACATTCTTTTCAAATTTGTTATTTAAGATTAATTTTCTTTTCTTGTCTTTTTTAGGATAGTCTTTTCTAAGGAAAGTTATCTTTCCCGTTAAATAATCAATTTCAGCATAAGGTTTTACATTTATGCTCCTGAAAGTATCCCTTCTTGATGTGTGCAGTTTCTTGACTTTTACTCCGGAGTGTATCAGGCAGAATCCATCACTCTCATTCTTATGCATGCATACACCGACACCTGCAAAATCTGTGTTCGCGATAAATCTGCAGGCTGAAATTATATTTTGTCCCGCATCCGAGCTTGCCCTGTCAGAACTTCTTTGCGCAGCAACATATAATATCGGTATTGGAGAATTCTGAACCATAAATGACAAAGCGGCAGAAGAATACATCAAAGTATCTGTTCCGTGAGTGATTATGATGCCATCAACACCTTTTTCTGTTTCTTCAAAGACTGCTTTCGCGATTAACGACCAATGGACAGGCTCCATGTCCTCTGAGAACATCTGAAATATCTGTCTGCTTTTGATGTTAGCAATTTGATTTATTTCTGGAAACATAGCAAGTAACTGTTCAGGATTGAATTTAGATATGACGCCTCCTGTTCGGTAGTCAACCATCGAAGCAATTGTCCCTCCTGTATGCAGGATAGAAATAGTAGGTAACTTCTTATCTTCTTTAATTTCTAATTTATTCTCTTTTTTATTCTCTTTGAATTCTTCAATGACATCAATCTGTTTTATCTTTTTCTTTTCTATCCCTATGTTGTATCCGTTGCTCAATTTAATAAATAAAATAGAAGCAGTCTCATTCGGCATAACGATGCCTGTGAAATTACCGTCAGTAGTCTCTAATTCTACCTTATCTCCTGGTTTATGAGTCATCTTATCCGAAATATGATATCTGTGGTTTAACTTCTCTTGCTTTTGCGGATCTTAATTCTGCTTCAAGTTTGTCATATGCTAATTTAGTCTCAGCATCAACTGAAGGTTTTACTCTCTGCAAAGCTTCTTCAAAATTCTTATGACTTACTTCTTTGGCATTTTTATCAGCTCTCAAAGCAAGTATTGCAGCTTCTCTGCATATTGATTCTATATCTGCTCCGACATATCCTTCTGTATTTTCCGCTAATTTTTTCAAATCAACAGCTTTCAAAGGCATATTCTTTGTATGCAGTTTGAATATTCTTTCTCTCATCCCCTCTTCAGGGATTTTAGCTAATATCAATCTGTCAAATCTTCCTGGTCTTAACAAAGCAGGATCGACAATGTCCGGACGATTAGTCGCTGCGATAACAACAACATCTCTCATCTCCTCTAATCCATCGATTTCAGTAAGTAATTGATTGACAACTCTTTCAGTCACTCCTGAATCTGAATTTACTCCTCTCTTCGGAGCGATTGCATCAATCTCATCGAAAAATATTATTGAAGGGCTTAATTGTCTTGCTTTTTCGAATATTTTTCTTACAGCTTTTTCAGATTCTCCTACCCATTTTGATAATAATTCAGGTCCTTTTACCGAGATGAAATTTGCTCCAGATTCATTTGCTATCGCTTTTGCAAGCATAGTCTTTCCTGTTCCTGGAGGGCCATACAATAAGATTCCTTTAGGAGGTTTTATTCCCATCCTTGTGAATGCTTCAGGAGATTTCAGAGGCCATTCGACAGCTTCTTTCAAATCCTGTTTGACATCTTCCATTCCTCCTATCTGATCCCATCTGACATTAGGTATCTCTACAAGAACCTCTCTCATCGCACTTGGTCTTACGACTTTCAATGCGTCAGTCAGGTCTTGTTTTGTGATTATCAATTTATCCAATACTTCTTTTGGAATCGTATTTTCATCTTTCATATTCAAGTCAGGAAGAACTCTTCTTATCACGATCATTGCCGCTTCCTTAACTAAGGCTGACATGTCTGCTCCTACAAATCCGTAAGTAGTATCTGCTAATTCTTCCAAGTTAACATCGTCACTCAATGGCATATTTCTTGTATGAATCTTCAATACATTAAGTCTTCCTGCTTTTCCAGGAACGCCTATTTCAATCTCTCTATCGAATCTTCCAGGTCTTCTCAAAGCAGGATCCAATGAATTAGGCATATTTGTTGCTGCAATAACTATTACTTTCCCTCTTGATTTCATTCCATCCATTATAGAAAGCAATTGAGCAACTACTCTTTTCTCAACTTCTCCCTGGACTTCATCCCTCTTTGCAGCGATTGCGTCGATCTCATCAATGAAGATTATCGAAGGAGCATTTGCTTCAGCTTCCTCGAATTTTTTTCTTAGATTTTCTTCCGACTGTCCGTAATACTTTGACATTATTTCAGGACCATTTATCAAAAAGAAATTTGCATTTGTCTCTCCTGCTACCGCTTTTGCTAATAATGTTTTTCCTGTTCCCGGAGGTCCATGCAATAGAACTCCTTTCGGAGGTTCTATTCCAAGTCTTTGGAATATTTCAGGATGTTTCATTGGTAATTCTACCATCTCTCTTATCTTTTTTATTTCTTCATCCAAACCGCCGATATCTTCGTAGGTAACTTCAGGAAGCGCTTCCTCTTTTTCAAGTTCTACTGCTTCAGGATTCACAGTAATCTCAGTATTTTCTGTGATTATCACAGCTCCTTTCGGATTCGATTCTACAACTATGAATTTCAAATCACCAAATCCGAATCCTACATTGAATGCTTCTTCAAATACAGAAGAGAATACATCATCAAAGAATGGATTTGCGCTCAATGTTTTACGTCTTCTTCTTGTTCCTCCGAATGAGATTATGTCTCCTTTGACAGCGACTCTTCCGAGCAATCCCTGTCTGAATACATTTTGAGGAGCTCTTATCATCACTCCCTGTCTTGCAGGAGCTATAGTTACTTTTTGAGCTTCTTTTATTTCAACTTTTGAGACTGTGACTGTTTCTCCCAAACTTGATTTTGAGTTTCTTCTTAGAATACCATCCATTCTTATTATATCTAAACCGATATCCCCTGGTAATGAACGATCAACAATACCTACTGTCTTTCTTGCTCCTTCTATCTCGACGATATCTCCTTCTCTTATTCCTACTTCCTTCATTATCTTGGAATCTATCCTTACGACTCCCTTGTTTACATCATCAGGCATCGCTTCTGCAACTTTAAGTCTTAATTGTTTATCATTTTTTTCAGTCTTCATTAAAATCACCTTGTCTTATTATTTGCTTTCTGAATACCAATCTTATGTGCTCAGGGTCATCCATTGATAATGCAACGATTGAATCTTCTCTTATATGATTGAATCTTACTATCTCTTTAGGTATGGATATGCAAAAACTGTTGCCGATCATCCTTAATTTCATACTGTATTCCTTTGCTTTAAGCTTATGGTATTCCTCATATTGCTGTACATCAGACGGATGAAAGAAACGTGCCTTGCAAGACGGACATTGAAATACACGGAGTCTAAAGCCATCCTTTAGGTTTATTCCACGTTCCATTGGCGCCTTACATTTCTTGCAAAGCACGTCTGTGTTATCGAGTAAGTCCATGTTATACTGACATGTATATACGGCAGGGTATATATAAAGTTTTCGGAAATGAAAGCTTAAATAATACTGAGAGAACTAATCTAACTATGAAACAATGCACTTGCGGTCATAGTGAGAAAGACCATAATGGAAAATGCACTATGTATAACTGCACCTGCAGTAAATTCACATTAAGCGACAGCGATTACATTGATCTTGATGAAGATGATGCCGAAGGGCATACATTGAACAAGTAACTGCAAATCTTTTTATAGAAGAATTTATTTTGCTATATCATGAACGTAAGAAAGATAGCTTCACTTCTTCATTATAGCCCCAAAGACAGGAATTATGAAGAAGCACTTAAGTTCCTGAATTCAAACATAAAATTTCTTAAAGAGAACAAAATTAATTTAGTCGTAACTAATCTTGAGATACCTGAACAAATAAGACGAGAATTTTCAAATAAACAGATGAAAGAGCTTCTTAGTACGATTTTTATAAATGGGTTCGAGACAAATAAAAAAGATTCAGAAAATATTGCAAAATATATTTTTAAAGGAAATTTTGACAAAGATGATAATATAAATAATTCAAAAGTGCAGTTTATCATAAAAAAAGGATTGGATATCATGAAGAAAAGCAAGGATCCTTTCCATGATATATCGCATATCATACGATGCATAAGATTCGCAAGCTATATTTATGATAATACTAATTGTAAACTTGATTGGGGAATATTAACTGCAGCCATAGTGTGGCATGATGTTTCCAGGGTAAATGACTTGGGATTTCTGTACAGAAATAATCTGCAGAGTCTGAGAAAAATTCCTTTATTGCAGGAGATCAATCTCATTGATTTTTATAAAGATGATTCGCTAAGAAGCGGAAAGATTCTAAGGAAGATATTTTGCAATTACAAATTAGATGATAATTTCATAAAAAAAGTAGAAAGTGCAGTTGCTGGAATAGACAAAGATTCAGGTGACGAATACCAGAAGTTTATTCATGATATCGATGCAATCGATTCTTTCACCATAGGAAGATGGGAAAGCTCAAATAGAAATGTAGTTTATAGTCATATGGCAGATAAGGATTTCCTGAATAAGTCTCTGGTAATGTGTTTTATCTTCCTGGTGCCAAGATATTATAACGGCGTACATATGGACGTGACAAAAAATATATGCAAACTTTCTGTAGCAGCAAACTTATCTCATTCAAGAAGGTTCTATCCTACAGATCACCAATTTATTGTAAATATAGCGAAAGAATTAGGATATATTATGTAATATAATCTAATATTTACTTAACAGTCACTCTAGGCAACTGCAAAGGACTTGGTAAATTCAAATCCTGACTCATTAAAAGTCCCTTGATTGAACATCTTGTCAATATTGTGTTCAACACAGGAGTCAATATCTCTTTGTCAACTTTCTTGTTCTTCTTCCATTCCTTTAACGTCTTTTCGACAGTATCTTCTGAAGATAGGTAAAGAACATCTCCTTCGATGTTTATTGTGCCGAACTCAGGCTCATATTTTGTAATATATTCATATGAGAATTTCAAAGCTTTCTGCTTTCCTGTGCCTACAGGAATGAAAGCCTCTTCAACCTTCTTTACAGAAACGTTATTTGATATGTTGATCTTACCAGTAGCTGAAAGGTTCTTCTCAGCCAATATTTTCCTGAAACTAAAACCGATTATAGTCATTTCATTCCACCCTATTCCTTGAAGATTTTGGTTCATTTATAAATTTTACCATATGGTTTATATACGTTATAAATTGTCATATTCATATGCTAATAGACGTACACTGTCATTTGACGCATGAATTGCTAAAGAACAGAATTCCTGAAATAATCAAGAACGCAAAAGAAAAAGGCGTAATAGGTGCAATCACTTCAGGAGTCAATGTTCCTACAAACAGGGAAGCTTTGGAATTGGCAAAGAAATACCCTGATTTCATAAAATGCTCATTAGGTTTGTATCCTATCGATTTGATAGGAGAATCAGAAAATGAATCAGGATTGTCAAGACAGGCTCTGCCATTCAATCTTGATGAAGAGCTGAAATTCATCGAAAAAAATAAAGACAGAATAGCAGCAGTAGGTGAATGCGGATTAGACTATCATTATGATAAGACGCAGCATGAGAAACAAAAGGAAAACTTCATTAAAATAATAGAATTTGTGAAGAAAATAAATAAACCTATTATTATTCACAGTAGAAAAGCAGAAGCTGATGCAATTGAATTACTGGAAAAATCGAAAATAAAGAAGGTTGTCCTGCATATGTTTGAAGGAAGGAAACATATAATAAAAAAAGCAGCAGAACTTGGATATTATTTCTCTATACCGACTAATATCAAGAAAAGCCAGCATTTCCAAGGGGTCGTTGAAATGGTCAATATAAATCAATTATTGACTGAAACTGATTCTCCATGGATAAGTCCGACTCCGGGAATTCCTAATGAGCCTGCAAATGTGGCAGAGACTATAAAAGAGATAGCTAAAATCAAAAAGATGGATATAAAAGAAGCTGAGAATAACATATACATGAATTATCAGCGTCTATTCCTGTAGAAACCTTTTTATACTAATATATGCTCAAATAGACCATGAGGATAGAGATAGACACAAAAGAGGATCTGCATAATATCCATCATATAATCAAGCTTCTAAACTCAATAGCTGGACGAGGTTCTTCAGGTTATGACGATAATCTGTTCTCAAGCAGTTCTTCATCGCAATCAACACCTCCTCCAACTCCTGAAGCATCTGCAAGTTTGTTCAACATGTTTGACTCTCCGAGTTCATCTTCAAATTTGCCGCAGACTCCAAGCACATTCCCGAGCATATTTGATGAAAAGAAAGAAGAAGACAAAAAGGATTTCCTGGATTCGCTTCAGGTTTATTGATTTCTAATATGGTAAAATACAAAATATTGAAGCATACCGCAGATTTAAAGTTCAAAACAGAAGGAAAGACTTTAGAAGAAGCATTTGCAAACACAGCATTGGCTTTGACAGACACAGTAGTGAATGTAAATAAAGTTAAGCCAGTAAAAATTAAAACAATCACTATAACATCAGAATCAAAAGAATCATTATTATACGATTTTCTTGAAAAGTTCTTATATTTGATTGATGTCAGTCATTTTTTCATAAATAAGGTGTCAAAAATCAAAATCAAAAAGAATAAAAACTACAAGCTTACAGCAATCGTAAAAGGAGATATAAATAGGGGCAAGTTAGGATTCAAAAGGCACGTAAAAGCGATAACTTACAACGATATGGAAATAAATGAAAAAATAAAAAAGGTGACAATCCAGGTAGTTCTGGACCTATAATGTTTCTGGCAGGCCATTTCGCAGCAGGATATCTTGTGACATATTTATTACTTAATTACTTCCATATAGATCCTTTCTACAGGAATACTTTTTTGCTTCTGGGAGCAATAGCTGGAGTTCTTCCTGACTTAGATGTGCTTGCTCACTTCAGAAAAGCAAGATCATTAAAATTGGGAAGCAACGGAGAAAGCCACAGGGATTTCATAACTCATGCGCCAATTGTATGGTTATTGATAGGAAGCTTAATAATATTCTTTGGAGATACTTTTTCAACTGAATTATCAGGAATAATACTTATTCTTGGAACATGGACTCATTTTATCATTGATACACTTGAATATGGGATTAGATGGGGATGGCCTTTCTCAAAGAAGAATATAGCTGTTTTCAAGAATGCACCTAAACATAATCTCACTGGAAAAGAATCAAATAGGGAATATTACAAAAAGATGTCTAAGGAAATATATTTCAAGACTAAGAGTTTCTATATTGAGATCGTTCTTATTGCAATGGCTCTTATATTGTTCTTTAAATTGCATAGATTGCGTTAACAAGAACATATTTAAATGAATATGTCTGACTTTCTGTCATGGCAAATAAAGAACTCAAGAAGATAAAGGAATTTGAATGGGAATTCAAAGACTTGAAGCCTTCTGTTGAAGTTTTCGCAAGCGACGAACTTCTTGAAGCAATGGGACATGATAAAACATTGATTCAGGCAAGAAATCTGGCATCTTTACCAGGATTGTATCGTGCATTTGTAATGCCTGACGGCCACCAAGGATACGGATTTCCAATAGGTGGTGTTGCAGCTTTAGATTTCCTTAAAGGAGGGATTTCTCCTGGCGGAATAGGCTATGACATAAATTGTGGAGTAAGGTTAGTTTCAACATCTTTGATGATTGACGATGTAATACCTAAGATGAGTCAATTAGCAGATGCACTTTACAATGCAGTCCCCGCAGGATTAGGAGAAGGGAATGTCAAGACAACAAAAGAAGAGTTGAATGAAGTCTTGACAAAAGGAGCTAAATGGGCATTTGAAAAAGGATACGGGATAAAGGAAGATCTTGAGAATTCAGAAGAATCAGGAAGCTTTGAAGGAGCAGACTCTTCAAAAGTTTCAGAACAGGCAAAAGCAAGAGGAAGAAATCAGTTAGGTTCGTTAGGTTCTGGAAATCATTTCATAGAGATACAATATGTGTCTGATATTTTTGATGAAAAAATCGCAAAAGCATTTGGATTGAAGAAAAATCAGATAGTTTACATGATACACTGCGGTTCAAGAGGATTAGGCCATCAAGTTTGTTCTGATTATCTTAGAAAGATGGAAAAGGAATTTCCTAATGAGATCAAGAAATTGCCTGACAGAGAGTTAGTTTATGCTCCCGCAGGAACGCAGTTATGTGATGACTATCTTAAAGCGATGAAAGCAGCAGCTAATTTCGCATGGTGCAATAGATATATCATTGCAGATTTAGTCAGGAATTGTTTCGTTAAGATATTTGATGTAAAGAAAGAATCAATAAAAACAGTCTATGATGTTGCACATAATATTGCAAAAGTTGAAGAGCATGAATTCAACGGAAAGATGAAAAAGGTCTATATGCACAGGAAAGGCGCTACTCGTGCTTTTGGTCCAGGAAGAAAAGAGATTCCTTCAAGATACAGAGAAGTAGGCCAGCCTGTTATAATTCCAGGTTCAATGGGAACAGGCTCTTATGTTTTAGTCGGTACAACCGAAGGGATGAAAGAAAGCTTAGGTTCAACTGCACATGGCGCTGGTAGATTGATGTCAAGGACGCAGGCAACAAAGGAATTCAACGGCCATGCTCTGATATCTCAATTAGCAAAGAAAGGTATAATTGTAAAAGGGCATTCAATGATTGGATTAGCAGAAGAAGCTCCAGGAGCTTACAAAGACATAGACGAAGTAGCAAGAGTCTCAGATGAATTAGGCATAGCTAAACGAGTAGTTAAATTGAAGCCTTTGGCTGTTGTTAAGGGTTAATCATTTAACTTTATTCCATTGTTCAAGTCTTTTCTTTGCATCTATTGAATGAGAGAACATCTTCCAGAATATTTTAGAGATCCATTCTGTCCATTCTTTGTCTTTAATGGTGTAGAAAACAAATGTTTTCTTTGTCAATTCATAATCCCTTCCTGTCGGAGCGAAAACTTCTTTCATATTGAAAAATTTCTTATCAATGATTGTGCATCTTAATGGCTGTTCTCTGTGCCTTACTTCAACTAACTCTTTTCCATATTTGAAATTCAGTGACAGAAGTTTCTTGATATTTTCTTGTCCTGCCAGATCAACTCTGCACACTGCTTTTATACTGACTCCCCGTTTTACGAGTTCTTCAAATACTGAGAAGATGTCTATGTTCCTGTCCTTATAGAATACAAATGATAAATTTCCGGAAAAAAGCAGCAATTGTTTGTCGACCTGAAGAAGCATATCTCTTAGATTGTCCAGTTGTCCCAACTCAGCCTCTGCCTTACCTTCTTTGCTATATACTTCTTTTTTATTTTCAGGAACATGCTGGAATACATCAAAAGGAGAGAATTCCTGTTTCATCTTTGTCTTGAATATATCGTCTTCAAGCATCTGCTGGAAGACTGTATTGCTTATCTTATCAAGATTGACGCTGTGTACGATCTTTAATGCCCCTCTTGTTCCTTCCCTGAATACACGCGTAGAGATTGTCCCATGTTCTTCTTCTATCTCGTGCACATATCTGTCGGCGGTTCTCCAGTTCTTCCCTACATGCAGAGCAATTTCCTGTATGGAACGTGGCTTTACATACACAAAATCTTCTATTTTTTTGATTATTTTTGAGTCAAGCATAATCTTATTGAGTTATTCATATACTTAAAGCTTTCTACTATATACAACACTATGGACATATATTGTACAGAAAAATGCATATAGTTTACAACACTATATACATTATAGCTTGGAAACAAGCAGAGGTAAAGAATGATAGAAGTAAGACATGACAGGTTCAGGACATTGTATATCTCAGACACAGATTCATTCTTGTCTGATACGGATGGTGATTAAAGATGAGTGAAATAGTATTATATCGATCAACAAATAACAGATTATCTGAAAGATTATCAGAAGATAGATTTGCATCTATTGTCAAACGAGGATTCTCTGGGAAATATATTAGATGTCAAGGAGCACTAGGAGAATTTTCAACATCTACGTATGAAGTAAAGGGGATAGAAGTTACTTTTTATGAAGATTCAGAAGTAACTACAGTAACAACTTCATCTTTCATAGGTAGAAAATCTAAACATATAAAAAAACTAGAGGAAATGTTAAAAAAATGATAGAAAGAATCATACTTGAATCCTCGAAGATTCCAAAAGTGAACTATGGTGTACATTTTGCGGATGACGACCGGGACGATCCTTCTTATCCTAGCCTTTATTTTTATGCAACCGATGACAATGACGCTCGTAGACTATCGCAATCGATTTTAAAAAAACAAAATGAAAAAGTGAGAAGAAATAATGAAGAGATCAAAGAATATAATGAAAAAGTCGCCCAGGGAGTATACTTTAATGAGAGAGATAGGAAATGGAATAGAGATTATTTGAACACTTACAGAATTTTTGGACTAACTAAACTTACACATTACATACGAGTAATCAGAGAGGAAACACCAATAGATCTCTAGTTTTGTATAAATAGGTCAATTAAACATAGTCACATTCAAAATGCGACCGTCTTCGGTTGTCATTAAATGACAATCACTTGCAGTTGGATTCTGATATTAAAGATTGATCCAATTTTTGATAATAGATTTTCTTAATTTCCTCTGGGAAAGGATCAAATGGACAAATGAAGTTTTTAAATCGCTGATCCATGCTTCCTCCTTCACCAATCAGTTCATTTTCATGATTTAAATCGAAAACAGCAAAGTCAAAATTATGTGCTTGAGCTGTTCCTTTGGTATAACCTATTAACTCTCCGGCTTTGAAGTGAATAGGGGGATTAACAGGAATAGGATTGTTGGTAGCATTTGCAGGTTTATCTGGAAAAAGATTCTTGATTTTTTCTACTGGGTCTGAGATATGGTTGATGAAAAACCAATTTTCACAGCTGATCTGGAAGTGCAGATCATAATCAATCGTCTCTATGGTCTTTGAGATTTTATAGATGCCGCTCACTAAATCTGCATCCGTCGGTGCATAAATTGGAACTTTGTCGGCTTTAGTTGTATCGATCCACAAAAAGACACGATCCTGTGATTTGCTGGCAACCAAACTATTTGGGGTGATTTTGATAATTTTATCTGATTCCGTCAGATCATGAGTAAATGCAAGTTTTGGGTTACTGATGCATGGGATCATCAGATAAGGATTCATCTTTATTTGCGTTTCCGGCGATATATTTTGCGCAACAATCTTATTTTGATCTTGTGGTTCTACTGGCGGCTTGTAATTGGCAGAAGAAACACAGCCAGTAATAACAATCACTAGTAATATGCTGACAAACAAATTAATAGAATTATTCTTCATGATATTCAAATCTAAATTCCAAATGCTTGTGTCATCTCTTCTATCTTCTTGAATTCTTCGATGAACTTATAGCCTTTCTCAGTCAACACGTAGAATATTCTTCCTTTTTCCTCTTTTTTTTCTATGAATCCGCCGGTCAACAGCTCATCAAGATATTTCTTCAACCTATCATGACTTAAATTCCCGCCATAAAGTATGTGAGTCGGTTTCACTTTTCCACTCTTCTGGCTAATCAAATGCAAAATATCATATATTATTTCGTGTTTACTTCTTCTTTCTGCCATATATTTTCAACAATGTGATCAGCAATAATACAAGTCCTGTGAGCAATAACACATATCTTACAATTATGATCAATCTTACATTTGCTTCAAACACAGCTATTATGTGGAAAAGGAAAAGAGATAAAAACGCAAGGAAAGTCATTAAAGTGTTCTTATTTTTGTTATGCACATATTTCTCGTGCGTCAAGATGACAACAAATGATATCAAGATTGCTGAAAAGACATTGAAAAGCACTTCATTCCTGAAAGTGTATATTCCGACTATGAATGTCCAGAAATAGAACAGCCATATCTTATTTGATTTATTCATATCTGAATAAACAATCGCTAATGAA
>CAZNFC010000025.1:0-11999 GCA_964572885.1 uncultured Methanosarcinales archaeon
AAATGCCTATCAGCCTATAACTCCTGAATATATAGAAGGCGAATGGTGGCTCATCAAGAAAGCTTATGAGAATAAAAGATTATATGAAGGGCTAAGGACTGTGACATGGTGTTCTCATGATGCGACAGCATTGGCAAAACATGAACTGGAATATAAAAATGTCAAAGACGAATCAATATACCTTAAATTCAGATTAACAGGAACACAAAACGAGTATCTTGTAGTATGGACGACAACTCCATGGACGATCCCTTTCAATCTTGCGGTGATGGCAAATCCCGATGCAGATTATGTGAAAGCAAAAGTTGAGAATGAGATATGGATAGTGGCAAAAGCATTGACTGCATTCATCCCTGCTGTCGCAAATAAGAAGTTCCAGATCATAGAAGAATTCAAAGGAGAGAGATTGGAAGGATTGAAATACGATCATCCTTTGAAAGACGAGATAAAAGAATTTGATAAGATAAAATCTTCAAAATTACATACTGTACTGCTGTCAAAGGAATACGTAGATGTTTCGGGAGGTTCAGGATTGGTCCATTGCGCCCCTGGATGCGGCCCTGAAGACTATGAAGTCGGGCATAAAAACGGACTGCCTGCATTCAATGAACTCGATGAGCACGGAAAATTCAGATCTTCAATGGGAATTTTCTCAGGATTGACTGCAAAGAAAGACGACAAGAAATTTATCGAAGAGCTCGAAAACAAGGGAGCATTGATCGCAAAGACTCCTATAGACCATGAATATCCGTTCTGTCAGAGATGCAAAAACCCAGTAGTATTCAGGACGACAAAGCAGTGGTTCTTTAAGATTGAAGATTTGAAAGAAAACATGAGGGAATTGAATAAAGAAATATATTGGGTGCCTGATTATGCCGGTTCAAGGCAGTTCGATTCATGGCTTTCAAATCTGAGAGATAATTCAATAACAAGACAGAGATATTGGGGAACTCCAGTTCCTATATGGAAATGTTCCAAATGCGATAATCATGAAGTCATAGGCTCAAGAAAGGAATTGAAGGAAAAGACAGGAAAACTTCCTGATGATCTGCATAAGCCATCTGTCGATAATCTGATAATAAAATGTTCCAAGTGCAGATCAGACATGAAAAGAATACCTGATGTGCTTGATGTATGGATCGATTCTGCAACTTCGTCATGGAATTGCCTTGATTACCCTCAGAATGATAAGCTGTTCAAGAAATTATTCCCTCCTGATTTCATACTTGAAGGGATCGACCAGGTAAGAGGATGGTTCAATATATTGTTTGTCGCTTCCATGATAGCTCTGGAGAAACCTGCTTACAAATCAGTATATATGCACGGATTCATCAACATGGAAGGCGAAAAGATGAGCAAATCAATAGGAAATGTCGTGACTCCCCAGGAAGTCGTTGATCAATACGGCGCAGACACTATGAGATATTACATGATAGGGGCTGCAAATCCTGGATTCGATATGAATTACAATATTGAAGACATGAAAGTAAGCTCAAGGAATCTTGGAATATTATGGAATCTGCATAAATTCCTTATTGATTATACCGGGACAGTCGGAAAAAATCCTTCAAAGATAAGACCGAAGCTTGATCTGGAAGAGAAATACATAATATCTAAATTAAATTCAGCGATACAGAATGTTACTGAAGCATTCGACAAATTAAAGCTTAACGAGATTCCAAAGATGATCGAAGAGCTTTATCTTGAGCTGTCAAGGACTTACATACAGCTTGTAAGAGAAAAATCATCAATTGGTTCAGATAATGAAAAAGAAGCAGTGCTATATTCAATCTACAGGGTTGTTATTGATTCATTGAAGATGTTTGCACCTATTGCTCCGTTCATCACGGAAAAGATGTATCAAAATCTTAAGGATGCTTTCAAATTGGAAGAAGAATCCGTTCACATGCTTGATTGGCCTAAAGTTGACAAGAAAGAAGTGAATACGGAATTAGAATCAAATATGTATCATGCAAAGTCAGCGATACAGGCAATATTAAGCTCAAGAGAGAAGATAAAGAGAGGAGTGAGATGGCCTATTTTGGAAGCAGTCTTGGTCTCAGAGAAAGAAGATGTAAGGTTAGCACTGACAAAGACAGAATCACTGATCGCTTCGCAGACGAACATAAAGAAAATAACAGTCTCAGGTTCATTTGGAAATGCAAAGAAGTCAATAAAGCCGGATTTCTCAAAGTTAGGTCCTCGATTTGGAAAAAAAGCAACAAGTATAATTGCAAAGCTTGTAACGATGCCTGCGCTGACTGAAAAGATACAAAAAGAAGGCAAGGCGATAATGGTTGTTGACGATGAGAAGATAGAGTTGACAAAGGATTATTTCCTTGTTGAGACATCTCTGCCTTCAAACTGGATTTCATCTGATTTTGCGAATGGTTCGGTATATCTGAACTCAGAGACAAATAAGGAATTGGAGTCAGAAGGATTTGCAAGAGAGATAATGAGACGTGCCCAGGACTTAAGGAAGAAATCAGGCCTTAAAAAATCAGATGAGATCGTATTGTTTGTCGAAGGGGATTTAGGAATACAAAAGAGCGTTTCTGACTTTAAGAAATTGATAATGGAGAAATGCGGAGCTAAAGACATCAAATTTGCCGGCAAAGGTCAGCATGAAAGTGTTGAACAGATAAAAGATAAAGAAATTAAGTTAAGTCTTAACCTGAAATAGATTCTAAAGTAATCTTATAGCTTGTCCATTGAGCAGTCTTGTCTATAGATATGCTGAAGTTAGCTTCTTTTCCTGAATTTATATCTATTACCTGGCTTCCTGCGCTTGATATTAATCCTGCGTACAAAACACTTGCAGTCACTCTTACAGAACCGTCTCCTTCACCTATATTCTTTACAGTTCCGCTTATAGTAGGCGGATTTCTCAGACCATGATCAGAAATCAGTTTGAATTCAGGTTTAAGATGTATTGTCGTGACGTTTCCTGTAACGGCAGGTGCATTTACTTGTTGCTGGACAGGTTGCTGCACTTGTGAAACTGTCGTTGAACATGCTGTTAAAGCAACTAAGAATAATGTTAGAATGGCTAAACCCTTTTTCATGAAATCATATATCTTGTTTCTCTTTAAATATTTATCTGTTTTTCTGACAAATAGTTTTAATCGAAAACTATATAAGCGATATTTTGATTACATATTATATGATAAAAGCTCTAAAAGATACGCCATTGTCTGAAATCACACTTAGAAGATATGAGAAGCCGACTAAAATTTCTGACAGGGAGCTTGTAAAGAAATTCTGTCTGTCAGTAGGATTGCTTCAACCAGGAGATTCAAGAGATGTCATTGTTGATATTCTTGAAGTATTGTTAAGAGCAAAACAGGATAAGAATCATTTAAGCTCAGATGATGTGACCCAAAAAGTTCTTGAAAGCAGAAAAAAACAGAAACTGGCAATATACGGAGTCGCAAATTCAAATATAAGGAGACAATTGAAAAGATTGAGAGATATATTCTTGGTTGAGAAAGTCAAGAATTCATACAGAGTCACTGAATTTGATTCTATAACAAGCGCTTTCGAGAAAAGAGCCGAGCAGTTCTTATTGTTATCTATACTTGAAAGAGTAAAGGAATATTCCAAAGCATTAGATGAACGATTCAGATGATATATGAACCGGCAGAGGATTCTTTCTTATTAGCAGAACAGGTAAAGAAATTTTCATACGGTAAAGTTCTTGATGTTGGGACAGGTTCAGGAATACAGGCAGTAACTGCTTCTAATGTGTCGAAAGTAAAATCGGTTCTTGCTGTTGATATTTCTGATGAAGTTGTTGATAAATTAAAGAAGGAAAAACTTAAAAAAATAAAGATAAGAAAAAGTGACTTGTTTTCAAACGTTAAAGAAAGATTTGATACTATAATATTCAATCCTCCGTATCTTCCTTTGGATAAAAGAGAGCCTGAAGATTCAAGATTGGCTACAACAGGAGGAAAAAAAGGATATGAAATATTGGAAAGATTTTTATTGGAATTAAATGACCATCTGAATAAAAATGGGATTGCACTGATTTTATTCTCTTCATTGACGGACAAGAATAAAGTCGAGGAGATTATTGATGATATAGGATATGAATTCGAGGAACTAAGCAAAGAAAAATTAGGATTCGAGACATTGTATGTTTATAGAATAAAGAGGAATTGGCTGCTGAATGAGTTGTTCGATAGAAAAGTGATAAATATCGAAAAACTGATGAAAGGTCATAGGGGAGTGATATTTACAGGATTGTTCAAGAATAAAAAAGTTGCTATAAAGGCTCAAAGACAGGATGTGAAGATAAAGACGATAGAAAGAGAGGCTGACATGATAAAAAGAGTGAATAAGAAAGGCATAGCTCCTAAGTTAATTTTTAAAGGAGATAATTATTTTATATATGACTTTGCAGAAGGAGATTTCATAATTGATTTCTTGAATAATAGTAACAGGAATGAAACAAAGAAAGTATTCCTTGAAGTATTGAAGCAGTGCAGGATCCTTGATAAGATTCATATAACTAAAGAGGAGATGCATAATCCATGGAAGCACGTGATTGTAGGGATAAAAATAACTTTAGTTGATTTTGAGAGGGCGCATTATGATGTCAATCCTAAGAACGTCTCTCAGTTCTGCCAGTATGTGATGAGAAATCATGACTTGTTCTTAAAAAAAGGGATAAAGTTTGACAAAGATGACTTGATTGAATTATCTAAAGAATATAAGAATAATCAGACTGAAAAGAATTATGATAAGATCAAATCATTTATACAGGGATTTTAGCCATTCTATTATTTTAGATAATGTGCTCTGGAATTTTACTTCTTTATTGACTTCTGATGGATTGCATCCTTCTGTCTTGATGTAGACGCATTGTCCGTCAATGAAATAGTCATTCGTACATGAATCATAATCATTACATCTTGGAAGGCATACGTGTCCTGATGCAAAGCTGCTTTCATCGCATTTTATCCATGCACACGTGCTGTTTGAACATGACTGCTGGCTTATGCATCTGTCATTGTCTGTACATGATATTCCAGGGCACTCGACTGCAAATTTTATCCTATCATAAAAGGCACTGTTTGAAGGCCATACTAATGTTATTGTATATTTTCCTTTTGTGTATATGTTATGTGTGGTTTCAAACTTGAATATCCTTTTTCCGAAGAAATCGCTTCCTGTATAGTTCTCAGTAGGTGTGCCGTAGTTTGTTATAGGATAACCGCCATACATCCATTCTCCTATCATAGGAAGATTGTTCAGATCTTCACTTTCAGCAGTGAGGTTTATATCTTTAAATGCTACAGAAGCTCCTTCATGAGTTAAATTTATGTCTATGCTTCCGTTTGAGAAACATTCAACGCTCTTAAGCTCAAATACGACTCCAGGCAATGGCATATATGTAGGATTTGCTGCGTTTACTGAAATTAACATAAAAAGAAATAAAATAAGTCCAAACATAACTCTTTTCATAAGATAATATATGCTGAGGTGACTTAAATAGATTACTAAATCACAAAGAAGGATGAGTGCCTAAGATATGCACGCTTTTGACTTTTCTTTCAAGTGCAGACACGCACTCTGTTATGTGCTTGTCTTCAAAGTAGCCATTCATATCTGCGCGTAATCTCAATGCATATTTATTTCCACTGATGTGCATGGAACTCAAATTTATGCCGTACGCCCTTTCAATAGTTTCTAAAATCCAATGCAGGTCGTTTGTATTTCCCGAATAAATGACGACTGGTGTAACGTCATTCCCTGTTGACTTAGGATTTCCTTTGCTTACGACATAGAAAAGCGACTTATTTCCAGGAACTATGTCTTCCTTCACTATCTCGAGGCCATAATGAATTAAAGTATCTCTCCTTCCTATCGCAGCTATACCTACGATTTTATCTTCGGCTGCTCTTCTTATCGCATCTGCTGTGCTTGCCGCTTCGGTAAGTATTTCCGCGTTTGGATGGTTTGCACGTATGTAATCTATGCATTGCTCTAAAGCTTCTCTTTTTGATATTATCCTGCTTATCTCTTTAGTTCCAGGCAGAACGCCTATCGAATGTTCGATAGGCATTATGAAAGCATCAACAACTTTTATTTTTCCTGTGTTCTCCACAAGGCAATGATGCGTAAGTTCTATCTCTCTCATCGTCTTGTAATTCATCGCAGGAACTATTCCGATATCGGCATCATCATTTCCAACTGCTTTGAAGACATCAGGAAAACTGTGGCACGGCACATCTATAGAACCAGGATCATATCTATCTTTAGCCAGCTGGCTGTAAGTCCCTTTTGGCGCTAGATAAGCTGTTCTCATTTAGAAACTTGTTATTGATTAATTTAAATATATTTCTAATTATAGCTTATATATTGATTTCTGTCGAATGTTTCAAGAATGTGACCATTATCTTTCATGACTTTGTATATATTTGTCTGCTCGAAAGTAAGTCCATAAAGCATACCTAAGAAATCTCTTCTTTTAGCCATTAGGTTGACTCTTATAGAAGTTCTGTCATTCGGGAGTATATTTTCGATGGACATTTTGATTATCTTATTTTAAGAACCTCAAAGTAATATAAATATCTATTCTTTCTTGACTTTCTTCTTAGTTTTCTTTATTTCTTTCTCTAAGTCTAATTCATCAAGCAATTCTTTGTATCTATTTCTGATCGTAACTTCTGTGACACCAGCTACATCTGCGACTTCTCTTTGAGTTCTTTTCTCTCCATGTATCAAAGCTGCAACATACAATGCAGCTGCTGCAATACCAGTTGGACCTCTTCCAGAAGTCAATTCCTGCTTCTGCGCAATATCCAATATCTCAACAGCATGTGATTGCGCTTCAGGACTTAATTTCAATGAAGAAGCGAATCTTGCAATATAATCTGATGGATTTGAAGGTAATATTTTAATACCTAATTCTCTTGTGATGAACCTGTAAGTCCTTCCTATCTCTTTCTTCTCAATACCAGAAGCTTCAGAAAGTTCATCTAATGTCCTTGGAACATCATGTCTTCTGCATGCTGCATACAATGAGCCTGCAACGACAGATTCCATTGATCTTCCTCTAACTAATCCTCTTTGGACTGCTAAAGTGTAAATCCTTGCTGATTCTTCCTCAACCATCTTTGGTAATTTCAAGTATGAAGAAACTCTTTTCAATTCAGCTAATGCTAATTTCAGATTTCTTTCAATCGCTGTTGAAATCCTGTACTGCCATTTCCTTAATCTGAAGAATTTGTTCCTGTCTTTTGATCCTAATTGGAATAGATCTGTCTTTTGGCCTACTTCTGTACCTAGACCCTGATCATATTGAGTATAAGTCATTGGAGCTCCTGCTCTTCTCTTTGATTCTCCTGATTCTGAATCAAACTCTCTCCATTCCTGCGAGAAGTCAATCATCTTATCTTCAAGAACTAAACCGCAATCTCTGCAAATAGTCTCTCCTTTATCCCTGTTTGAGAAAAGGTTCTCACTACCGCATTCTGGACATTTCTTTAGAACATGTTGCATAATTTCGTACTCCCCCAATAGTTACTATTATAAAGTTAACGTAAGAAGTCATATATAAAGCTTATGGATTATTTATAATGATTTCGCAAATATGAATAAATTACAATATAGAAAATAATTAGATAGAATAAAATACGGTGTCGCCCGGATTTGAACCGGGAGATCCTTGCGGAAACCGGTTTTCAAGACCGGCGCAGTACCGGATTGTGCCACGACACCAATGAACGTAAGTGAATTGCGAGTGGCGACCACGAGACTTGTCTCGGGAGTATGCCACGACACCATAAGATGTTTCTTAAAGCCCTTTCTATTTAAATATTGCTTTAGTCTTGTATTGTTATCACTGTACAGTTACTAAAAAATAGAAAGATTTATATATAAGTATTACTACTCAATAGTTAAGAAAGTGGCTTAGACCACGGAGACAAACGAAAAATGAACAAACTAACAAAAACAATTGGAGCACTTGCATTACTTGGAAGCACTATTGCAGGCTGCGGAAACTATGTACAGGAAGAGGTATCAAAAGCAAGACAAGTTTATACTCCGGGTCAATCAAAAGTATTGACTGTTAAGGCTGCTTCAGATATCCATAGTTTAGGACCTGAAAGAAAATTTTACGATTTTAATGGCGATGGAAAGACAGTTGAACAATATGTAGAGGATTATGCAAATTGTGGATATCGCGCAGATATTACGAGAGTTCTTTTGAGACCAGGTTTTAAATCAACTTTTAATCAAGATGATCCTGATACTCATAAAATCACAAGAACAATGACTCCTACTGAAATGGCAAAATTAGATAGGGAATATCAAAGATTGCTTGAGTCAACAAGATTTTAACTTCATTATCATGGGTGGTTAAGAAAAATGAACAAACTAACAAAAGCGTTAACAGGACTTGCAATGTTAGCAACTACTGGCTGTGCAACAGTTCAACCAGGTTTACAGTCAGTTGTGCAAACTGAACCTCAAAAATCAGCCTTAAGCGCGGTAGAACCTGACAGAACAGTTCAGGAAATAAAAGAAAAGTATGCTTGTGATTGTGTAGGCATTGGAAAGAAAGGCGCAAGGAGAGGCAATGATCCACAGGCAGATGCAAGATTTGATTACATGGTAAATTGTCTGGACAACATAAAAGTTTGTCCGGATGAAAATCTTGCTTATCAGTATGTAAACGGAAATGACAATGCGTCTTATGTCATAGCATTCCCAAAAACAAGAGTACAAAAATAATAATCATTGGTGATCAATAAAAATGAGTCCAACAGCAACACAAACAAGAGTTGAACATGTTCTTAGTAATGTAAGCTCTCCAGCAAAGCCAAGAGTGACACATCCGACAAGTCCTTTCAAGGAGATAATGAAGGATTTCTATTTGGCTACAAATTCAAGAGGAAGAGCTTTTGCAGTCGCTGTGACAAGATCTCCCAAAGATGAAAAAGAGATAGCAAAAGTAGAACTTATCTATAGGAATCCGGAGAAGCATGAAGTTGTTTCGACGCTTTACTCAGGATTGACTGCAGACAAGAAATATTTCATGTTCAATGAAGTGTTCAGAGATTTCCATGAAAAGATACCGTTTGTAGGAGAAAGGCATAAGTTAGAATCTTTAGTGGACAATGAAATAAAGTCAAACTGGCAATTGCTAAGATACCTGCCGTTTGATGTGCAGAGATTCATACAGCCGTACGGATATCTGGACAGGCCTGAATCAAGATGACAATACAGGAAGGCATTGAAAAAGCTTATGAAGTGTTCAATTATCTAAGAGCGAATAAATTCAGAGCCAAAGAGATGAGGCCTATAAGAGACAATGATTCGGGGACATTGAATGCATTCATATATGTAGAGGGAAAGAACCCGGAAGATCCTTATAAGATAGTCGAATCAGAAGGGCTTGAATCTTTGATGCTTTCAGACCCAGTGATGAATTGGAAAGGAGAGTGCATAATGGAAGGAATAGAGCCTCTTTCAAGAGCAAAGATAATTATTATATATGGGGAGGAGCCTCATTTACCAAGAAGAGTTTTTACCTCCAGAGATGTATCGAATCTCATTCGCAATCCGGGTGCAGATGAAATGATTAAAACAGGAGTTAAGAATTAAACAAAGGTGAAATAAAAAATGAATACAAATATAGCAGAAACAGCAAAATCAGGAGTGATCTTATCAGGACTGGCAGGCCTTACAGCAGGTTATGCAGACTTGAGATATAATATTAATTTAGGGAGATTATCGAATTCTAAAAGGATATACACTCTTCCTTCAACAATTATTTTAGGAGGATTTGCAGCAGGATCTTTAACACAGAGTTTAGAGTCATTTTTTGCATTTGGCGGCGGTTACCTATTAGGCGGAATAGCAGGCAAAGTTGTCAAATCATTATCAGGATCGATGCTTGATTACACAAGAGGAAAATCAAGATGAACAAAATATTGTCAAAATTAGGGATTGGAGCATTAGTCTTAGGCAGCATTGCAGGATGCGATAACAAATTTACAGCTGACGGAATGTTCAGAGGACATTATGCAGAAGCAAGTTCATTATCAGGAAGAGTATTGATTATTTATCCTGGAACTAAACCAAATATTGACGGAGTTTATCTTTCAGCAGTTGACAAAGGATCAGGCAGATTTGATGTAATTTCATTGGAAGGTGTGCCTAAAGGAGATGATTTGGAGAAACTTGCAGATTTGAAGACTTTAGAAAAAGCATATGGGGAAATAATGAGCAGAAAATGAAACAAAGAATATCAGTATCAATAAGCGAACCGATCTTGCTCAAGCTAAAGGAAAGAATGAGATTGGACAGGAATTCAAATCAGAGTTTAATAGTAGAAAAAGCAGTAGAGAAATTCTTAAATTAATATCCTTCCTTGTAATATACTTCTATAAAGCTTATCAATAAGGATATTATCAAAGGACCTACAATGATTCCTATAGGGCCGACTAAAAATATTCCTCCGAATATCCCGACTAAGACTATCGCAGGATGAAGGTGAGCCCTGTTTCCTATTATCATAGGTTTAAGTATATTATCTACGCTTGCAGTCATGATTGTTCCTCCTAAAATCAAAATTAATCCCTTTGTTGTTGATCCTTCAATTAATAAAGTAAATGCTGTTGGTAGCCATATAATTGGAGTCCCTATCACAGGAAGGAATGCAAAGAATGCCATAACGATTCCTGCAATCAATGGAGTGGATAATCCTAAAGCAAAGAAAAGCAATCCTCCGACTGTTCCCTGTATTAATGAAGTTATGAGCTTTCCATATAAAGTTGCGAAAGTGAAGTTGTCAAATTGTTTTATTATGTCGTCAACATGATGGCTCTTAAGTGGTATTGCTTTCTTAATCTTTGATATGAAATCAGTGCCATCTTTGAGCAGGTAATATATCGCAAAAAACATGACTACCATGTCGATTATGAATAAAGGAAGATTGCTTATGAAAGCGAAAGTTTCAGTGGTTATATATGATGACAGCTTGCTTATCGTATCCTCCAGATAAAATTTGACTTGAGGATCCCTCATGAAATTTATTATTTTATTGTTAAAGTTGCAGAATAAAGAAGGATTAGCTACACAGTCTGTTTCAACAAGGGAGTTGCTTGACAGCTTTTGTTTTGCAGTTATGAATAAAGTATATCCTTCTTTAGTCAAAACATTAACCATGGAGTATGAAGCTATGCTTATTATGACTGCAAGAGCTATGATGATTATCAAAGCAGAAATCATCTTGTTTTTTGTTTTTGACAGAAGATATTTATATACCGGGTAGAATATGTATGCAAGAATTCCTGCGCTCACTAAAGCTATGAATAAAGGCTTTACTATTAAAAATGTCAACACTGCCAGTACAAACAAAGCCGCCAAAAAGAAATTTTTTGAATAATTGTTATCCGACATAAGTGTTTTTATTCACTTTTTCTTTATAAACTTATTGGTAGAAAGGCTTCAAAGTTGGTTGTACTGGGTCCTGGAGTATTGCACCATCTGCTTCAAATAAATTATTGTTTGCGCAAAATTAGGTATAGCTGTCACCTTTGTTTTTCCGATAATTAGTGTTCCTGTATCGAAAAACCTGTCAATGAAATTTCTTTTTTCTTTCATCTCCTGTATTGAGCTGAACATCATGTATTTCTCATCAATTTGAAGCCTGTCCTTGTATATTGAATAAGTCGTTTTTGATGTCTGCAGATAAGATAGCAAAGCCTGTATGAATACTAATAATGCTATTACAGATATTATGAGTATGTTGATTGTTCCTGGTATTTCAATATTTAATAGAGAGACGTTTATGAAAATCCCAAGATAAAATAACGCAGCAAGAACTGTTGTGACAATTATCTGTGAAACTATGACTTTTGTGACATTTGGTTTTATTACGTAATCCGGTAGTTCTGTCATTGTGAAATGGACCCGGGGTGATTCGAACACCCGACCTCAACCACGTCAAGGTTGCGTTATAGCCACTAAACTACGAGTCC
>CAZNFC010000026.1:0-11609 GCA_964572885.1 uncultured Methanosarcinales archaeon
ACCAATATGACATTTCTTTGGCTGAAGACATTTCCTGCCCTGTCTGTCGCATAGAAATTGATCACATATTGCCCGTCAGAAGGGAAAGTCATTGTGACCTGCCATGGACTTGCGACATTTACTGTATTGCTGAATACTATCTTTCCATTTTTATCTGTAGCGGTCACATCCAATGCAGCAGGCTCATCAGAATTTCCTGTTATAGGAAGGCTGAGCTCTCTTATCGCTGAAGGGATCGGCTTGTCAAATGTTATCGCAGGAGGCGTCTTGTCAACATTCACTGTTTTAGTAATTTCATTCTGATTTCCTGAAGGATCCTTTACAAGTATCCTGACCTGATTAGGAGTCACTTTTCCTGAGCCTG
Organism: uncultured Methanosarcinales archaeon; assembly: GCA_964572885.1. Taxonomy (GTDB): domain Archaea; phylum Nanobdellota; class Nanobdellia; order Woesearchaeales; family UBA10107; genus UBA10107. The sequence goes on from CAZNFC010000026.1 coordinate 365, forward strand.
ATTTCAGAAGAACTCCAGGAAGCGAGATTACTCCGTCATTTTTTGTGACCTGGAATCCTGCTCCTGATATTATTCCATTCACATATACATATACTTCTGAATTTGGCTCGGTTGTTCCCTGCACATTCAAAGTGGTGCTTCCATAATAATCCGGAAGATTTACTCCTATGAAAGGATTTATTGTGTCACTCAATGCTGTCGTGAAATTAAAAGGACCATCTGCTGAGGTTCCGTTTTCATTTATTGAGCTTATGTTAAATGAATAATCGGTTGAATTTCTAAGAGGAGATAGCATAATTGTATGATTTACAGTTAATTGATTAGATGTTATCCGAGATAATGGTGAAGAATTTGTTCCGTATTGAACGCTTCCTGATGCTGCTTCGTCTGTCTTCCAGTTTATTATTGAATACCTGTCAGATACTTCCTGCACATTTACGGAATTTATTGATAAAGCGGAAGCTAACGGAAGAAGCATGAATAGATACAGCACTAATATGCTCAATGTCTTATTCATGATTTTATTTATTTTGTTCATTTTCATTTTAGCTGAAAGTAGGTTTTAGCTGCTGCTGATAAGTCGTATCTCCGAATATATAAGATGCTGCATCAGTCTGCTCCTGTTCTGTTATAGGGACAGGTATCTTCTGCACCAGATTGAATGTGATCTCCGATTTTCCTGCGATATCCTGATATTTAACATTTACTTCTCCAATATATCCTCCAGTCAATCTCTTTCCATCCTGGACAAGCAGTGCTTCAATTTTGTATGTCTCATCCCCATCAAGCAATTGTATATCATTTGGCCGGTCTGAAAGATAATTCTCATCTATGCTTTCGGTCTTCCCGACCATACTTACAGTCACTGTCTCTCCCGGCTGAAGAGATTCAGTCTTGCTGAAATCATCTGAATCATGCTTGATGATATTGACTTTAAATTTCTTTAATGGTTTTACTAATATATCAACATGGTCGTCTGTAGATTCGAATGACGCACTACCTTCCAGATATCCTTCAGGCTTAGATATCAACTGACCGCCTACGCATGCAGAAGGAAGTCTTGCCATCAATCTGTATACTCCTCCGTCTGCAGTGGTTTCATTAAGATCGCACACATATTTGATGCATCTGAATTCAACAGGAGCCTGATAAATCTCTTCTGAAGTAAATGCATCCTTTACTCTTATATCTACCTCATTGGGATTTGTATTCTGGCAGAAATCAAAATTGAAATCGGGAGCCTCAAATATAGTCGCAGGGAAATCTTTTTTATCTCCCTGATTGTGATTTATAGTCACAGGGAACGCAAAATTGAATATGAATCCTGCTCCATTGAATGCAGAATTATCTCTTAAAGTAGCCAAGACAGGATAATCTATATCATATACGAAATGATATGTATTTATGCATATAGGCACTACTGCAGCTATTGTGCTTCCAAGAGGTTTTGCCACCTTTGAAACCATGACTTCGCCGTCATTAGGAGTGTAATGCAGATCAAATCTTGAATCTCTTGAATAAGAGAATACGACACCGATATCAGGATATGTCTTTGAAAGCTTCATGAGGAAATTATTTTGAGCATAGATATCGCTTGGATCGAATAAAGTGAATCTGTTTCCGACAACAGTGGTCTGCTGAACATTATAATACACCATATTCTTCGCAAAATCGACTATATCTGATTTCTTCCATGTCTTTGGCTTGCAGCTGAAGTCCATTCCTGTGAAAGGGAAATCCGGGCTTGTTGATAATAAATCTATTGTGAGATTTTCAAAGAATAATGATTTTGTCTCAGACGAGAGTATATCAACAGCTAAATTATACATCTCTCCAAGCTTTACGTCTATTGTTCTTCCGACAGAATTTACAGCCTGTATCGAACCTGTTCCTTTTTCAGTGACTTCAAGAGGGTAATTCAGTTTTACAAACACATTTCCGTCATTTATGGCAGTTTCAGCTGACATATTGCCTTTCAATATTAATTGGTATCTTTCCTTGAAGATATTGAAATTATCAAAGCAGTTATTTATGTTTGAGACGATATAGTCACTTATCTGTCCTGCTATGAACTCTTTTGTAGGGATCCTTGGATCTCCTCTGTAATACCATAATGGAATCTTCGGTTCAACTCCTCTTGCAAAAGAGAAATATGATTTTTCATTTATTTTTATATTTTCAGGAACATCAATGTAACCGCCTGTCGTTCCTGCAGTGATTATGGCTTCTTTTGCAGTCTCCTGAAGACAAACCCCTATGAACTGTTCTATCTCTGTCTCTTTTGAAGCGAACGGATTTAGATCAGGCCTTAAACTTGCGATATATAATACAAATCCTACCGCAAACAATATAAGAATTCCAATTACTATGAATGCCGTTATCTGACCTCTTTTGTCCATCATTCTCTTTATATTATTGCTTGAGTCCATCTTTTTAAAGCTTTACTGATTTAAGGCTGTCTGCAAGGTATATCCTGAACCAGGCGATGTAGGCTGCCAGAGTAATTGCCTCGACAATTGAGAGAGCAACTCCTGGAAGCCACGATAGTAATAATAACAATCCGTTGATTAACAATCCTATTATTGCTGCAATCACCATAGGGATTATCGTCATATTTAATCTTTTGACTCCTATAATAAACGCATTTTTTATCGATCTTATTATTTCATGAGTCCTTCCAAAAGATATGTAACCTATATATAGGAAATAAAACGCAAACAATATCGAAAGGAAGAAAAAAATGACTCCTGCTTTTGTCAGGGAATCAGGCAGTTTTGATATTACAAGGAATATTAAAAGCACTGCTGAAGTCAATATAGCTCCCAATGATATTGTCAGCACTAAAAATTTATTTGTGTTATTCAATGTCGTCTTCTTTCCGAATATCGTGTTCCAGTTTAAATTTTCAAAAAAAGAATAATTGTACAGCTGGACTGCGAAAAACAAGAACACTAAAAACAGATAAAGATAAAGTATCTGGTTTGATGAGCCTGCCTGTGATGCTAATTGTTCCGGTGAGATGTTGTTCTGAGCACCCGGAAGTTTCGCGCCTACTGCCTGAAATAATCTTGTGAATATCTCTCCGATGATAAAAACAGATGGGAAAAATAAGAGGCTGTAAATAAATGTCTTCCTGAATATGTTTTTATCAACAGCAATGTCTTTTAGTATATTTTTCATCTTTCAATCCTCCAATTGCCCTGTATTTGCTGCCGAAGGAGTATGCTCATCAGTCGTCCTGTCTTTTGTGTTATCATCATTAGAATTTCCTTTGCTCTTTCCTGACCATCTTCCTGTTATTATGTCTGCAACTCCCAGATAATTATCGCTCGGAAGTTTTTCATTTGAAGGTTTAAGTAAATTGCATAATCTGTAATCTTTATCCAAGTTAGACGCAAATGTCCTGTCTAAATCATCTTTTGATCCTGTGAAGTCTAAGCAAACAGTATCGTGAGAAGTATGACTTTGCCTGACAATCATGTTTGTCCCATCGATTCTGTATTCAGATGAATTTCCTAAGAGATTTACTGAATTGCTTCCATCAACACCCTGCGTTATTTTCAAAGGTATCTCTCCAGGCTCATAATAAACTTTGAATTTCAAAATTTTATCTGAATCTCTTAAAGCTCCTGAAGGAGTGACTGAAAATGTTATCTTGTAAAAGTAAATCTTTTCGCTTGTATTGACATCAATATATTCTGATCTTTCTCCCTCTATGTGTGCTGAAGCGATTCCTCCTCTTCCGAATGCGAATGTGGAAGGAGCATCTGTATTTGCAATCCATCTGTCACAATAGTATGATGTGATTGGCTGTTCAATTCCAAGATATTTTGCATAAACAGTATCAACATCTTTTATCCATTTGCTTCCTCCGAATTCCCATTTATCTATGAAAAGATTTGTGAATCTGAAGTTATTGTAGATCGTATCCGCTTCCTGCAATGTGGATCCGATTTTAGCATATCCCGTCCTTCCTCCCCAGAAATTATTCCAATATACTGCAGTCTTTGCAGCATCAGGAAGTGAACTTTCATCTATTATGTTTCCATCTTTATCTTTCCATTTCGTAATTTTATTCCCTTGATTATCAGTTGTTGGAAAGATAGTCAAGATATCCTGTCCTGTTCCGTATTGAACCAGCTGTCCATCTGAATTGTATCTTCTCAGCAATGTTGTATCATGATTCTGATAAGTTCCGTAATCTCCGTTGAAATATCTTATCTCGCTTGGACCGCCTGAGTCGTAAACTATTACTCCTTCCTTAGTCACTTCTCTGCTGATTACATTTCCATTATCTGTCTTGAAAATAGCTCCATTCTCTGTGAATTCTACTTTGATGTCTTCGCCGAGGATTCCTGTTTTTCCCGTGCATCCGTTAGCATCGCATTTCGCATCTTTGAGAGTAGGAACGTTTGGAAGAGGTGCTCCATTCTTGTCATACATTATAACATTTCCATTTGTGTTCACAAAATTATTTTCACCTATCACTATTATGGAATTTACTTCTCCCTTTTCATTCACTGCTTCAACATAGTCTTCGCTTATCTTAGATACAACAATCCCATTAAGAGTAAGTTCGCCGTTCTTGTCCACTGATAAATGAGATGCGATATAAGGATTTATGCTGCCCTCAGGAAGAAGAAGAGAATTCTGTAATTCTTCAGTTGCACCTTTTATTGTTGCTCCTCCTTTTGAATTTATAGTCGTGGTTGTTGTATCTATAACAACACCATTTGATTCTATGATTTTAGAACCTTGAACAGGAACCCATTTGTTATTGACATATTTTACCTCTTGGATGCCACCAGGTATTGCTTTGAAATAATTTCCACTTTCTGTTGTAACAACACCATCGTGCAAATTAGTTATTTTGTTGTCAGTGAATATATTTCCAGGGTTAGGGAAATTAATGTCCCCCTTTCCATCGCCGTTTGTATCTAGAGGAATTGTAGCTATTCCTGTCGTGGTTCCTATACTTACTACTGGTGGAGCTGTTGTAACAGTCTGAACAGAAGGAGTTGTTGGAGAGTTTGTAGTTACAGCCTGGACCGGAGTTATTGCTGCTGTTGGAGTCTCTGTTGTTGTTGACTGCGACTGCTGAAGAAGATTTGCTGCTAACTGAGAACTCACAACTTTTCCCTGGCTGTCAACAACATTTCCATTACTTATCTTATATCCCTGACTTTGAGCAGTCTCAGTAAGAACGAACTGTGTATTTCCTATCGTCAATGTTTGCTGTGCTTGTTGACTGGTAGAAGTTTTTGTTGTCGGTGCTGCTGCTGCTGTTTGACCAGATGTTGTAGTGGCTTCCGCATTCGCAGCTGGAACTGTTGCTGTGGCTGGTGCAACTGGACATACTCTTGTGTTCGATAAAGGAACCTGTCCTCCTGAAGCATTTACATTTATTACAAGAACGAAGCACAAACTAACAAGAACCAATACAAATATTATTTTTATCTTTCTCATTTTAACCGCAACCTGTTGGAATGAATCCTTGATTTTGATTCTGGCCTGCAGACGAGGGATTGACGTATGATAATGGGCCTATCATAGGAGCATTTGGATAGAATTGCTTTGTATAATCTGAAGAAGGAGTTATTTTGTTCAAGTCCTCAGTATCTGTAGGAGATTGAATCCATTTTCCATTTTCATCAAGGATATATGCATTAGTTGTCTTGCTCAGGCTTGTCTGCTGGTTCGGAGATATTACATTAGAACCGACAATAGGCTCATTTGGATCATATTCTCTTTTCACTTTTACAGACTCATAATTTATTTTATTTTCTTTCAAATAACTGTCCAAGACTGTTTTCTGCCCTGCAGTAAGATACATTGAATCTCCATTTTCAAGCCTGGTAAATACGCTTGGAATATGTTTGTCATCTTTGCCTATGTCATTTGCTGTCGGCCAGTATCCTGTGAAAAGCTGCTTTTCAATGCCACTGCTTGTTCCCTGATATTGAGATGCCGGATTCAGACTTGCTAAATTAGGTATTGAAGTTCCAACATATTTGTATAATATCTGCGTACCTACTTGAGTCGTAGGCTGCTGGGTTGATGGTGATGGTAAAGATGAAGCTGGGGCATTAAGTTCTGAGGCCGCAGCTTGGGCAGCTTCCTGGGCAGAATTTTGTGCAAAGACATAGAAGACACTAATCAAACTAATCAAGACTATCAGAACTGTCCAAACCTCTCTTTTCACTTTCATGAATATGATTTATTTTTTACTTTATTGTTATTCTTCCTATTTTCTATTTCTTTTTTAACATCGCCTTTGTAACTTTCAATTCTTCCTTGAAATTATCATCATCTGCAAGCGGAGCGAGTTCAACTGCTTTTCCTAATTCTTTTACTGCCTCTTTTATCTTCCCTACCTTCCTGTAAATCAATCCTGCCTCGTAATGACCAGGTGCATAATACGGATTCACTTCAACTGATTTCAGAGCATTTTTCAATGCATTCCCTAAATCTCCAAGTTCTGCATATGCTGCCACCATATCTGTGTATATCCAATACATCCTCGGATCAATAGCGACTGTCTTTTCATATTCATCTATTGCTTCTCTGAATTCTTTATTTATACAGTGCATATATCCAAGCTGATCATGGGCATTTGCTGATCTGCTGTTTCTCTGCAACAGGACATCTGCTGTTTTTCTTGCGCTGTCAAAGTCCTTAACTGCAATGTAAGCTGAGATCAACCCTTCAAGTGCAGATTCACTTCCACATTCTGACGCTGCTTTCTCTAAATTAGCAACAGCAATTTCAGGTTTTCCTGATTTTAGCTTAATCCATCCATAGCCTGTAAGCGCATCGCAATTGCATTCATCTTCTTTCAAAACCTCTCTGAATTCATTATCAGCTTCAGCGTATAATTCACTTTTTCTACTAACCGATAATCCAGTTTTACCTGATTCAGCTAAAGCTGAAAGTCCTTTTTGAACTCTCTCCTGCACATTGCCAAAACTCATGTTTGGCAACGAAGCCAGCCCTATACTGGCTATAAAGGTCAAATTCCTTGGTTTAAGCAGGTATTCAAGGTTCTTAAGCATTTTTACCATTGATAAGTGGTAGTAATACTCATTTATAAACCTTTGTATTCCTACTGAAGCTGGAATTGACCCTCCCTAACAGCTTCCTGAGCGCTGTTTAGGTCTTTTATGATTATTTTAACAATGTATTTTCCAGGGGCAAATGCTTCTGAAAGTATGCTATTCTTAATCGAATAGCTGTCTCTCTTTATATCATTAAAGTCATTTATCGCCACATAATTAGTATTTGAAAGGATGACTTCTCCTGTTGAGTCTGAAATATTCATGTCTTCGGTAAATTTGACATTATATTTTCCGTTTGACAACGGCTGTGCAAAATCAATCAGATTCAGGTATATATTTACTGTATCTCCCTGTTTATATGTCGCATCCGACTGAACTTGATAATTAAACTTGTCATCAATTATCGAAGCAAATACAAAGTCTTTTATTTCAAGCGTTTTTGTCACAACTATCTGTTTTGTCAGTGTCTGTGATTTACCGGTATCCGGATTCTCGAATCTAAATTCTACTGAATATGTCCCTGCATCAAATCTCGATGGAATTTCAAAGTCAGCAGTTATCTTTGAAAGCTCATCTTTTGAAACAAGCTGGGAATAAGTGATATTGTAAGTCAATTCAGGGATTATATTTCCGTCAGGACCTGTTGTTGTTATAAATTCTGCCAATTTTATAGGCTGAGCATTCTCTGCAAGGCTGGACAAATCTACAACTTCGTTTATGGATTCAGCACTTCTTTTTTCCAATGTAAATTCGATTGTTTTTGATGTTGATTTCTTTGAAAGATTATCATTTATCTTAACTGTTGCAGTATATTTTCCAGGAGTCCATGTGATTGTAGGGAATATGTTCCTGAACTTGACAAGAGGAAGAGTCTGGGTGAATACCTGCTTCAGGGATCCAAAATTCTTTTGCGCAAACACAGTCTTTCCTGATGAATCTTTTATATCGACATCTTCATTTACATCAATCTTAAGATTGCTCTGTGTGAAATCTTTTACTTCGACATAAATATAGACAGGATTTCCCTGCTCATAAGCTGAATTAGGCTGCAATACGTATTTATAAGAATCATCTATGAACGAAGCAAGAGCAAGATTCAATGATAATTCCTTTCCTGGAACGGTAACTGTTGTTTGTGTTACTGCTTGTTTTTGAATTGGTTTAGATACTATGTATGTGACTACGACAGATGCAAGCAATATGACTATAATCAGAAGAGCAATCCATCCTATTGGGAATCTTCTCTGTTCTGTCTGTATTTCTTCATATGGATACGGCATTTTAATTGTCCCTCTTCACTATTTCATTTTCACATATATCATCAGGTGATGAAAAAAATGTTTTCTTGACACTGAATAAGTCAGCAGCTGTGCTCGTAAGAGCCGCAATACTATCTCCTAATGTGCATATTGCTTTTGCTATATCCGAACCGAATCCTGGAGCTATTCCGAATGGTCCGCCGTTTATGCATAAGCTTACAGCCACTGAAAGATCATACAACGGATCAGTGATTAACCTTTTAGTGTAATCTAATGCTTTATCTATAAATTTAACCCACGGTATGAACTGGAATATCTCTCCCCATACATATTTACACCAAGCTGATGCTCTCTGTAATTCGCAGTAGTAAGGAGGTATTCCGTTAGGAACATTTGTTCTTATGCAATAGATATAACCGCATTCTATCTGTCTTGCTTTCTGAAGATTGCTTATGACTCCAGGGATACATAATGTGGCAGCGCTCACTATCAAACTCTGTCTTGGATCCACCATAGTGCTTATGCCTTCTTTTGGATTCACAACTGTGTTTACTCCAAACGCTTTGTTCAGATTCAATCCTCCTGTCTTAGATGTTCCAAGGAATAGATCTCCTTGTATGTTTTCAATAGCTTTCTTCGCTGCATCTCCATATAAAGGAGTCTTGCTGCAGCTTATGTAAGGACATGCCCATCCCACTGTTGTGCCTATTATGGTTGTTAATTTAGCCAATAAATCAGATGATTTCTGTAACACTGTAGCCGCAGGCTTAACAGGAGGCGCTCCTGTAGCAATTGTCTGTATTGCTATATCTATAGTAGTCAATGTAGTTGATATTCCTGCAATAAGATTGTATATGTTGCATGCGCCTTGTAATGCGTTAAGGATATTTTGAAGCTGACCGATAAGTTTTCCATTTACTAAAGGACTGTTTTTTACTTTATTGACTTTATCTTTCAAGCTTTGCTCTATCGTTCCTAAAGGAGAATTTGAAAAGTTTAGAGTGAATGAGACGTTATCATATTCAGGCTGCGATATCACTCCTCCTGCTTGGGTAATAGTCCTAAACATACAATTGAATGTCAATGTTGCAGGAGGGTCTGCTCTTTGCATCTTAAATAATACAAGAGGATTTGTAGACGGTGCTCCAATCAATTCAGGAATTCTTTTGTTTGCAGCCGTATTGACAGGAATGTAATCAGTGACATCTGCTCCTGCTTCTGTTTTTCCAGAACATGATTCAATCCTCTGTGATATAGGAATTGCTTGTGCTCCAAGAGGACTTGATAATGGAACCGAGAAATATACTTTATGAGGAAATACTGTGATTGTCTGCTTATCGATTGAAGGTGGTGAAGGACCGACAGGAACAGCATAATTCCAGAAATTATTTATCGTCTGGTTTATTACAGAAACATTTATTTTAACACCGAACTTTACTTGATTGCCCACACAGTCAGTAATTATTACCCCAATTGGGGCATCAGTTATCGGACCTTGTTTAATAGGACCTATCGTCTGGAATTTGCAAGTCTGCGTTCCTGTTCCAGTGCATGTGACTGTCTTTGTACTTATAGAAGCAATAGCGCTGAAATCCGCAGTTGCAGTCAATGGAAGATCATCACTAGCCTGAATTGTCAGATCAATCGTTCCTCCTGAAACAGGATATTGAGTAAGTTCTTCCCCGAAAGATTCTCCCGGAGTATTTACTGCGGCTCTGATATCGTATTTGCTGTTTACGACAGGAGGATTGCTGTCGTAAAAGAATTTTCCTGCGTATGAGAAATAATTTCCTGCATTATCCCTCGAAGGATAGACGATATTCATATCCATCTGATTTCCTGATATGGTCATATTTGCATTGCTGAAGAAAGGCCCCCATTTGCACTGCCATAATGTTCCTGATTGATCACAACTTGTCGGGAATACAGTTTTGAAACTTTCTCCTAAAAGAGGACTTAAATCAATAAATATATTTTGAGTAGATAAACCTGAACCTGCTTCCTCGATATTTGCTGTTATTGTATTAAGTCCCGGTCCTACTGCGTTTTTGTCTCCGCATTGAGTTCCTGTAAGACTACTTACCTGAGGAGCGTCATTATCTTTAAGGACAGTGATTGGGAGCTGAAGATTAGCTAAGTTATTGCTCGAGTCAGTAACTCTTAATTTAAGGACAGGATTTCCTCCTTCAGGAAGATTCAGCTTTATAGGAACTCTGCATTCGCAATTTCCATTGCACAGATTGGCAGGGGGATTGCATGTTATTTCATTCATTGAAATACTGCTTAATTGCTGCTTTTCGATATCATATATGCTGAAATCTGATGCGTCTGCTGTAATATCTGTAATGCTGTTCTCTTTAAGATTAAATCCTATCTGCGCAGAAATTGATCCTGTTTTTGATGCGACATAATCTATCTTTTGATTTGATGAATCGTAAAGAGCGACATTTGAAGCTTCAGGAGGTTCTTTGTCAATTATTATATCCTGGCATGAAACTCCCCTGTTTCCGACATTATCTATCGCCTCGATGCAGAAACTTTTAGCGATTCCGTTTGTCGAAGGTGCCGACATATTTGTCACGTAATGATCATTCAGGCATGCAGTCCCTGGAGTCAGATTAAATGACTGTGTCTTAATTACAGATCCTGCAAGCAAGAAGTTCACTCTATTTATATTTGAACATAATTCTCTGTTTTGTCCATTGAATGCATAATCAGACAAAGTATAATCAACTTCTATATCAGGAAGCGACCTTACTGAATTTATTGTTATATTTGGAGCCATATTATCTACTATGACTGAACCGCTTCCAGAATCTCCGTCTGTTGTTGACACCGAATATCCCCATTCGCCTTCTCTCCAAAGTCCCTGCGTATATTCGTACTTGCATATACTTTTCGACGAATCAGTAGTAGAGCATGAAGTGAATG
>CAZNFC010000027.1:0-10939 GCA_964572885.1 uncultured Methanosarcinales archaeon
TTTCACATCAGTAGATACTATTGCACCTCATTTCTCTCCTGCATTAGCAAATCAGACAGGAACAGAAAACACTTCATTCTCATATCAGGTCACGGCAATAGATAATTTTGCACTTGACAAATACTTCATTAGTGACACATCAAACTTCTCAATCGATCAATCAGGTTTAATTAAGAATAACACAAATCTAATTACGGGAGTATATGGTCTGATTATATCTGCAAATGACACTTCCAATAACATCAACAATACTTTGATATTCGTAAATGTGACAGTTCAGGTAGTCCCGCCGCCATCACCCCCTAGTGGCGGAGGAGGCGGTGGTGGAGGAGGAATAACACTAGCTCCATCAGCAGTAGAGGTAGTTCCATTCGTAGAGAATCAGCCGGTACAGCAAACATTCCTTGGACTAAGAGGATCATTAGAAAAAACTCCAGTTATATTGACAAATCTATACAAAGACACTGTTCTAGAAAATGTGCAGTTCGAAGTAGAAGGATTTTTATCACAATATGTAAAAATAACGCCAGTTATTGACACCAGCAAATTAGTACTTACAGAAGGCAAATCAACTGTTTTGAATCATGTTGGTCAGGTTGCATCATTCTCATTTGGAGGGGTTGGAACTCATACTATAACTGCAGACCAGATAGGAGAAAACTTTATTGCTGTTACTGTAAGGTCTGACCCTGTTACTGTCATACTCAAACCAGGAGAAACAAAAGATGTTGATCTGAATGGTGACGGAATGGCTGACATAGCGATTTCTTCCAATAGTATAATGAATAATGAAGCGGATTTGGGAATATTCAAATTAGTGCCTTTTAATCCCGATAAGATTTATTTCCTTGAAGACAGAAGATATGATTTTGGCATCTTTGCTCCTCCATATCTGACAACAGGAGATTTCAATATAACACTTAAAATTACAGCGGATATAGTTGCAAACGACCCTGCTAAGTCAGGATTTGACAGAAAGAAGCTTTTCGAGACGAGGACAGTTACATTCAGAGTTCTTGGTGCATCTCCATCGGAGGTATTGGATGCAATAGATAATGTAAAAGATTCCATTAAAAAAGTGTCTGATGCAGGCTTCTCAACAGTTTCCCTAAATGAATTAGCCTTACGAGCTGAGGAACAGGCAAAAGACCAGAAATATGAAGAATCCCTTAATACTGTGCACGAGATTACCGCTCAGGTAGATGCAGTATTTGGAGCAGACAGTTTGATCAAGGAGATAGAAAAATCAATAATCGAGGCCAAAGGAAGATCATTGAAAACAACTGAAACAGAAAATGCTCTCGAATTAGTGAAAAAAGCGTTTGAAAGAGAGGATTACCTAACCGCTCTTAACAGAGCAAGGGAGACTCAGCTGACATTATTCCTGGAAACAAGAGGAAAGGTAAATATGTCGTGGTTCATAAAAACGTACTGGCTTGCTTTACTTGCCGGATCAATAGTTTCCTACGCATTGATATTATATGCTTACAGAAAAATGATGATTGCATTGATTCAAAGAAGATTTGAAGATCTTACAAAAGAGGAACATACCATAGATGCTTTGATAAAAACTTCGCAGAAATCACGCTTAGCAAAAGGACAGTTATCCGCTTCAGAGTACATGAAAAATATGGCCCACAATGAAAATCGTCTGAATGAGATAACTAAACAAAAAATATCTTTGAGAAATAAGAGAATATTCTTATTACGAACACAGGATGCTCTTTCTGCTGTCAGGAAAGAAGAACAGGAGTTAACTGATGTATTGAGAGAATCACAAAAGAAATACCTGCTTAAAGGAGAGCTGACAAAAGAAAGATTTGAAAAGATATACCAGACAGAGAAAAAAAGGATTGCAGAATTAGAAAAAGAAGAAGGCGAGCTTAAGAAGAAATTATCCAATAAAACCGAAAAGTATGTAAGCTTAAAGATTTTAAGAAATATTTGGGATAGATTGAAGAGGCAAAAACTCATAAAGAGGAGAAGATAAACTATGAATATGATTAGAAATATCGGGTTGTTTTTGATTATATTGGTGGCAGTAACAGTTATTTCATCGAATTTATTCTCGTTGCAAGCCCCACATAACGACCTTTCCTTGACCGGCTCTGCCGTTTCAAAATTCGTTTACATTCCTCCTCCTGTTATTACTGAAGACGTTGCTCTGGATGCTCTTATTAAGGCGGAGAAAGATATAGGTGAAATATCTTCATTAGGAATAAATACGTTTCTTACGAACGATACGTTGCTTATCGCTAAACGATATTTCATTGGAATCACAGCTGACAGATTATTGATTACAACATCTGTAAATGCAGATAAAAGCGCATATTTGGCTTCACTTCTCAAAGTATTCATATCAACGCCTCAAAATGAGGTTAAAACTCAAAATTTCTCTGAAACTGTGAGACTTACGCAACTTATATCGTTCGATAAAGATCAGGCATATAAAATAATAGATAGGATTTCCTTGGCTGAAGAAAAGCAGAATAATTACAAGAAGGAAGGAGTTAATATTTCTGAGGGAGCAGCATTAATCAAGCAGGCAAGGACGTCATTGATTGAAGAGAGATTTGATGAGGCGGAAAATATACTTGATGATGCTAACATAAAATTAGACCAGACAAAACTGCAGGAAGCAAGATTCAAGAGCATATTTGAAGGAACTCAAAATTTATTCCAAAAATACTGGTGGCAGTCTATTCTTGTAATTATTCTGCTTGCTGCTGCGTCACCTATTGCTGTTTTATTTGTTAGGAGGATATCGGCAAAAAGAAAACTGGTTTTGCTGAAACATGAGTTAGAATCGCTTAAGACATTGTTGATTAAAGCACAGGAAGATTGCTTCAAATACAAGACTATAACAATCTCTTCATACAAAATAAAGGCGGATTCGTATAAGGAACGTATAAATGAACTTCAAATATTAATCCCTGTCCTGGAATCAGCGAGCAAAGGAGAAAAAACTCCGGAAAATAAATAACGACTTTCATTATTTCAGAACGATGTTACCTATGATTAAAAAAGACAAGATAGGCCCTTACAAAGTAATTACTGTCTATGATAAAAAGACAGGAATGAATGGATTCTTAGTTCTTGATAATCTTAAAAGAGGTCCTGGAAAGGGAGGAATAAGAATGACTCCTTCTGTAACTGCTGAAGAAGTGGCAAGGCTTGCAAGAACAATGACGTTCAAGACTGCAATGGCCGATCTGCCTTTCGGCGGCGCAAAATCAGGAATAGTTGCAAGTCCTGATGTTCTTCAAAATCCAGATAAAAAGAAATCATATATCAAAGCTTTCTCAAGAAAAATAAAGAAATATTGTCCAAGCAAATACATAGCAGCTCCTGACATAAATACGGCTGAAAGGGAAATGGAGTGGTTTGCAAAAGCCAACGGGAATCTGAAATCATGTACAGGAAAACCCGTAAAATTAGGAGGATTACCTCATGAATTAGGTTCAACAGGATACGGAGTTGCAAAATCTACATTGGTTGCGTTGAAGCATTTGAAATTAGTTGTTAAAACAACAACATTTGCTGTTGAAGGATTCGGAAACGTAGGCTGGTTCACAGCCAAAGATTTGACTGAGAAAGGAATGAAACTTATTGCTGTGTCAGATTCAAAAGGATGTTTAGTTAATGAAAAAGGGATAGATTTCAAAAGATTAGCAAAAATAAAGAAAGATACGGGTTCTGTAATAAATTATAATCCCGGAAAAATAATTCCAAGTCCGGATATAATCAAAGTCAATACTGATGTTTTAGTCACTGCAGCAGTTCCTGATCTTGTAAGACTGGATAATTACAAACAAGTAAAGGCAAAAATGTTAGTCGAAGGCTCCAATATTCCTATGAGATATGAAGTTGAAGACAAGCTTTACAAAAAAGGAGTATTGGTGATTCCTGATTTTGTCGCTAACGCAGGCGGTGTGATCTCAAGCTATGTCGAATTCATCAAAGGCACAAAACAGCTCATGTTTAAACTTGTCGATAAAAAAATATCGACTAATACCAAGCTTGTTCTTGAAAGGTCAAAACTTGAAAAAATATCTCCGAGGAGAGCAGCGACAAAAATAGTATTGGAAAGGATAAAATAATCATATCTTCGGAAGCTGTCTTGGTATCTCTTCATGTTTTGGATTTTCCATGAAACTGTCATGTCCTGCAAATTCTTCCTTCTTCATCCCAAAGAATGCTTTTATCCTGTCTGACCAGCTGATTTTTGGTGATTCTGGATTTACTTTTTCTCCATTTTGTAAAGCTTTCACAGCAATCTTCTCTTTTATGTTTCTCAAATCTCCGAACGCCGCTTCTGTTTCTATCTTCTCTCCATACTTCTCGAAGAAGACAAATTTATCCAAAGGATATTTTGAGCTTGTTTTAGAATTTTCTGAAGCATAACCCAATGCAATTATTGCATAAGGTTTTGCAGGAACCTGTATGTCAAGCAATTCTTTTATTTTCTCTTCATTGAATCCTACAACTAACGAGCATCCTAAGTCAAGATCTGTTGCTGCAAGAAGCATGTTCTCGACAGAGAAGGCGGAGTCCTGTATCGAATATATCTTTTCTCCTCTTTCGCCGAAGAATTTGTTATTTTTCTTATTTTCAGAGACTACAATTATATGGACAGGAGCGGTCTGCATCCAGCTTTGGTTTCCGCATGCTTCAGCAATAGCTGACTTTGTTTCATCATTTTTTACCACAATGAAACTTCTGTCTTGGAGGTTTCCTGCAGAAGGTGCAAGTCTTCCTGCATTAAGTACAGTGCCTACCAATTCTCTCTCAACTTCTTTATCAGAAAACTTCCTGCAACCCCATCTTTTTTCAATTGCCTGTAGTGTGTCCATTGATTATTCCTTGATAAGTTTTATATATAAAGTTATTGATTGTCAATAGTTTTTTAAACACCAAAACAAGACGAAACTCTTATGGACTACTCTGATCTAATCGAGGTTTATGAGAAGCTTGTAAAGACAAGCAAAAGACTGGAAAAGACTCATATAATATCAGAATTTCTAAAGACGGTAAAGAAGGAAGACCTGCCTTATATATCTTTATTGCTTCAAGGTAACGTATTTCCTCCTGTAGAAGAGAAGAAGATAGGAGTCGCAGCTAAATTGGTGCTTAAGGCAATCTCATCAGCATCAGGAATTCCATCAGATAAAGTCGAGCATCACTGGGCAAAGTCAGGAGACTTAGGAGAGACTGCTCAGGAACTCATTGGAAAGAAAAAGCAGGCAACATTGTTCCATTCAAAATTGACTGTAAAGAAAGTCATGGATAACTTGAGAAAATTATCAACACTTGAAGGGGAAGGGACTGTAGGAAGGAAAGTTGACTTGATTTCTGAATTATTGACTTCTGCATCTTCATTGGAAGCAAAATACATAATAAGGACAGTACTTGAGGAATTAAGAGTAGGAGTTGCTGATGGAATTTTAAGGGACGCAATCGTATGGGCTTTCTTTGACAAAGACATAGGATTTACTTATGACGCAAAGGAAAACAACTTCGATGTAAAAGACAGGGAGAAATATAATCAGTATGCTGATGCTCTTCAGCATGCTTATGATATGGTAAATGATTTTTCTGAAGTAATAATTACTGCAAGAGAAAAAGGTGTTATTGGTTTGGGCGGTTCAAAATTGAAGCCTGGAAATCCTATAAAGGTCATGCTGTATCCAAAAGCTGAAAATCTGAAAGAAGCATTTGAAGTTGTAGGAAATCCTGCTCAATTCGAATATAAATTTGACGGATTCAGAATACAGGCTCATAAAAAGGACGGGAAAATAACTTTATTTACAAGAAGACTGGAG
The DNA here is from genome assembly GCA_964572885.1 of uncultured Methanosarcinales archaeon. Taxonomy (GTDB): domain Archaea; phylum Nanobdellota; class Nanobdellia; order Woesearchaeales; family UBA10107; genus UBA10107. The sequence continues at coordinate 5,823 of CAZNFC010000027.1, forward strand.
AATGTTACCAAGCAATTTCCTGATGTTGTAAAGTTCATAGATGACAATGTAAAGGCAAAAGAATTCATAATAGATTCAGAGGCAGTAGGTTATGATTCTAAGACTAAAAAGTATGTTGCCTTCCAAAAGATTTCCCAGAGGATAAAAAGAAAATATGATATTGAAAAGATATCAAAGGAATTCCCTGTCGAATTGAATGTCTTTGATATAGTTGAATATGAGGGAGAGAATTGTCTGAAGAAACCTTTCAAGGAAAGAAGAAAATTGATTGAGAAGATAGTCCATGAAGTTCCTTTCAAGATAAAATTAGCTGAAGCTATTGTCACTTCAAGCGAGAAGGAAGCTGAAGAGTTCTATCATAGATCACTTGAAGCAGGAAACGAGGGCGTGATGGCTAAAAGTCTGGATGCTCCTTATCAGCCTGGAAGGAAAGTCGGGAATGGTGTGAAGATAAAACCTGTAATGGAAACTCTTGATTTAGTGATCGTAGGAGCAGAAAAAGGCGAAGGAAAAAGAGCAGGGTGGCTGAGTTCATTTGTCATAGCGTGTCTTGACACAGATACTGATGAACTTGTTGAGATAGGAAGAGTCTCGACAGGCTTCAAGGAGAAATCTGATGAAGGTACTTCATTTGAAGAGATGACTGAATTATTGAATCCTTTGATAATTGACAAGAAAAGTAAGATTGTAGTAGTTAAACCTAAGATCGTGATTGAAGTTGCTTTTGAAGAAATTCAGAAAAGTCCGGAATATAGTTCTGGATACGCATTAAGATTTCCGCGCTTAGTCAGATTGAGGGAAGACAGAGGGGTAGATGATGCTTCAACATTGAGAGAAGTTGAAAATCTATACAATCAGCAGAGAGGAAGACATGGAAAATCTCATTGAGTTTTATGGTACTGAATGCATCCATTGCAGAAGGATGGAGAAGACTGTTTCTCAATTTGAGAAGAAACATAAAACACAATTGACAAAAATAGAAGTATGGCACAATGACGAGAATGAGAAAGTAATGAGGGATGTTCCTGAATTTAAGTTTTGCAACGGAGTGCCTTTCTTCTTCAACAAAGATAATAATAAATTCATCTGCGGAGAATGTTCTTTGGAAGAGTTGGAGAAATTATTATAACCGCCCTCGGGAAGATTTGAACTCCCGATCTCTCGGACCGCAACCGAGTGCACTATCCAGGCTATGCTACGAGGGCTTGAATATGAAATTAATTGAACTGTATATAAGCCTTATCAGAAATCAGCGATCAAGATTCATTACGGGAGTATTTTCTGGTATGCCTTCTTCGTAGATACTCGCACCGTTTTCAACAGCTTGCAATATTTCCAAAGGAACTTCTGAATCCTCTCCAATCTCTTCTGAATCGTTCTTTGAATGTTTCGTCCATCCTTCTGGGTCTTTTGACCAATAACCATCTCCGACAGGAACTTCAGAGCCTTCTGGAGCAGCTTTTATCATTGCTGAATATTTATTATCTTTCATGATATATTTGCTTGAAGCAGGATTTGTCGGCTTTACAGAGACAGGAGCACAGCTTTCAATAGATGCAATTAAGGCTAATCCTCCTAAACAAGCAATTGTTTTTGATATTAATGTATTATTCATTGTGTGAGTCAAGAATCTAAGCTTATATTTCAACTTATTTATTTTCTATATAGAAAATATCTAATGAACTCATAAAAAATATATGAACAAAGCCCACAAAACAATCAGTGATCCAATCACAAAAGGAGCATAAGATTTTGCGTAATAGTTTATTTTTCCAGAGATCGCAGACTTGACTATTCTTTTTGTCTTGAGTCTGAATATGAATAAAGTCAATAATATTCTGTCAGTAAAAAAACCCATGTCATGCACCTTATAAAAAATCAGCTACGAACCATTATTTAAATCTTTCTTAGAGGCATATTGACGATTAGCATCAATCTGCGAGACTTCAGAAAGTCGATTAATAGAACTTTTCGAGGTTCCAGAGAGAAAAGTTCAATTTATGCCACCAAAAAAAGTCGAGCCGATGCTAATTGTCTTTCTTAGAGAACTTTTTCAGGCTTAATTGCCCTTTTCTCTTGTTTTCCTTGACTTCAATATCAACTTTTTCTCCGACCTGTTCTTTTATTGATTTAGCTATAGAATCTCCTAATAATTGTCTTAATCTCATAACATCAGCTTTCTTTACGTCTCCTAAATCTTTTATCCCGTTATTGAATAATCTTCTTGCCCTTACTCTTCCTATGTCTCTCAATCTCAATAAAGTAAGCAATTCTTCCTTCGCTCCGTATCTCAATCTAAATCTCAATTTAGATATTTCTCTCGCAAATAAAGGGAATTCAATCAGTTTTGATAGTTCTTCTCCTGAGTAAAGAAGCCAGTCTGCAGTCTCTATCTTCGCTCTGCTTTCTCCAGGACGTACGTCGAATTTTTCCAGAATATATTCATCATCTTTCTCCTCGATCCATTCGCTGAAGAACATCGCTGTCTTTGCAGCATCAAGAAAATCATCATATTCGGGCTCATAGGGAGAAGGCTCTTCAACAAGAAGATCTCCTGTATGTTCTGCAATGACTGAAGTGTATTCTTCGTATTCTTTAGCTTTGATGTTCAGTCTCGGTCTTATCTCCAATGTGTTTGAAATCATATGCAGCAAACCAAATACGCTCGGTTTATCTTTTCCAAGTCTTTTTATGTTTTCTATGAATTCATGGGCAGTCAGGGGATCAATGTATAACTGCGCAACTCTCTTTCCTAATCCTGTCGCTCTTATCTTTGAATCCATTATCTCATTTGCAGAGACAAAATCAGATTTCTTAGTCTGTATGAATCCAAAATCATCAAGTATCTGTATCATCCTGTCAATTATCTTTTCAAGCTTGTCCATATCTTCAAATTGATGCGCCCAGAATGTCTTTGAGAAGAAATCAATTATTTTCTCTCTTGAATTCACAAATTCAGAAGATATCAGGCTCAAGATGTATGTCCTTAATACAGGCTCTACAGCCAATTTTGAGACGATATCCTCAGGTTTTCCATTGACATACTTCTCTGTTACATTTTCTTTCTCTGATTCAGTTGATGTCACTATTATGCTCTGGCCTTCGACATCATATCTCGGACGTCCTGCTCTTCCGGACATCTGCAGATATTCGAGTACAGGGATGTATGTGTATCCTCTTACTCCGAATCTTTTCAAGTCTCTTATGATTGTCCTGTAAGCAGGAAGATCAACTCCTGCAGCCAAAGTAGGGGTGCAGCATATTATCTTTATCTTTCCATTCCTGAAATTGTCTTCGATAAGCTCTTTTTGTTTAGAAGTCAATCCTGAGTGATGAAAAGCTATTCCTTGCTTTGATATCTCTGCCAGCCTTTCGCACTGCCTTGTAGGTCTGCTCAGATCATTTCTTAATTCTTCAGAAAGCTCGTGATTTGTATTTATCCCCTGTTTTTTAAGGACTTTAGAGATGTCTTCTGCTGATTTTTCGGCTCCTCTTTTTGTATTTACAAAAACCAATGCCTGTTTTCCGATATCGATCGTGTTCAAGGCTAGATCTACAGCGCCGTCCTGCGTCATCTGGTTTATCTTCAGAACCATGAATGAAATCCAGTACTATTCACTATATAAAACTTGTTTGCCTTCGAGAGTGCTCTTCAGGCTTGGATTTTTTAACAGCAATCAGACGCTTATGAGGTATCTTGGCTTTTAACAATCCAGGAATTCTGCAGCTGTCGCAGTAAAAGGTATTTCCAAGATCGGCGCATACATGAAGGTGACTGCCCTCAGTAAATAATTTTCTATAATCATCATGTATTCCTGAAGGCACACTCTCTACATTCATCCTTGGCTTATGTCCCCCTTCTGACTGGTTATTTTTGAATAAATCAAGATTTCCTTCGTGCTTTAATTCATCTCTTGATTTTCCTGTGATTGCCATCATGTCTGATTGGCCTTGAAGTCTAATAGGTATCAGCTGTCCCTTGACTGATGGATTTGAAAGAAGAAAATCTCTTATCTCAAATATATGTGCTCCCATCTCCTGGGCTCTCTCAAAAGAGACGCTGCAATCATGCGAGACTCTCAGCATAGTGGAGACTCCAGCTTCGGCGTATCTCTTTGCACATTCCATCCTGTATTCATTATCGAAACCAAACAACATAGTTCCTCTCTCCAGATCTTCATATGCTAAGCTGTATCCCAGGGAAGACTGTGTTTTAACCAGCAATTCCGCTATTTTTTTGTCAAAATATAAGAATTTTGTAGGAATATGTGCGCTTATTCCGCTGAACTTAGTATTTCTCTCTCTAAGTTCTTCTCCATATCTGTCGCATAATTCAAGGAATTTCAAGAGAGGATTAAGATGGAATATTGACGCACCTTCCGTATTTTTCCCTACTCTTACTGTAATCCTTAATTTTTTATTTTCGTCTGTCTTGATGACTCCGTCGGCAATAGCTTCACTGTCTTCAGAAATAGCTCTTAGCTGGCTTTCCAACCCTGACGAATCAATGTCATCGACAAATATCGCCTGTCTCCCATTTACTTTCTTTGCATAGCAATATGTGCATCCGTTCTTTCTTCCATCGCTTATAAATCCATCTTTAAAAAATCTTGATAAATCCGCTTCGCTTCTTGATTCTTTATATTCTGTGACCTGTTCTTCTATGATTCTCCATATCCTTTCTTTCAGGCTTTCCGGGAAATATTTTGTGTATCTGATTTCAGGATTCAATTTAGGATTCAGTTTAGAAGCAGCCGCTTCCAGTGTCTGATCAAGTCTTCCAAGTATCGCATCTCTCGGTTTGGTCAATATTTCTCCTGATGCGACTTCTGCGGGGGTCCATATGTAAGGATTGGAATTGGCGACACACCCTACAACAAAGTCAAGATTATATTCACATATACATGGACTTACTTTTGAGACGTATGGCCATCCTTTTCCATTTTTAATATCTCCAAATGTGTGATATGTACTCTTTCCGCGAGTCAGTTCCAATAATTTCGGAGGTTTTATCTCTGTCATCTTTTATTTCCTGCATATTGTATTAAAGTGCTTAATGCATTATATATACCTTGATTCAAGATAGTATTCATGCTTTCCGGTTTATTTTCCAGATT
>CAZNFC010000028.1:0-10841 GCA_964572885.1 uncultured Methanosarcinales archaeon
ATCCATACACGGGGCTGTGGGGTAGCTTGGTTATCCTTCGAGGTTTGGGACCTTGGGACCCCGGTTCGAATCCGGGCAGCCCCATATCATATTTAGGAGGTGTCGGAACCAAAGGTTCTGACCCGTGGCAATCCAATATCATATTCACATTCAAAATGGCAGAAATAATAAAGAAATCAGGCGGACCGGCAAAGAAGCTTGGAGTAAGATATGGTAGAACTACAAGACAAAAGATTGGAGATCTTGAGAAAGTATATCATGTAAATCAAAAATGCCCGTTCTGTTCAAGAGTCAAAGTTAAAAGGATAGCTTCAGGAATATGGGAATGCAGAGGGTGCAAGGCAAAATTCTCAGGAGCAGCATACGCATTGAAGAAAGAAGAAAAATCAGAGGGAAGCGAAAGTGGTTGAATACAAATGTTTTGATTGCGGAAAAGCTATTGATTCTACATCATTGAGAAGGATGGTCAGATGTCCTTATTGCGGCGGAAAGATGCTGTACAAACAGAGAACAGTCCCTACTAAAGTAAAGGCAAGATGAACCAAGAGAATGTCAAACAGCTTCAAATTCTTGAGCAGTCGCTTCATACAGTAATAGTCCAGAAACAGCAGTTTCAGGGGCAGTTGATTGAAGTCGAGAGTGCTTTATCAGAAATAGATAAAGCAAGCACAGCTTACAAAATTGTAGGAAACATAATGATCTCATCAAATAAGTCAGATTTGAAAAAAGAATTAGAGCACAAAAAAGAATTATTTTCATCCAGATTGAAAGTTCTTGAGAAACAGGAAGACAAGTTCAGGGAAGAAGCTGGAAAGATACAGCAACAGCTGATGAAAGAAATGAAGGAGTGATTGAATGACAGCTATTTCTGATATAATTGATTTGCTTGGAGAAATATCTGATGATGCTTCAGCGACAAAAAATCTTAAGATAAAAATCAACCAGATTGTTTCCATATTGTCTGCAGAAGGAGACATCTCGATGAAAGTCAATAAGGCATCCCATGAACTCGATGAATTGGCTTCAAGCTCTGAGATTGACTCTTACACAAGAACTCAATTGCTGCATATCGTAGGAGCATTAGAGACAGTAGAAGAATGATCAAAAAAGTGTTGGAAAATCCAGTTAGACGGCCGGGCGATTATTTATGGATAACTGCAAACGTTAATTCTAAAAATGAAGTATACTTACTTAGAAGCGCGTGACTTGAATCTATTAATGTACTTTAAAATTGAAACAATCGCAAGAGTTCCCCCAAGAACCATGCTTCCTAAAAATGCGAGGCCATCGTAACCTGTCGGCATAAGCTTATACTCACTTAAATCCCTGATGTAAAAGAGTTCTCTTTTAAGCAAGTGATTATGTTTATTTAGCTTATCATACTCATTAAAACAAAGTTGAACCTCTTTTATTGAAGCATCAAACGAATTTCTATTACTGATTTCACAACGCCAGTTTTCACATTTGCTCAAATCCATTATCTTATGTTGTAACTTAGCAAGATCAACCTTCCTGACAAAAGGAGACAAGATAACATCATCAATGGATTGTATAATTGAAGATTTTTGCTTTTCAAATAAATCGTAGTCCTTATGATCGTGCATTACAAAAGGATAATAGACAGCAATGCTGAGCCCAAGAGCCATGCCTGCAATATATGGGACTTTTTGAAGAAATTGGTAAGGTTTTCTTATTTGCGATTCCTTTGATTTGTTCATACTGAAAGTGTACGTTTTCAAGTTATATTTATTGACCCGCAATAGTTTGGCTCAATAGAAAGCTATTTAAGACAGCTAGACTAGGCAAGGCCATGTGGACAGCAAAAGCACAGATTAAGGGAGAAGGATATCTTGCAAAGTTGGCAGTTAAACATAATATATCTTTAAGCGGGTATCCTGTTTCTGCATATCCTGCAGGAAAAGTGTTGCATGCCGTTATTGCAGGAATTATCATTGGAGATGAAAAGAATAAGAAGGCGTTTCTGAAGGATTTGAGAAAGGAAAGAAGCGTTTTATTTCAGGAAGAAAACAAAGGTTTTATCACATTAGTCTTGGAGGAGAGTTTAGGAGCATCTGTTCTATACAATCCATATATCATATTCACAAAACCCATATTGCTTTCATCAGAAGGCAATTATACTACAGAATTTGCAAGCTGGAAACAAAATAAAATCAAAAAGCTACTTGAATCAATACAATCACAGCAAGGATCAAAAATACTAAAGTTTAGGAAGCAGAAAATCAGCAATATATCAATAATAAGCGTTCTTCCTGAATTGACAGAAAAGCAAAAAAGAGTCTTTGACTCAGCAGTCAAAAATGGTTATTATGATTTCCCAAGGAAAACAGATTTAAGAAAACTGGCGAAACAAGAAAATCTATCTCTTTCAACAGTAAGGGAGCATCTAAGATTGGCAGAGAAGAAGATAATTCCAAGAAATAATCAGGCATGAATCACAAGCTTCCTGCCACAACTTACATAGAAAAACAAGTAACATTTTTTCATACACTAAATACTCACAGATATGAGTTTATATTAATTATAATTTACTTCTTACTCTTACTCAAGCTTTCAACATATTCTCTTTTTGTTTCAAATCCATTCATTCTTGCCAGTTTTTCAATAGCTAAATCAAATTTGCTTCCATATTGAGCTCCTTGCTTCTTTCTCCATGCGAATTCTTTTGGAAGTCCCATCTCCTCTGCTATTTCTCTCAAAATAACCTTCTTATGCTCTCCTTTTATCTTATCATCTCCGGAGAACTTCATTGCTTCCACAACAACATCTTCATCTAAAAAAGGGACTAATAGATCAATCTTCAAAGCTCCTCCTAATGTAACATCTCTGAATAGATCTCTTGACCACATGTCTTTCAATCCTTTCCAGCATTCTTCATTTATATCATCTGATTTCTCATGTCTTTTGTATCCTGCAAATATCTCTTCAGAGCCTAATCCTCCAAAGAATATCTTCTCTTTTGCAATTGAAGCTGCAGCAATAACAACAGAAGCGACATCTAATGTAACAAAGTAAGTCGTGTCCCATTCTTTCGGGATAGGAAACACTTTCATCGCTTTCTTCATCATTTCGCTTGCTTCTTTAAGATTGAATACTTTTTCAACATGATTCAATCCTAATTTCTCTGCTACTTCTCTTGCATACCAAATATCATTAGGAAGTTCGCCTTCTTCACTCTTGAATCCTACTGTATAGCATGTGAATTTCAATCCTAACTGCTTGCATATCAATGCAATCAATGAAGAATCAACTCCTCCTGAGAAGAACAATCCGAATGGCTCTGAAGGAATTCTTTTCTTGATTGCCTCAATTATCGCCTGTTTCAATCTTTCCTTAGAAGGTTCTCCTTCAACTTTATCCTTCAGGCTGTCAATTACCTTCTTCCATCTATCATGAGGAACTAATCCTTTCTCATCAACAACTTTAGCAAGCTTTGCCATGTACGTTAATATAGGGAAAAGATTTATAATGTTTTACGCATCCTTTTAAATAGATGATAAAGAAAAGGGCAGGACTTTACTATGTGTTCAATCACACAGGAAAGAAGAAGTTAAGCAAGGGTTATAGAAGCAAGAAAGATGCTCTTAAAAGATTAAGGCAGATAGAATATTTCAAGCACTTAAAATGATGAAGACATTAAGCAAGTCTGAGATTAAAACATTACAGGAAAGCATTAAAGCTCAGTATGGTGTTGAATTATTCGATAAAAAAGATCTTATTCAATTAGATGTCGAGAATAAATTACTTTATTCAAATAAGCAACTGTACTTCTTTACTGCTGAAGACAGGTATGTTCCTACATTGAAGTTATTGCAGAAGTCAAATTTTCTCAAGAAGATTACGGTTGACATGGGTGCAGTGAAGTTTGTTGTAGGGGGAGCAGATGTTATGCGTCCAGGAGTAGTTGAAGTTGAAGATGGAATAAACGCAGGAGATTTTGTCTCTATAATTGATGTAAATAACAAGAAACCATTGGCAGTAGGAAAAGCATTATTCAATTCTAAAGAGATGAGAGACTTCAAGACAGGAAGAGTAGTTAAATCAATACATTACGTAGGAGATGAGATATGGGGAGCTTCTTAGATGTTCACTGTCATATTTAGTATTTCTGGTGTTATATGACTTGCCTCACTGATCCCATGCATCGTTGCCCAAAAACTTCGTTTATTTTTGAAAACTGAATAAACTCTGTCAACCAATCCTGTATCTGTTTCTTTCCCTTCACATATTCTTCTGGCATCTCTTATAAATTCTGGATATTTGCCAAGCATACGTTTAAGCTCGCTGATCGGCAAAAATATTTCTTTAAAGTCCTTCGGGAATATCGGTTTGACATAGAGATGAAATATGTCAAGAGGAGAGGTCAATTTCATGGCTGCCTCGTATTGTGTCTTTCTTACTTCTAAAGGTTGTCTCTTGGATAATCTCTCTTCTTTTACAAGAACAAGGTCTTTGCATACAGAATCCAAAGTGAGATAGTTGCCCCTTTCTCTTTGCGATTCCCAATAGTCATATGCCATAGAATGTCAATACTAATCTTGTATAAATATTTATCTAATCCTTTACATGTCTTCTTGTCTTAGGAACAAAATTAAGAATCATCTGCTGCATCTCTTTCTTCTGATTGCCTTCTTCATCAAAGACAGAAATTTCTTTTGTGACTATCTTTCCTGAGCCTAAATAGTCATCTCCTGATTTGATTATTACAACACCTTCGCAATCTGTCTTGAATGGGATATCCTGCCCTGCCATCCATAACTTAGATAATTTTTCGATGTCAATAACGTTCTTCTTTGCTTTAGGTCCTATTATTTGTGAGCCTTCAATGCTCAGCCTTATCTCGTTTCTTTCGTTTATATGAGCGATGTAAAGCCCAATCTGCTCTATATTGTAATTCTTATATTCAATCTTCTCCAAATCTCTTGAAACGATATATATCTTGTCTTTCAGGCTTTTTACGACAAAATCATCAAACTTGAAATCAGCATCCCATTGCTCATTTATGGTTTTAGCTATTTCTTTGGATTCTTTTGAATTTAAAAAATTAAAATTCCTCATCAAATCCCCCAAACCGGATTATCTTTCCTCATTATAGAAGCAATTTCTTTCAATATCTCGATCTCTTTAGATGATAAAGCTTTCTTGAATTCTTTCATCTTCTTGAAGTCATTTGGAGGAACTGAAGAATAAAGTATTTCATCTCCATTCAAAGTTCTTCCGATAACAACATTATCCATTGATAACGCAGCCTGTTTTCCTTCAGTGACTTCAGTTACAGATTTTTTCTCGACCTGAATTGCTTTTGCGGATGTAATAATTTTACCTTTATCATTCATAAGAGGAATTCCTGTTCTGAGTTTTCCTCCCAATACTTCAATTCCAATCACAGCAGGACTTGACTGCCTAAATATATAGTTCTTCAATAACTGTATCTTGCATGGCCTAACCAATCCTTCAAGTTCTTTCTGCTCTATTCGCTTCTCCGATTCGGATTTCCATGATTCAAGGTCTTCGATCAATTTATAGATGACATTGTTTACAAGCACCTTTATTTTATCTGAATGAATATCGGAAGAAACATTAAATCCAAGAACGATTCCAAACAAAGGGTCTTTCACATATTGAGTTTCAGCATTGGCTAAATCTTTTCTTGTTATGTTCCCTATAGAAGCAGATGATACAGGGATATTCTTCTCTTTCAATAAAACTATCATTGCTTCAAGACTTCCAAGAGAATCTGCTTTTACAACAACTCCTTTTTCTTCAGTCTGCAGTGTGACTTCCTGGATTTCTTGCTGTACTTCATTTTTAGCTTCCTCTAAATTCTTAGTTGAAACCAAAGGGACTCCTGCAACAACTTCATCTATATCAGTAGCAGATATTCTAACTCCTGATGCAGCAACGACTTCCTTTACTGATTCGAACTTAGTCCTTTTGTCTCTCAATTCTCCCATAGAACCGGGAACAAAGATAGCTTTTACTTTTGTTACAGTAGGTTTTTCAAGTCCGCCGATAACAATCGTATCATTCACTCTTAATACTCCATCATAGAGAACTACATCCATGGCCTTACCCAATCCTTTGACATCTTTTACTTCCAAAACGATGGCTTTTGCATCTTCTGAGTTTATCTCTAAATTCTTTTCCAAGTATCTTTGCGCCAATCCTATCAATGTCATAAGCAATTCAGGCAGCCCTTCACCAGTACGAGCAGAACACGGAACGATAGCGATCTGTTTAGTATAATCAGAGACCCTGTCGAATCTTTCTCCATCTAATTTAGAAACATCATAAAGGCTTCTCACTAATGAATACAATCTCTCATCAAAAAACTGCTGGACGTGCTCATTCTGTTCTGATATGTCCTGAAGCAATAATTTATTTTTCTGCTGCCATCCATTCAATAAATCTATTTTGTTTGCAGCAATTATGAAAGGCGTCTTATAGCTTTTTAATATTTCAATGGCTTCAATAGTCTGTGGCTTGAATCCTTCATTGATGTCAACAACAACTATCGCGATATCAGCCAAGTTCCCGCCTCTTTTTCTTAGATTAGAGAACGCAGCATGTCCGGGTGTGTCAATGAATAACAATCCAGGTATGGAGAACTTGATATTTATTTTCGTCAATAACTCTCCGCATTTCTTTTTTATTATCTCAAGAGGAACACTTGAAGCTCCTATTGCCTGAGTGATTGCTCCTGCTTCTGAAGCAACAATAGAAGTGCCTCTAATCCAATCTAATACGGAGCTTTTTCCGTGGTCTACATGACCTACAACTGTGCATATGGGGCTTCTAATTACCATGGAAATAACGTTAAGAAGGTTGTTTAAAAAGCTTTAGTCTCTGTATTTTATATTGACTGCAATTGTAATCAAAACAAATATTCCGATAATCAGCAAAGTAAGAACACTCTGATATTTCGATAAAACCCATTGGAACAAGTACTGATATACATATATTGAAGCAGTCGCCCATACCATGAACATGAATGCAGTCACTAATGTAGGAAGCAGAGGAATGCTTCCAAGCATCATTCCTTCAAGCTCATCTATTACTGGAGTTATTATCCTAAGATTTATCGTTGTTTCAGTCAATACTAAAAATACTGCAGCAAACATGTGTGATATCAAAAGAATATGTCCTGAAAAAAATCCATTAAGATATGAATTCAAAAGACCGAAGTATTCTAACACCATATCTAGTTCGATAGACAGCTTATTTATAGCTTTTTTGGATATGCTTAAATATCTCCATCAAAATAAGCAGAATATGAAGAAAATACAGGAAGGCTTGGCTATCATAGAAGTTCCTGAGGAATCAAAGATTTCTAAGAAACTGGAAGTATTCTATAATCCGGTCATGAAATTGAATAGGGATTTGACTGTATTATTACTTAACTCTGTTGATAATAAACAAATGAAAGTTGCGGATATAATGGCAGGAACAGGAGTAAGATCTATAAGATTGTTGAAAGAGTTAAAAAAAGGAAAGATAGAAAGATTATTTGCAAATGACATGAATTCATCAGATAAGATAAGGAAGAATTTAAAAATAAACAAAGTCAAGGCAGAAGTTCATTCTGAAGATGCTAACTTATTCCTCGCAGGATCAGCAGGATTCGATTATATAGATATCGATCCGTTTGGGAGCCCTAATGATTTTCTTGATTCTTCAATAAAACATATATCAAGAGGAGGCATATTAGGCATAACTGCGACAGACACTTCTGTGTTATGCGGGACATATCCAAAGACCTCAAAAAGAACATACTGGGCAGATACATACAGGACAGGATTCATGCATGAATCTGCTTTAAGAATATTAATCAGAAAAGTCCAATTGATAGGGATGCAATACGAAAAAGCATTGATTCCTATATTCTCATATACCAAAGAGCATTATGTCAGAGTATTTTTCAGATGCATAAAAGGAAGAAAAGATTGCGATGAACTTGTCAAACAGCATAAGTACATTCTTTATGATCCAAAGACATTGGGATATGAAGTATCTGATAAAAATTTCAAGGATGGCTGTGTCGCTATAGGCCCTTTATTCACAGGCAGCTTAAATTATAAAAACTTAGTAAAAAAGATGCTTTCTCAGACAGAGGATAAAGAGGCAAAGAAGCTATTGGAAACAATATACGATGAATCGGATATTGTAGGTTGCTATGATATTCATTCATTATGTAAAAAACTAAAAATCACAGTCCCTAATTATGAATCATTGCTTAAGAAATGCAAAGGCACAAGAGTGCATTACAACGTCAACGGCGTAAAGACAAAATTGCCTTTAGAACAATTAAAAAGAATCATTCATTTATAGAACAAGACATATTCTCCTTTCTTGTACTTGAATGCATTAGGATCTATACTATTTGCAGAAACAACGACAATAGTCGTTGGCTTGTCTTTTATTTCTTCAAAAAATTTAGATAAAGACCCTTCCAAATCCCCGGATCGGGGGTTTCCGTGCCCTCCTTCTTTCCAACCTTCATCTAATAATTTCCTGTATGTATATGTCATTTAATATTATTTCAGCCTTTCACCGATCTCATGCTGTATCACTTTCTTTCCAGAAGGCGTCAATGTGATCGTCATCCCTTTTCCTTTAGGATTCTTGATTTTTGCGATTAAATTCAATTTCTGCAGCTTATCATAAGCGATATCCTGGGTTTTATCTTCAAGTATCAATGAATTTATCGGCAATTCATCTCCAACTTCCTTTGTAATCTTATAGACTGTAAACAAAGCTTTTTTCTCAGCATCAGTAAGATTATATTCAACTGTTGCAATCGGACTGTCCCTTATTATCTTTACCTGGCTTTCAGTAAGCACTTTCAACTTATCAAATAATCTGAAGAAATCCTTTCCTTTCTGATTCAATGAAATGACCTTATCGCCTTTAACCTCATCAACATGTAATAACTCGTTTCTTTCAAGTATGGCTATAAATCGGTAAGGATCGTCATCAAGCGTCTTTTTGAGGTCAGAAGCTCTTATGGTGTAGATCTTCTTATTGACAACTTCAGCTTCATAAAGCTCCTTTAGAATCCATACACAAGGCCTATTGACCAGGATTTCGTATAGGGTCATGTTTTATTCAATCACATCTTGCTTTTATACTTTGCTTTTTCGAGGATTGGCAGCACAGGTCTTAATGGGCTTGAAAAGAACCATTAGAACCATCGGAAGTGATGTCATAAACGGAATAAAAGGAAAGATATATAAATAACCGACCCCTCTCTAATTCTAACAAGTGTTGCTTGTTATTGGGGGTTGGTTATGTCACAAGAAATAAGCTTTGAATCGGTGCTGAAAAATCCTATATACAAAAATAGGGATTTGATATATGCTTTGCATCCGCCAAGCGGATTATTGCACAGGACCGAACAGAAGAATGAGCTGATAATGGAACTGGCTCCTATCTTGATGAATTCTGCAGTATCGGGGGTGTTTGTATATGGAAATCCCGGAACAGGAAAGACTTCTTTATTGCTTGAACTTTCAGAAAAACTGAGCAGTGAAGCGAAGAAAAACAAGATAGAGTTTGAAAAATTATATGTCAACTGTTCTGAGAACAGATCAGAGACGACGATCTTAGTCGAATTGCTTTCGCAATTGAATCCTGACAAAGAATATCCAAGATTGGGATGGAACAGGGCAAAAGCAGTGGAAGAATTTACAAAAGAATTAGAAAAAAGAGATTCTAATATCCTTATTCTTTTAGATGAGATTGATTATGTCCTTAGGGAATCAGGAGACGACATCCTTTACAGGTTAAGCAGGTTGAATGACACTAAAGCAAAGGTTTCAACAATAGTCATTTCAAATGATGTAAGAGTTTCTGATTACATAAAACCAAGGACTCAATCTGCATTCGGAAGGGTGAAGATAATATTCACCCCATATAATGCAGAAGAACTTGAAGATATAGTAAGAGACAGGGCAAAATTAGCATTGAAGCCTAATGTGTGCACAGATTCTGTGATAAGCAAGATTGCAGAGATTGAAGCTACAAGAGGAGGAGACGCAAGAAGAGCTTTGGAATTATTGGATGCATGCGCTAAAATCACTATGGCAAGAAATGAGACAAAGATAACATTAGATGTTGTTTCAGAAGCAGATGCTAATCTGGAAAATAATACAATCTTGAATACGGTTGCATCATTGACTAAGCATCAGAAAATATTGTATTTAACTATGCTTAAGAATCAGAAAAAAGTTCAGATAGGTGGGGATGTCTACAAGGAGTACATGGAGATGTGCAAGCAGTACAACGAAGAACCATTGACTGAAAGGATGGTAAGAACTTTCTTTTTAGGTTTCAATGATGTCGGATTGATCAAATCAGAAGTAGGATGGTTAGCTTCAGCTAATAAAAAAATAAGAAAAATCACATTCAATTTAGAGAAAGCTTTGTTCAAAAAGGCAGAGAAGTTATTGAGAGATACAATATGAAGTTAGGGAACAAAAGGAAATAGACACAAAAACAAAAAAGAGATAAAGATGAGACACAACGAAGCAGGAATGAGGGCGGGAGAGAGTCCAATTTCGAGTAGATTTGGTTACATTCCAGCACAAATACCTGGCTCATTTTCTCCAGTTTTCCTAGACACAGTAACTCTTGAAGAGCTAGCAAACGACGCAGGTAATTTGAATGGCGTCGAGGGAATGCTAACAAGAAATAAAGGAGCAGGAAGAATGGTTGTTTCGATTGCTGAATTTGCAATCAAGAACATAGGCGACTCAACAGGATTCCTTCTTTCAAATCTTGCAAAGTCATTGAAAGGATACAGTCATGAATTGGCAGAATTAAAA
>CAZNFC010000029.1:0-10666 GCA_964572885.1 uncultured Methanosarcinales archaeon
AACATACGACAAGCCTGTCCAAAAATATTCTGAATTGAAGAGATCAAATAATATCAAAATTGCGATGAGCAAACAATTCGAGAAATTATGCCAGGATAAGAGAATCTATGATTTAGTCAAGAAGAAAGCGGAAGAATTATCAAAACAGTTAAAGACAAAAATAGAGAATATTGATCTTCCAAATGTCGAATTGGCCATACAAACATATTATCCGATAGTTTATGTTGAGTTATTCTCAGGAACAAGAAAATTTGACGGAAGAAAATACGGAAAGAAAGTGGAAGAAAGCTGCTCAGATGAGGTCCTAAGAAGAATCCTTGGAGGAAGAGAGATTTCAAGGGCAGAACATGGCGGAAGATATTACAGAAAAGCTCTTGCAGCAAAAGAATTGATTGCAGAAACGATAAATAAAGCATTTGAAAGCACAGATTTTCTTATTTTGCCTACTACTCCGTTGCTGCCAAATAAATTGGGAGAGAAACTTGATCCAAAGGCGGAATACGCATTTGATGCATATACAATCCCTGCAAATCTTGCAGGAATATGTGCAGGAGTGGTTCCTATCGGAGTAATAGATGGAGTCCCAGTGGGGTTGCAGATATTCGCAAAAGCATTTGATGAAGAAAGATTATTCAGTCTGATGGAGATCGCTTCAAAGTAAAATGATAATTGAAGGCCTGGACATAACTAAGATATCTCATTCATGCTTCAAGATAATTTCTCAGTCAGGAAAAGTGATATACTTTGATCCTTTCCAGATAAATGAAGGAGAAAAAGCAGATTATATTTTAATTTCTCATGAGCATTATGATCATTGTTCAGTAGCTGACATCAAGAAAATAATAAAGCCCGAGACGATAATCATGACAGTTCCAGATTGTCAAAGTAAATTAGCAGGTTTGCCAGTAAAAGATGTAAAACTTGTAAAACCAGGCGATAAGATAGCATCACCTTATTTTGAAGTCATTGTGCTTCCGGCTTACAATAATAAAATACATTTCCATATGAAAGACAACCAATGGGTAGGATTCATAGTCAAACTCGATGGAAAAACAATATATCACACAGGAGACTCAGATGTTATTCCTGAGATGAAGAATCTTCATGGATTGGATGTGATGCTTGTTCCTGTATCGGGACAGACTGTAATGAATTCAAATGAAGCTGCGCAATTAGTCAATTATCTGAAACCAAAGACTTCAATTCCTATGCATTACGGTTCATTATTAGGAACTCAACAGGATGCGGAAATGTTCAAATCATTGGTAAAAGACTCTAATGTGGTTCTATTATGACATTCAAAATAATTAAAACAGACGGAAGAGCAAGGACAGGAGTATTGAAAGTAGGAAAAAGAAAAGCTGAAACGCCTTTTTTCATGCCTGTCGCGACAAAAGGAACAGTCAAATTCATGAGTCCTATGGATTTATCGCAAGCCGGAGTTCAAGCATTGATCTCTAACGCAATGATTCTATCTTTCAAGCCAGGAGTTGATTTTGTAAAAAGAATGGGAGGAATACATAATTTCACAAGATGGAATGGCATTCAGTTCACAGATTCAGGAGGATTCCAGATGGCTTCTCCATCTTTGTTTATCTCTATAAATGACAAAGCTGTCAATTTTCATAATCCCTTCACAAAACAAAAGATAGAATTGACTCCGGAAAAGAATATGGAGATTCAGTTGGATTTAGGCTCTGATGTTGCAATGTGTCTGGATCACATGCCTCATCCTGTCAATCATTCAAAGAAAATGATTGCAGATGCGACAAGAAGAACGACATTATGGGCCAAAAGATGCAAGAAACATCATGACGAATTGAAAAAGAAGTCAAAATCACCTCAATTACTATTCGGAATAACACAAGGCGGATTAGATAAAAAATTAAGGAAACAAAGCTGCTTGGATTTGAATAAGATTAATTTCGACGGATTTGCAATAGGCGGATTAGGTATGGGAGAGACTAAATCACAGGCTTATGAAGTCGTTGATCATTCAGAACAATTTTTAGATCCTAAAAAACCAAGATATCTCATGGGCATAGGAGATCCTCCAGATATATTGGAAGCTATTTCGCATGGAATAGATTGCTTAGATTCAAAGTTTCCAACTCAAAATGCAAGACATGGGGCGATATTCACAAGCAAAGGATTATTGGATCTGGATAAAGGAAAATATAAGGAAGATAAGAGACCATTGGATGAAAATTGCAGTTGCTTTGTATGCAAAACATTCTCAAGAGCATTTTTGAGACATCTATGGAAATTGAATGAATATACTGTTAATCATTATCTTAGCTATCATAATATCTATTTCATTCAGAACATGCTTAAGGAAGTAAGAATTGCAATAAAGAAAAGAAGATTTAATTCATATAAAAAGAGTTTCTTAAAAAATTATAAACCAAGGGATCTAAAAGAATAGAATTCTCTAAATCCTAAGACATTGTCATGTTTTCCATTAGTTGAGCTATTTGGTTTTCTATAGCGGTTTCTTGCGCTTCCAATTCCAATTTTTCCTTCAACATCTTCCATTGGGTCTTCAGGTTCAATGGCATAAATAGGCGGTCTTTCTTCTCTGACAGGTTCAGGTCTTGGCAAACTTCTTGAAAAATAAGGAGTCGGAACAACCTTTGGAATTGTTTGAGTAGATGTTTCCATAGATTGCGCAATGACTCCAGCTATCCCTATTAAGCCGACTCTTGTCAACAAGCTCATACTAATTTCATTTGCCATCTATGGTACCAGAAATAACTAATATATAAGCTTATTTTTTATAAAAATCCATATATAAAATACCTCAAAACCTTTATAAATATACTCTATAGCCTTTATCCTATGCTCAGAACACATACATGCGGAGAGTTGAATAAGTCTAACGTAGGCAAAGAAACAGTCCTATGCGGCTGGGTAAATACAAGAAGAGACCACGGCGGAATAATATTCATAGACTTAAGAGACAGATACGGCTTGACTCAAGTAGTGTTCAATCCTGATTCTAAATTTTTCAAAGAAGCTGACAAATTAAGGAGAGAAGACGTAATTCAGGTAAAAGGAAAAGTTGTTTCCAGGAAAGAAGGCATGGTAAATAAAAATATGACAACAGGAGAAATCGAGTTAGTAGTCTCTGAATTAAATGTCCTGAACAAATCAGACGTTCCTCCGATTGAAATAGATGACAGAATTGTTGCAAATGAAGAGATGAGGTTGAAGTACAGATATTTGGATTTGAGAAGGCCTGTCATGAAGAATAGGTTAATTTTCAGGCATCAGATTGCTCAATATGTAAGAGAGTATCTTTCTAAAAATAATTTCATAGAGATAGAAACTCCTATGCTGATAGCGTCAACTCCGGAAGGAGCAAGAGATTATGTTGTTCCAAGCAGAGTCCATCCTGGAAAGTTTTACGCTTTGCCGCAATCTCCTCAAATCTATAAACAGATGCTCATGGTCTCAGGATTTGATAGGTATTTCCAATTAGCAAGATGTCTGAGAGATGAAGATCTGAGGATTGACAGGCAGCCGGAACACACCCAGATAGATGTAGAGATGTCATTCATAGAGCAGAAAGATATATTAGAGATGCTTGAAGGTATGTGCAAGGATGTATTCAAAAAAGCATTGAATATCACACTCCCTAAATTCCCTGTAATAAAATATGATGATGCAATGGATAAGTATGGTTCAGATAAACCGGATTTAAGATTCGGATTAGAATTAGTTGATATAACAGATATTGCAAAGAAATCTGATTTCAGTATATTCAAAGATGCAGAAGTTGTAAAGTGCCTTCCTGTGGATAAAGAAATGACAAGAGGAGATATTGATAAATTAATCGAGTGGTCCAAAGAGCAGGGTTCAAAAGGTCTAGCATGGATGAAAGTAACTTCAAATGGTCTTGAAAGTTCCATAGTGAAGTTCTTTTCATCTGATCTGCAGAAGAAATTGTTGGAAAGAGCAAAAGTAAAATCAGGGGTTCTATTCTTCATAGCAGATAAAAAATCAAAAACAAATGAGATTTTAGGCAAACTCAGGAATAAATTAGGGCAGGATTTGAAATTAATCAAGGAAGGAGAATTCAAATTCTGCTGGGTCATAGATTTTCCGATGTTTGAATGGAATGAAACAGAAGAAAAATGGGATTTCCTGCATAATCCATTTGCGATGCCTAAGAAGGAGCATTTGCAATTTTTAGAGAAAAGTCCTGAAAAGGTTTATGCTGATCTTTATGATTTAGTATTGAATGGAATAGAATTAGGTTCAGGAGCAATACGTATCACGGTTCCGGAAATACAGGCTCGTGCATTTAATGTGATCGGAATGACAAAAGAGACAGCGCAGGAAAGATTCGGATTCATGCTTGAAGCCTATCGTTATGGAGGACCTCCTCATGGAGGCATGGGGATAGGATTTGACAGATTGGTCGCATTGATGCAGGGAATAAATGATATAAGAGAGGTAATTGCTTTTCCAAAAACAAAATCAGCAGAATGTCCAATGGATGGTTCTCCTTCAGCATTAGCTCAGAAAGATTTAGATGTTCTTAAGTTGAAATTTGAACACAAAAAATAAATTATTTAGAAGGTCTTGATTTCTTTATTTTACCCATCAAGATATCTCTAAGTCTTTGCGCATTTTTCTCGCTTACTCCATCTATGTGTGCTTCCATGCCTGAAGAAAATCCTGCTGTTTCGAGATGTACGTCATATAAACCAAATAGTCTGTCTAAGAAATCTTGATTTAAGTAAACATCCTGAATTTTGTTGTACAAAACATGAATCTCTCCTCTTGATATGACTCCTTTTCTAATTAGAAGGTAGTCTTTGTCAATATCATAAAAATATGATTTGAAATAGAAAATCTCCCAAATGTAATTTCCAGCTAATATAATTATTGGAATGAAGGCTAACAGAGTGAAAATAGAAAAGTTAAATAGAGTTATGTTTATGTCAAACAGAAACAAGCTTACGTAAAGAATAATTATCAAGACAAGTGCATTTATCGTGCTCCCGACATTCTTCTTTATTATTTTAGTTTTCTCTAAGGGGATTGAATTACAAGTTGTTCCTGGCTTGCAGTATTCCTGTTTTATTTCCATAACTTTTCAATATCGAGTATGATATATAAATATATCTGAAATAATGGCAACCTATTTAAATACACTTTCTGACCTGATTTACATGGTAAAAGTAGGCTTAGAGATTCACGGTTATGTTGATGTAGCTAAGACGGGAAAGAAATTATTCTGTGAATGCAAGACTGAACATGATGCTCCTCCTAATACAAACATATGCCCCGTATGCACAGGCCAGCCAGGAGAAAAACCTATGCTTCCAAACAAAGAAGCTGTTGATAAATCTGTAGAGATTGCATTGATGCTTGGGTGTAAGATTTCTCCAATATTGATGTTCCAGAGAAAACATTATTCTTATCCTGATTTACCGGGAGGTTATCAAAGGACAATGAGTGGTTCTTATTCTATGCCTGTAGGTGTAAATGGTTCTTTCTTGGGGATTGGTATTCAACAAGTGCATCTTGAAGAAGATCCTGCAAAATATGAGCCAAGCACAGGAAAAGTTGATTACAATCGTTCAGGAATAGCTTTAATTGAAATAGTGACGAAGCCTGATTTCAAGACTGCAGAGCAGGTCGAAGATTGGCTTAAGAAACTTATGACGACATTGTCTTACATCCATGCGATACATAAGGATGCAGGAGTTAAAGCAGACGTAAATATCAATATAGAAGGACATCCAAGAGTTGAAGTCAAAAATGTGAATTCATTCAGTTCAATCGTTAGAGCGATAAAATCAGAGGAAGTAAGGCAGAAGAAAGTTTTAGATTCTAAAGAGAAGACTGCACAACATACAAGAGCATGGGATGATGAAAACGGAACAACAAGTTTTATGCGTTCCAAGGAGCAGGCAGAGGATTATATGTTCATTCCTGAGATAGATCTGCCTGTAATCGAGATAAAAGATGATTACATCAAACAGTTAAAATCCAAATTACCTGAACGGCCGGATGAAAAGATAAAGAAGTTTGAAAAGTTAGGTATTGAAAAAACAGATGCAGAAGTACTTGCTTCTGAGATAATTCTTGCAGGACTTTTCGAAAAAGTATCAAAGCATGTTGATCCAGTATTGTCTGCAAGATGGCTGAGGAGGGAATTCGTAAGGATTGCAAATTATAATGAAATTGAGCTTAGCGATATGAAGATAACCGAAAAAGAGCTTGTTCCTCTGTTAAAATTAATCCAAAACAACAAAATAACTGAAAAGATAGGCCAGCAAATAATGAATGAGCTTGGAAAGAAACTATTCGATGTCGAAAAGTATGTCAAGGAAAATAAATTGGAAGCTGTGTCTGACTCAGGCTCATTGGAAAAGTTCTGCAAAGATGCAATAAACGAGAACTCAAAAGCTATTTTAGATTACAAGTCAGGAAACGACAATGCCCTGAACTTCTTAGTCGGCCAGGTTATGAGAAAATCAAGAGGCGCAGCTTCGCCTGAACAAGTTCTAAAAATATTAAAAAAATTAATCTAAGCTCCAGCAAAGCATCTAAATATTAAATCATGATCTGGTTTTGTAGCATTTATTATCTCAAGTGCTTCATCAAACTTGATTCCTACTTTTCTCAAGTAAGGTATCATGCATCTGATGTCTCCTCCGCATCGGACATATGCATAAGCAATATGATTATGCATCTTTCCTCTCCATTCGCTATAGCTTTCCCTGGATTTTGCATCGCTGACAGGCATAACTTCAGCCATTCTTTCTCTAGCAATACCTGCCAGAAGTATCCTTGATTCGGCCGTCCTGAGAAAATCAGTTCCTTTTTCTTTATGTCTATCCAGGCCTTGTAGATATTCATCAACTAAATTAATAGAACCTGTTGCCGCACCACTTGTGTCTTCCATCAAATCACCTCAAACGTTTTCTACAAATTACCTTTTCATATATAAACTTTTCTAATCAATATCCAAGGTTTTATTTACATCCTCTATTAGCCTTTTTTCAAAATCATGCCTTGTCTCCCCTTCATGCTTCTCGTTTGAAAATACTTTCATCAATATCTTGATCAATTCAGATTCATTTTTCATATCAGTCTGTCCTGAATTTTCCCTGATTATTTTCTCTTCCGCCTCTTCAATGGATGAAGCGTTTGTCTGTATTTTCTCAAATTCCCTGACTTTCACCATGGATGTGCTTTTCATTACAAAATAAGCTCTTTTATGGTATAGTATGCCGAAAATCTCATTGAATTTTATATCAAAAGGCTTTCCTGAAGACAATTCGCCTTCAACTCTCATAGTGACTATCTTATTTTCAACATCAGTCTCTTTTATCTTCTGAAGTATCTCTTTCTCTACTTGATCAGGAGTCTTATGATTGCAGTTAAAATTCATTGAAACAACATCAACTATTTTAACAGGATTCCATGTTATTTTTCCATCGTCATAGAAATAATATCCTCCATTCTTTAGTTCCTCTATCTCTTTGAAACTATTTGGAAATAAAGGTCCAGGATAAGAGATGTTCTTATATTCTCCGATTGATATGATATTTTCTTTGCAATGAACATGTCCTCCTGCATAGTAATCAAATCCCTTCGGAAGCAATGAAATCGGCATAGAATCTCCCTTTTCATTCTTCATTTTTAATTCAGATAACGCATTATGGAACATGAATATTTTGAATCCATCTTCTTTTTCGAGCGCTTCTCTGTCAAGTTCACCATAGTATTTTATATCAAGTGCATTTTTCTTTCCGAGCATTCCCGTTATCTTTGCCCCTGTTTTTTCGTCTAAGGTGAATTTTAATCTAAGTTTATCATTCTCAACTTCTCTTTTGCACACGTTGATCAGTAACCCGGCATTTTCAAGAATATTAAGCATAGTTTTTCCGCTTGCGCTGAAGTCATGGCTTCCAGGAATTACGTAGCAAGATATCCCACTTGACTTGAGTTTTCTGAATAGTGCGATAACAACTTCATTTAATCTGTCAAAATCAGGGAATGCAGAATCAAATAAATCTCCTGCTATCAGAATGAAGTCTGCTTTCTTGTTTATGCTATCATCGATAACAGTGTTAAACGCAAGAATGCCTAGTTTCCCTATCTTCTCACCTGAACTGCTCCAGTGACCTATATGGCAGTCAGAAAAATGCGCAAATTTCATAAGAAATAAACTCAAATCTTTTATTTAAACTTGTTCATTCCACTATATCAATCCCAAGAGACGATATCCATCCAGAAGGATCCCTGATGATTGCAGTCTTGATTTCCCTATAACTCATTATTTCAGCGTAGTCATCGACAATAACATCTGCATATCCAAAAGTATCATAATCATCCAGTCCAAGAGAAAGCTCTTTTCCTTCAAATGTAAAAAAGGTAGATGCTATTTTTTCAAGTCCCGAAACTTTCACCCTTGTTCCAGGCTTACTCCCCTCAATTTTATCTATCGTGCTGAATTTTTCTCTAATCAGGTCCAATAGGTTGCCTGCATCGACATAAAGATCGTCTTTTGTCCTGAAAGATACCTCTTCCTGAAGTCTTTTTCCGAAGACTCTTCCGATATAAATTTGTTTTTTCTCTGGAGATTCCAAAAAGAAACTGTATGTCATGCCGTCTTTGTCAGTGGATTTATTTATTACAAGCTTATATCTCATGATTGTTGCCGAGGATGGCAGATTTATATTTGTCAGAAATTTGTCGGTTTCATCTATGCTTCCGGAAGCTTCAGTGCTTTCCATATCCCTTATTTTTCTCAGCTCATCTTCATAAACATCAGAAAATCTGTTTCTTGGAGCTAAGCTTCTTATGAACTCATCAGCGGCTCTCATCGAATCTCTTGAAGGTTCTGTCATTTCACTACCGACAAGTAATGTAAAGTTAATAAAGATTTCGTTTAAGCCTTTAAGCTCTGGAACCTACTTTCTGGGCCTCTTGGAGCTTTATTAGGGCATTTTCAATGTCCTTTCTAAGCTCACTTAAAGCTAAACTAAGGCTGTTTTCAATAGCAACTTTAACCTGGGCTTCTGCCTGATCGGCGGTGCTTATCAGGCCTTCATTTATCCTTTCAGCTATTTCAGTCGCTCCTTTTGAAATCGTAGTGATTATCGCAGAATAATTCGCAAAACCTCTTTTTTTAGCTAAGCTTATCAAAGTATTGCATGTCAATGCTATCCCTTTTAATTTATTAGTAACATTAAAAAGATTTATGTATCTTTTTTTGCCATCCATAATTGGAAAAAAGTCTTTATGCGTTTTTATGTTTTGTTTCAAATCAGCTATAGATTCTTTTAATTTATCATGAGTGCTAAGCATGAGATCCATCTCTGCTTTTATTGTTTGCGGAGTTTCTGAAAATATTGCCATTATTATGATACTATATCTTTGATATAAAAACTTATCTTATGCCTGAGAAATCAGTCTTTAGCTTGCTTTGCACGGTCTCTTTGACTAGACTCTTGAATAAAGGGATTTTTACAGGCATGGCAAATCTTGTGAAGTTGCTCGTTATTATCGCTTCTCCTTTGTCTAATGAAGCGATGTTCCTGTCGCTTTCGCTCAGATCTTGGGCAGCAGACTCTATTATCGCTTGCCTTTCAGGCTTCATCTCTATTCCTAAAATTATCTTCGTGTTCATGTTTGCCAAAATCTCTCTTGGGATCAATGACGGCAGCTGTGTTATGGCAGTAAGTCCTACTTTGAATTTTCTGCCTTCTCTTGCGATGGTTGAAAATATATTCTGTCCTCGTTCAAGAACAGCTTTTCCCAATACTCTCGGAGCTTCTTCCAAAACAACAGTAACAACAGGTTTCTTGTCAAGACTTCCGTCATCTTTGTATCTCTTGTATCTTTTCAATAATTCAGAGCATATAACTGAGCCGATCAATATCTCGACATCTCCTGAGAATAAAGAAGTGTCAACAATGACCGTCTTTGCTTCTTCAAGTCTGTTGCATATGTCACCGACAGTGCTTTCTCCAACATTTATAGAGAATGCCCCTCTTGAGATGAATTTGTCTTCTTCAAAATTTATATTCAATACTGATGCGATCCTTCTTTTTACTACAGCGGTAGTCCTTTCATCGAACATCATGTTTGCCAAAGGCTTTTCAAGAAGTATCGATTCAATCCAGCTCTCCCCATATTGTCTTCTGTAAAGATACATCGCCTGCCATTGAGGATCTGAAAAGTCAATCACTCCATTGAAATGTTCAGGAAGAAGCTCTTTCACATTTATCTTGAATGTATTTGTTCCGGAAGGAGGATTCTTAGGTGTGTAATAAACCAGATTTTCTTTTGAAGGGTGATCTTTCAGTCCAACTTCATTCCTTCCGTAATATTCATCGTGAGGGTCCAATACCAAGGCGCTGCAGTAATTCTTGTCAAGCAAATCCCATAAGATGCATTTCAATAAATTAGACTTTCCCCTTCCTGTCGTCGCTGTTATAAGGATATGATGAGAAAATACTTCTTTTCCATCCACATAAATTGGAAGATTGAGTTCTTT
This sequence comes from uncultured Methanosarcinales archaeon, assembly GCA_964572885.1. GTDB lineage: Archaea > Nanobdellota > Nanobdellia > Woesearchaeales > UBA10107 > UBA10107. The sequence continues at coordinate 10,526 of CAZNFC010000029.1, forward strand.
TGAACCGCTTCTCAAATATCCTAATTTCAGCGGGTTCTTCGGCTTTTCAAGTCCTTTCAAATCTTCAGAGGTTACTTCCCTTATCTCTGAGAATATCTTTGGAAGAGTCTTGCATAAATTGAAATTATCAAGATTTATCAA
>CAZNFC010000030.1:0-10609 GCA_964572885.1 uncultured Methanosarcinales archaeon
AAATAGAGAAATGGAACAATGACAGGAGAATGTAAAAAACAGTATCAGTCCCTGCAGGGTTGAGAGAAGAATTAATGGATAAATTGAATGCGATAACTCACGGTAATGTAGAAATAAAAACAGATTAAGGTGAAAAATAAAATGAGTGAATTAAAAACAAAAGAAAAAACAATTGTAGTTCCCGGTGAAGTATTAGCTACAGGGATGGAGTTCCTTCCAAGCTTCGGAACATACAGGGAAAGAGATACTATAAGAGCAGGAAGATTGGGCATCGTAAACATAGACGGGAAAGTCATAAAACTTACTCCGATCTCAGGAAGATACATGCCTAAGAGAGGAGATACGATAATCGGAAAGGTTGTTGATGTAACGATGAACGGATGGAGAGTCGAAATAAATTCTCCTTACACAGCGATGCTTATGCTGAGAGATGCAAGCAACGAATTCATTGAGAAAGGAGCAAACCTCACAAGAATATTCAATTTCGATGATTATATCGTTTGCGACATAACAGGAGTTTCCTCGCAGAGACTTGTTGATCTTTCGACAAAAGGTCCTGGAATAAGAAAGCTAAGAGGCGGAAGGATAATCGAAGTCAACACATTCAAAGTCCCGAGAATAATCGGAAAGAATGGAAGCATGGTATCGATGATAAAACAGGCAACAGGATGCAACATAATTGTCGGCCAGAACGGATTGGTATGGATCAATTCAGAAGATCCTCAGATGGAACTTCTTGCTGTCGAAGTCATAAAAAAAGTTGAAGCGGAAGCGCATCAATCTGGACTTACTGATAAGATAAAAGATTTCCTTGAGAAAAAGACAGGAAAGAAGCTTGAAATAAGGACAGAACAGCCTCAATTTGAAGGTGAATCACGATGAGCTACAAGAAAAGGACAGACGGAAGAAAATTCGATGAACTAAGACCGATAGAAGCTGAAGTTGGAATAATCAAAAGAGCAGACGGTTCAGCAAGATTCAAGATAGGACAAACAGAAGCATTGGCTGCTGTTTATGGCCCAAGGGAATTAGTCCCTAAGTTCATGCAGGATCCTCAAAAAGGAGTCTTGAGAATTCATTACAACATGATGCCATTTTCCGGTTCAGGAAACAGAGTAAAGCCTGGCGGAAACAGAAGAAGCAAGGAATTATCAATGGTAATAAGGAATGCTTTATTGCCAGTAATTAATTTGAATGAATTCCCTAATTCAGTCGTGGACATATACATTGAATTCCCACAGACTGATGCAGGAACAAGATGCGCAGGAGTGACTTGCGCGGCAATGGCTTTGGCTGATGCAGGAATCTTGATGGCAGATCTCGTAGGAGCAGTCGCTGTAGGAAGAGTTGACGATAAAGTCCTATCAGACTTGAATTACGACGAAGAAGCATACGAATGCGAAGCAGGAGTTGCTGACTGTCCTGTCGCAATAATTCCTTCAACTGAGGAATTTACTTTGCTTCAGATGGACGGCTTAATGACAAAGAAACAGCTGATTGAAGCTCTTGAGATGGCAAAAAAAGTCTCAAAAGACATATACGAAGTGCAAAAAGGCGCTTTGAAGAAGAAATACGGTGAATCAAAATGATTTTAGAAAAGAAAAAAATAATTGACATGCTTGCAAAAGGCATAAGATTAGATGGAAGAAAGCCTGATGAATACAGGAAGGCGAAAGTTGAATACGGAATCACTAAGTCGGCAGAAGGTTCTGCAAGAGTGACTTTAGGAGAAACTATCGTCCTTGCCGGAGTCAAGATGGAAATTTCAAAACCATATCCTGACACACCTGACCAGGGAGGATTGATGGTCGGAGCAGAATTACTGCCTTTATCATCTCCTGATTTTGAATCTGGGCCTCCAAGCGAATGGGCGATTGAAGTCGCAAGAGTGGTTGACAGAGGAATAAGAGAAAGCCATTCAATTGACGTCAAGAAGCTTGTGATCAAGAAAGGAGAACTTGCATGGACAGTTGTAATCGACATCTGTACAATAAATGACGCAGGAAATATACTTGATGCATCTTCATTGGCTGTGCTTGCAGCGATAAAAGACGCTAAGTTCCCTGAACATAAGGAAGGCGTTGTTGATTATAAGAAATTGACAAAAGATAAGCTGCCTGTGAAGGAACTTCCTATTGCAATAACAGTCTACAAGATCGGAAAGGAATTATTTGTAGATCCTTCTGATGAAGAGGAAAAACATTATGACGCAAGACTTACTGTCACAACGATAGAAGGAGATGTCATATGCTCTTTGCAGAAAGGAGGAGAGGAACCTTTGTCTCTGGAAGAGATAGATAAGATGGTCGATATCGCATCAAAACATGCAAAAGTTTTGAGGAAGGCATTATAAAATGGAAAACTACACAAAATATGAAAAGGCAAGGATAATAGGTGCTCGTGCATTGCAGATTGCTATGGGAGCTCCATTTTTGCTGAAATTGAGCAAAGAAGATCTTGAGAAGCTGAAGTATAACACTTTAGAGATTGCAAAGCTTGAGTTCTCCAAGAATGTCTTGCCGATAACGATAAAAAGGGTCACTCCAAAGGCCTAATTTTATTTTTTTAATTATGAATACAATAACTCCAGAGAAATTAGAGAAATACTTCTCTGTAACTAAAAAAGCTATTGACATGGTCAAAGATAAAGGACTTGACTCTTTAAGAAGAAAAGAAGCTGAAGATTTTCTTGATATGGCCTCTCGGTATTATTCTGATGCTTTGCATTTCAAGAAAAAAGATGATTTTGTAAATGCTTTTGCGTGCTTGAATTATGCCCACGGTTGGCTGGATGCAGGTGCAAGAATAAAATTATTCAAAGTGAATGATTCTAAGTTATTTACTGTCGATGATTAGATAGATTTATCAAGAACTCATACATAATAACTGCAATGAAACTGATAGACACTTGTTCAATAATAAATCTGTTTGAGAATAATGATGAAAAACAGTTATTAGATGAAAATATAGCTGTATGTTCTTTCAATAAAGAGGAATTGACAAATATATCACACAGGCATTCTGTAAATGAACATCTGAGACACAGGATAAGAAAGTTCTTTGAGAAAAATGATGTCAAGATAATAGATGTCCCTGTATCTCCCGGAAACAGGATTGAAGAAAAAGTTTATGTCGATTCGATAAGTACAGAACTTTTAAAAGTAATTCCTGATCCAAGCGATGCTGTTTTAGCTGCATGTGCAATGAGTAATAAAGCCGATATTGTTACAAAAGACAGGCATCATCTTTATACTGCTAAATTAGAGAACTTGTTCAATAAGAATAATATTAAAGTAAGCAAAAAACTATAGGAAACCTTTATAAATGCCTTTTAAAATCAAGTATGTATGGCGAAGAAGAAAGAAGCTTCTAAAAAAGAGGAAGAAAAAGACATTCTTGCAGCTGAATTAGAAAAGCTTCCTAAAGACGTAAGAGATAAACTTAAAGAGATACAAGGAAAAATAGAAAAATTCCAAAAGAAGATCCTTGCTAAATTTGATAAATATATTTTAGGTATCGCTGTCCTTCCTCCGAAAAATATTGAGATTGAAAAGAAGAAAGCTGATGAAGCAGGAAAACCTCTGACGAAAGATGAGGAAGAGAAACTAAAGGAACAGATAAATGTATTCGTCCTTATAGATGATTCTGATTCAAAGAAAATGTCTAAAGATGAACTGCACAATAAGATAAGCAAGATAATAACAGAAAATGCGAAAGAAGTTGACAAGAATCTCACTCCTGAAATATGGCTTTTATCCGACATAAAAGTGAACTGCGAGGATGCAAAATACGATGTCCTTGAGTTGATTGCCACTTCCCAACCGGTGTACGACCCAAGAGATGTAGTAAGTGCATTCAAGATATCCGAAGTCCATAAAAGGATGGTACTGAGTAAATTCGAAAAATATATCGTAAGCTATTCCGCTGCAGGATCATTATTCAGAGGAGAGAAATCAAATGATATTGATGTATATATCGTAATTGACGACACAGACGTAAAAAGAATGTCAAGGATAGAATTAAAGGATAAATTAAGATCAATAATATATGGAATGGGACACGAAGCATCCCAGATAACAGGAGTGCAGAAACAATTCCATATACAGACTTATATTTTAACAGATTTCTGGGAGGGATTGAAAGAAGCAAATCCAGTTTATTATACTTTGTTAAGAGATGGAGTTCCTTTGTTCGACAGAGGATTATTCATGCCTTGGAAGCAATTATTGCAGATGGGACGCGTTAAGCCTTCAAAAGAAGCTATTGATCTTTTCATGAGCTCAGGAGAGCAGACTGTATTCAGAGTCAAGGAAAGATTGAAAGATGTCGTAAGCATTGATCTTTATTATGCGACATTGAATCCTTCTCAGGCAGCATTGATGTTGTATGGAATCCCTCCTCCTACTCCAAAAGAGACCATCCAGTTCATGGATGAGATATTCGTGAAGAAAGAGAAATTGCTTGAAAGCAAATATGTCGATATGCTTGCAAGAATAAGAAAATACTTCAAGGACATCGAGCACGGAAAAATAAAAGAGATCACCGGAAAAGAACTTGACGGACTGCTTAAGGATACCGATGAATATCTGAAAAGAATACAGAAATTATTCATTGAGATTGAAACAAAGAAACTGAAGGAAAGCATCTCAGACACAAGAGACAGCATAGTAACTTTGGTAAGGGATGCTTTGGTATTAGAAGGAGTTTCCAATGTTTCAGATGAGCAGCTTGTCGATTCATTCAAGTCTAAGCTTGTAAATACCGGAAAGATACCTCAGAAATTGACGAGAAAACTGAAAGATCTTCTTGACAAGACTAAGAACGTCATGAAATTATCAAAAGTCGATATAGAAGATATAAACACGAACGGAAGAGAATTCATAAGATTCATGATTGAGCACATCCAGAGAAGAAGAGCTCACGAATTAGAAAGAGCAAAGATAAGAGTAAAATACGGAGACAAATACGGGGAGATAATATTACTGGATGATGTGGCATTCATAACATATGATTTGGATGCAAAAGACAAAGAGATCGAGAAAGCATTAATAAATAAGGACGGCAGTCTTGGAGAGACAAAGAAATCTAGCATCGAAGAACTTGAACAATCCATTGCAAAAGCAAAAATCCCTAAAAGAGCATTCGTCAAAGAACAGATATTTGACAACATCAAGGATCTGTTCGGAAAGGATGTAGAGATTCTTGTCAATTACTGATTCTCTACTAAATAATATATACATTAAGTTTATATAAATTGAAAACAGTATAATTCTAAGGGGTTTAATGAAAACAGGATATAAAGTATGCGACGCAATGACAAAGAAGCCTGTCGTAGTATCCCTTAATTCTACTATTGAAGAGTGCGCAAAAGTCATGGATGAAGAGAATGTCGGAAGTCTATTAGTGAAGAAAGATAAAGAGCTGAGCGGAATAATCACGGATCAGGATGTCGTAAGAAAGATAATTGCCAAAGGCATAGATCCTAAGATGGCAAAGGTACATGAGCACATGTCAACAAAACTCACTACAGTCTCTCCTGAAGAAGACATATTTGACGCTCTGAAATTAATGACCGAGACAAATGTAAAACAGCTTCCAGTCTTAGACGGAAAGAATATGGTCGGATTGCTGACACAAAAAGACATCCTTAAGATCGAGCCTGAATTATTTGACCTTCTTGCAGATAAGCTTGAAATAAAAGAGGAAGAGCATAAACCTACATCAAACGAAGGCATCTGCGGAAGTTGTGGAAATTATTCTAAAAAACTTGTATCAAGGAATGACATCCTGATGTGCAGGGAATGCGCCAAGTAGGGTTTAGTGAAAAATAACACTGCCGTCTATGGCGAGGCTTCTATTCATAGAGAATAAGACTCTGTTCGAGGTTCCAGAGAGGACAGAGCAAGATAGTTCAGCATAACAAGCCGAGCTGACGCAGTGTTATTTCCTTATTTTCTGCGGCGTCTAAGTAGGGTAATATTTATAAAGCCAAATCCGAATTCTTAACCTATGCCTGAAAAGCTTACACCACAAGAGGCCGTCAAGATAAGGTATGAGGGCATTTACGACTGGAACGACCTTTACGCTTACATAAATAAATGGTTCAGAGAGAAAAAATTTGATTATTACGAAGTAAAGAACGTAAAGAAGCCCGGAACATATGGTTATGAAAGGGAATATGAGGCTCATGCTGAAAGAGAAGAATCCGGATATGTGAGACATGATATAGACATAAAGATGCACATGTATCACTGCGAAGATGTTGAAGTCATTGTTAATGGACATAAAAAACAAAAGAACAGGGCAGGACTGATGATGATAGAGATCATGCCTTCCGTGACATTTGATTGGCAGAAGAAGTGGGAAAAAGGCTTCAAGAAAAAAGCGAGAAAGTTTTTCCATGATTATCTTGTCCGAGGATATGCAATGGAACAGTTAGACAAGATTTATTATGAGATGTACAAGCTCCATACAGGAATAAAAGAGCATCTTGATCTGGAAAGCAAATATTCGGCGTACTAAAGATGGAAAGAAAAATATTAATAAGCGATTTGACTGTAGGATACGAAGGACTATTCAGTTCTTCTGATCTATTTAAATTCATAGAGGATTGGTTCCATAACAATGGATACCAGAAAAATGAGATAAAGCACATCGAAAAAGTAAGTGAAAAAGGCAAAAATATTGTCTTTGAGATAATGCCTTACAAAGAGATAAATGACTACACAAGATTTGAGATCTATATCAGATTGAGAATAAATGATCTGACTGATACAAAAGTGAAGAAAGACAAGCAGGAATTCAAGATAAACAAAGGCAAGATATATATTGGAATCGATGCGTTCCTTGCTGCAGACATAAGGAATAGATGGGAGTCAAGGCCGGGTAGTTTCTTGATCAGGACAATATTCAACAAGTTCATCGGAAGAGAATATATCGCTAAATTCGAGAAAGGATTAATGGAAGATGTCAAGAATTTCCATGGTGAATTGAAATCTTATTTGAATTTGAATAAATATAAAGAACAGGCTTAGTTCTGCAAATGTTTATAAAGAAAATTCTTAGACGATTTTGTTAAACTCCAATGAGGGGGTAGCAAAGTGGTTAAATGCGCAGGACTTAAGATCCTGTCGGTTAGTCCGTTCGAGGGTTCGAATCCCTTCCCCCTCACTTAATTTTTATGCCTCCGTGGCTTAGTAGCTATAGCGGCTGCCTAGTAAGCAGCAGGTCCCGAGTGCAAGTCTCGGCGGAGGCTCCATTTTCATCTACAGTATTTTATTTCAATATAGAAAATAATTAACTACGACATTATTTGATAGTTTTCACTACTGAGCAATAAAGAACAAAGGAAACTTTTATATAGGAGCAGTATATAGTTTGTATCAATACTCGGGGGTAGAATTATATGAATAGATATCAGAAAGCATTAGCATATTTGACATTAGCAGGAGCGACATTGAAAGACGCAAATGCATTAGCAGCAAGAGCTCTTGAACCTCAGAGATCAGGCTTATACGCTCAGCAGACTTTTGACGCAAATTACGGACCTTCAACTGCAACTTCTTTGACAACAGACAATGTGCAGAGCATTGTTGACTTCAAATCAAAAGGATCATCATCAAGTTACCAATCAAAAACAAACTTAGGATGGAAACATAAAAACATCGTTGGTTATGTTCCTTTTAATTTATCAGGAGAAAGTTTTAGCGGAGATAATTCATTAGGAGCAACTTCTGCAGGGACAGATTCTGTTTCAACTTCAACATCAGGGTTTGGATTAGGAGGAGGATTCATATCCCCTTCAGCTGCATTAAAGATTGAAGGATTACTTAAAAATTATGGAAGAGAAGTCACAAGAAAAGACTATGATGCAATCCTAAAAAGAATCTTCAAGAAAGATGATGGAAAAGGATATCAGATTAATGCGCAGGCAGCATTCGACATATCATTGAAAGATCCGACTTTTGCTAAATGGCTTAATTATTTGATATTAAACTTCGATATGAGCAATGTTACAGGACATTCAAATACAGATGTAACTTTGGACATACCTGTCGTTGGAACAATAACTCCACCAACTTTAGTCAAATCATACGGAAGAAATGAAATCGGCGGCGGAATAAGGCTTGGAACGATGGCTGATCTTTCATTAGAAGCTTCATTAAGAAGTATAAGTGAAGGAATACCCGGAAGCAAAGACACAGAATTGTCTCAGACAGCATTCGGTGTAAGATATTCTCCTGCGCTTAAAGGAAAATCATGGCTTATCCCGATAAGACCTGAGCTTTATCTTGCTATTGTAAATACATCAGGAACAGTCGGCACATCAAAAGTAGGCACAAGTGCTTATTTGATCGGTGCAAATGCAAGCGCAACAATTGACCAAGTTAAAATTATAGATGATATCGTCAAAGGTACCATAGACAATGTTGTCTACGATGCAAAAGGAATAGCTAATCTTGTTGGGAAAATAGGAAGCTTATTCAGGAAAAAGCCTAAAGTTTCTGGAGAATTAAACAGCGGCTCAGAAACAATGAAGTCAGCTAACTATAATCTTGAAGGAAAAATAACTCCTGTTACTGAAAGGTAATCATGAAATTAAATAAACTTTTTTCATTTTTTGCATTATTCTTTGTTTTGATGAGTGTCAGTGCTTTTGCGCAGGTCGCAATAACAGCAAGTCCTGCTCCATTAGACAGAAATTCAAATTTGATATGTACAATAAATGGAGGAAATCCATCAGGATATATATATGATTGGACTTTAGGAACACAGCCAAAGAGCTATGCTTCAACAGTTCCTGGTTCTGCAACAAATGTTGGAGAGACATGGACTTGCTTCGTATCAGTTGCTCCTACATCATACACAGGAAAGATGTACGTAGGACAGGCAAGTGTCACAATCCCTGATTTAGCTCCAGTTTCAAACGCAGGAGGACCTTATGTCGGTGTCGAAGGACAACCTGTTACATTTACTGGTTCTGCAGTCGATCCTGAAGGGGATACGATTGCATCTTGGCTATGGAATTTCGGAGACGGAATAACATCTAATTTACAAAATCCTACTCATATCTATGCAAACAATAGAACATATACAGTAACTTTGAGAGCAACTGATTCTTATGGAGCAACTGGAAGCACATCAACTACTACTTCAAGAATTTCAGATCTTTCTCCTGTTGTTAATTTCAACATATCACAAAATCCAGTAATTGAAGGAATCAATGTAACATTCAGAGATTTATCAACAAGCTACGATCCTATTGCAAACTGGATATGGAATTTCGGAGACGGAAGTCCTTTAGCAGTTTCTCAGAATACAACTCATATTTATTTAGTCCCTGGAACATATAATGTCAGTTTGACAGTCAGGGATAATGATGGTTCAATCTCTTCAAATGTACAAAGCATAACAGTAAATGCAATTCCTGACACAACACCTCCTTTGATATTCAACATTACTTCAAGCGCAGCAAACGACACTGCAGTCATTAACTGGACAACTGATGAATTGGCAAACTCGACAGTGAATTATGGGATCATAGTGAATGACTCGTCATTTGTGATAAACCATTCAATCAATCTGAGCAATCTTGCTCCGAACACATTTTACAGCTTCAATGTATCAAGCTGCGATGTGTTCAATAACTGCAACATATCAGGACAATATAATTTTACAACTTTAGCAAACATTATTGTTCCGGTTATCAACTACACGATAGATATCAACTCTACAGACTTCAACAACACAGTAATCAATAACGGCACAATAAACTTCACAGGAAATATATTTGGATTGCCTAACTTATCTCTCCAGCCAATTGGAAACTACACAGTAATATTCACTCCTGATATAAATACATCATTCATGTATTGGAACTGGACAGGAAATGTAAATGTTTCAAGTCCTAATTTACCAGCAACAAACGTTGAAGTTCTTGGAAACGGAACTTTGACTGCAATATACAATTTAACTGTTTCTACTCCTCCTGTAAATAATGCTCCTATCGTGACGTTAGTTGCTCCTGCAAACAATACTTTATTTGCAGTTTCAAATGTGGCACTACAATATACGCCTACAGATGATTTATCAGCAACACTATCATGCGGTTTATACTTGAATTCTGTTTTGAACAGCACAAATCCGAGCATTGCAAACGGAACTATTGATACAATAAATCTTGTTTTAGCTGATGGAACATACAACTGGAATGTAATCTGTAATGACGGAAGCCTTAACGGAAGTTCAGTACTATCATTCTTCACAGTAAATACAACAGCGCCACCGGTACATGACGTAGCAATTGATTCTACTTATCTTCCTGCAGTCAACATAAACGGCAGTGTAGTAAGAAACTCAACAGGCCAGGATCTGTCAGCTTCTGACAATCTTATAGTTGGGCAAATTTACAATCTAAGATATCAGACAAAGAATAATGGAAATGTCATTGAAAGCTACGTTGCAAACGCAACAATATACAACTCATTGGGAACTGTCGTCGCTTCATTCGGCCATACACATTCAAATGTAGTTCCTGCTGCCACAAGACTTGATACAGCAGATAATTTCAATACTACAGGATTGCCTGCTGGAGCATACACTCTTGTTG
>CAZNFC010000031.1:0-9514 GCA_964572885.1 uncultured Methanosarcinales archaeon
AGGCTTCTGAGATTCAGGAAGTCATAGAATTGCCTATGAAAAAACCTGAATTATTCAAGAAAGTAGGGATTTCACCACCAAAAGGAATATTATTATACGGTCCTCCTGGAACAGGAAAGACTTTATTGGCTAAGGCTGTTGCTGCATCTACAAATTCGACATTCATCGAAGTGGTAGGTTCTGAATTAGTTCAAAAGTTCATAGGAGAGGGAGCAAAATTAATCAAGGAAATATTCCAATTAGCAAAGCAGAGAGCACCGTCAATAATATTCATAGACGAAATGGACGCATTGGCCGCAAAAAGAATAGAGATGGGAACGTCAGGAGAAAGAGAAGTTCAGAGGACGTTTATGCAATTATTGGCGGAATTAGACGGGTTTAAACCATTGGATAATGTTAAAGTAATCGGCTGCACAAATAGAAAAGATATCATGGATACAGCAGTCACAAGACCAGGAAGATTAGACAGACTTATTCACGTTCCAAATCCAGATATAGAGGGAATAAAACAGATATTCAAGATTCATTCATCAAATATGAAATTATCACATGTTGATGTAGATAATGTATGCAAGAAGATGGAAGGAATGTCTGGTGCGGAGATAAAGGCCGTATGTACAGAAGCAGGATATTTTGCAATAAGAAAGAATAAAACAACAGTCACTAAACAGGATTTCAATAACGCTGTAGAGAAAGTCCTAAGCTCTGAGCAGTTAGAAGGAAAGGATTATATGGCTATGTATGGATAGGGTTTCTTAAATTTTTAAAAGTGTGCTCAGCAGTTACTCATGTTCATCATCATTCAGTTGGTGTTCACTTCATCATCGCACATATTATCAAGAAAAGTGCTTGTTTTTAAAGTTTATTGTACCCTAAAATCGATGCATATCCTGTATGTTCTGGGTGAATACTCTCCTGCTTTGACTATTCTGAGAATTTTACAATTTTTCTTAAATGCTTTACAGGATTTCAACAGTTCTTCTTTTGCTTCGTTGAATTCGTTCTCTTGTGCAAAAGAATAGAAGTGAATTATTGTTCCTCTTTTTGAGACGTCAAACGCATACTTTAAGTATTTTTCTGCAGTTTTTGGAAGGGGCATGACAATCCTGTCAAATTTCTCTTTCAATTTAGGAACAATATTCTTTACATCACCTTTTAGAACTTCAGCATTTCTTATCTTATTCAATTCCAAATTTTTCAACGCATATTTATGAGCTACAGGATTTGCCTCTATAGCTGTCACTTTAGAAGCTTTCTTTGCAATCTGTATGGTGTATGGTCCGCATCCTGAAAACATCACTAAAACATTCTCATTTTTTTTGACTAAATCTGAAATTCTTTTCCTTTCAGTACCTAATCTGGGTGAGAAATATACTTTTTCGACATCTAAAAGAAATCTTGAGCCATTCTCCAGATACAATGTCTCTTTTCTTTTTTCTCCACCTATTATTTTAAGTTTCATAGTCCTGTATTTTCCTGAATACTTGCCGACTTTCTTGCATACAACTTTCAGGTTCCTGTAGAGTTCCATGAGAGATCTTGCTATCAGCTTTTCTTTCTTGGATAATTCTTCAGGAATCTCATTGAATATTGCAATATCACCTATTATGTCAAAAGAAGTTGGAAATATATCATACTCTTTTTTTGTCAATCTATCTTTAAGATAGTCCTTAAGCCTCAAAAGAATTCACCGAGGCCTTTCTGCTTTCCTTTTTTACTTTCTTCTTCCAATTCATCTAATGTCTTTTCGACTCGTTCAAGATTGAATTCATGCTCATTAACTAAAATATTTATGACTTTCTTCCTGTCAATACTTTTCCATCTCAACTTGTAATCTTCGGTAACAGGCATATTTTTTATTGTGTTGAATACATCTTTCCATCTAAAATCAAAATGTTTATACCATTCAGCTTCCTTGAATATAGAATCGAAGTCATTTCCATATTTCTTTACTAATGTAACTGCTTTCTTAGGACCTATTCCCTTCACTCCTCCTATGTTGAAATCTGTTCCTACTAATATTCCGATCACAATCAACTGGTCTTGCGTCAGATTGCTATTCGCGAGAGTTTCCTTAAGATCAACCAAAACAGGTCTTACTTTCTCATAGCTCAATTTTCCTTTTGTTTTTTTCCTTTCACTTATCGTCAAATTCTGTATCATCCTCGGGACTCCGAACAACAAACAATCATAGTCCTGGCTTACTTCAGCATAAAAATCTCCATTCTTGACCATGAATGCTGCCTGTGCCTCTCCTTCAGACGGAGCCTGTATCACAGGAAATCCGAGGGCATCTAAAAGATCCTTGCTTTCCCCTATCATCTCTTTTGTGAGCATTGAAGTCCTTGCCGCATATTTTCTCATTGCTTCCAAGTCTTCTCTTTCCTTTGCAATCTCATACTCAATCTGTGCCTGCTTTTTAAGTTCAGATCTCCTCTCGACTTCCAATCTTTTAAGTTCGGGTTTTTTGCCGTCAAAGACGAATGCGAGCTCTATTCCCATCTTCTTAAGCTTGGTCATCCTGCTGAATAATCCAATCAGATGAGAAGTTGTTCTTCCTTTAGAATCAGACAATAAAGAGCCATCTCTTTGCCTTATTGAGCTTAAGAACTGGAATATCACATTCATAGAATCAACAACAAGCCTCTTTCCTGCCAGGTCAGAGAAATCTATTTCCTTCCTGATTGATAGGTCTTTTAAATCTGTTCCCATAAGAATAAATAAAAAAAGTAGAGTATATATTCTTTACTCTACCCTTACATAGACACTTTTTGTAGCACCGTTCACAGGGTCATTGAATTCATTTGAAAATATCTTCCTGAATGTGACCTCGTATTGATATGCTCCTGGCACTGTCTTTACTCTGGGTTTTATTTCACTTCCGACTTTTACAATTATTGGTACGAATTTTCCGCCTGAATCCAATTGGAATGTAGGTGTGTCAGAGTATCTTAGCCACGACCTGATCGTGTCTTTATCAACCTCAATTTTGTTGCTGTTCTTATCTCTTGCTTCTATAAACGTTATTCTGGCAAAGAAAGTTCCAGCTGGCATATTAACTAAATTGAACATTGATCCGAAAATCACAGTATCGCCGACATTAGCTATTTTATTGTTTACAGGAAGATAAAATACATCTGCTTTACTATTTGAGGCTTCAGTCTGTGATTGTACGTCTTGAAGCATCTTGGTTTCTGCATCTGCTGAAGTCCCAGTCACTGAACTTGGCTCAGATTCCTTTACACCTGTTGGTGAAGGGATCGCAGCTTGCTGTGTTGAGCAGGCTATCAACAAAATAAGAAAGATACCTAATATTGTCATTAGTTTCTTCATAGTATCACCTTCATATCCTTTTGATTGTGATGTTTTTAAATTCTTTGGTCAGCAGTTCCTGGGCCTTCTTAGTCAGCTCTCCTGTTGTTACAAGCAGGATAGGCATCTTTTTCATCTGAGACTGGACGTATAATAAGCTCAAATCTGAGTCTGATATCTTCTGTTTGTTCTTTGCCTTGCAGAAGTAAGTCATATTTCCGACGGCACTTGGTATCTTTACTATGCTTTCGAAATCACTATCTTTCCTTAATTGCTTTATATCTGATGCTTCTATACCGTTCTGCTTGAAATAGTCTAAGACTTTAGATACGAATTTATCAGATAGGTCTATGGGATTCTCTTTTGTCGGAGTAGTTGGTATTTGTTCTATTTTAGGTTGTGTCTGCTCAGTTTTCTTATGCAGCACTTTAGGTCTTCTCTCAACATCTTCCTTTACTTTCTGTTCAATAGGCTTTGATAAAGAAGATCTCTGCTCTTCAAGCTTCTGAAGGTTCTTTTCTATCTCGTCAAGCTGTTTTTGGACATCTTGCTTTATTTCTTTTTTATCAAGCCCTAATCTTGTTTTAATCAAAGGTTCGGCTTCTTCATCTGAAACTAAGTACCATTTCCAGAATATCTCCATATTGTTTCCAGAAGTTACATTCAATTGCTGCGCGAAATCTTTTATATCTCTCAATGATGCCCTTATCACAGGTTCCTGATCATAATCTCTTAGTATTTTATTTTGTTTGAGCATATCAAATGCTTTCTGCTGCTTATCATTTAATTTATCTCTTAATGATTGGAGTTTAGGTTCCTGTCCTGTTACATAATATACAGGACTTCCTCCTATTTTGGTGTTTGAAAGCTTCAATACTTTGCCGTCAACTAATTCTGAAAGAATAGCTGCAGCAAACATGACATTCACTCCCAATTCTTTCGTTATTTGCACTGGTAATAATGGACCTCTGCTCCTTACTATCTGCAAAGCTTTCTCTTTCACAAGAACAACTTGATTTGTAGTTTGATTTATCATGGTCTCTTCCAGGCTATTTCATAATAAGTGACATCTTCTTCGTCATCCACTATCCCTATCAATAAGTTTTTCTTTGTCGAATGAGCTACACGATTTTTCGCTGCAAAGTCATGCCACGTCAAGTGTTCAGATTCATGCACAGGATATACAATCCATTTTGCGTGATCTGCCCCGGGCTTTATTCCTTTGTCATATACTCTGAACTCCGCTCCGAATTTCAATGCAGTTTTTACTACATATCCTCTGTCCCTTAAGTCTCTGAAGACGACGTACTTTATTTCAAAGTCTTTTATCTTCTTTTTTGCTTTTTTTAAGAAAGATTCTTCGTTTATGTTTAATTTTATCTTTCCATTCTCAATTAAGTAGAAAGCTTCAAACAATGAAAGAATAACGCTTGATTTCTTGATTATTCCGAATGTGTTCCTGTTGTACAGCTCTCTTGCTTCATTTGAAGCTTCTGTTATAATATTTCCACCTGAGAATCTGGCTTGAATTTTATCCATAGTTCAATATCAGAAAAGCTCTAATATAAACGTATTTAATTTCTATATGGAAGATAAATAAGGTTATATAATGTTATTTCGCCATTAAATTCATGGAAGTAGTAATCTTAGGAACATCATCTATGGTTCCAACAAAAGAAAGGAATCCTTCTGCAGTTTTCATTAATTATAAGGGCGAAGGGATTCTGATTGATTGCGGAGAAGGAACGCAAAGACAGATGGACTTTGCAGGGATAAGCAGGAATAAGGTAAAGAAGATACTGATAAGCCATTGGCACGGCGATCATGTGGCAGGATTGATAGGATTATTCCAAACTATAGGTAATATTGAAGGAGAACATCAGATTGAGTTGTATGGTCCTTCAGGAACTAAAGAACATATCAAACATTTGTTGAAATCCTGTCATTTTGATGTTAAAGTTAATTTGAAAGTCATTGAATTGAAACCTAAGAAAGTTGATATGTTTTATTCAAATAAGGATTATGAATTGTATGCCTGTTCTTTGGAGCACGCAATACCTTGTATAGGTTTTTCTTTTGTTGAGAAAGACAAAAGAAACATTGATGTTTCTTACTTGCGTAAAAATAAGATAAAAGAAGGTCCTTATTTGGAACATTTGAAAGAAGGAAAGGATATTTTATTCAATGATAAGAAAATAAAAGCTAAGGAAGCTACTTACTTAGTTCCAGGTAAGAAGGTTTCTTATGTCATGGACAGTGTTTTTACTTCAAATGCCGTCAAATTGGCCAGGAATTCTGATTTATTGGTGTGTGAAGCCACTTATCTGAGTAATTTGAAGGATAAAGCTGAGAATAACCTTCATATGACTTCAGAAGATGCTGCAAATATAGCTTCTCAAGCGGATGTCAAGCAATTAGTGATAACTCATTTCTCTCAAAGATATAAGCAAACGGATGAATTATTGTCTGAAGCCAAGACAATATTCCCAAATACCAAGGCTGCGTTTGATCTGATGAAGATTTCTCTTTAATTATTTTCATTAGTTAATTTTCATTTCAAAATGATTACAACAGTTTATATAAACCGTTCTTTTTAATTAATTTTATGACAATTCTCAACAAAAGACAGAAGGAAGCAAAACAAGTTCTCGATGAAAAGATTATGGATTTAGCCTTGAAGAAGAATCTGACTTACATTGAAGCAAGGAAGATGCTTGAAGCAGGACAGAGTTCTTTAAGTGATTTTAGGTTCAGATGAGAATTGGTAGTTTTCTTGGTTTTTGAAGTAAATTAAATCATTACGTTCACAAATTATTTAAGAAGGGATGTATATTAAACGTATAACTATGGCTAAACGTGTATCTTTCAGAAGAAGCAGTGGCCAAAAAGTCACCTTCTATAGTACAAGGAAGAAAAGGTAATCTTTTACCAGAAAGGATTATTTTCTCTAATAACTTTATAGTTAGATTTCCTTTTCATCGTTTTCTTCTGTAACTTAGATGGCTTGGCATTACCTGATTTTATCTCTCTATATCCTGTATATGTGACTTTTCCTGTGAAGGGATCTCTTTTTCTAACTTTAAAATCATGGCCTCTGCCGGTTCTTTCTACTTCATAGCCGGACATCTGCGCACGTATTTTGTATGACTCTTCTGCAGCTTTACCTTTGCGACGATTTTCGGCAATCACATCTTTCTTAATCTCTTTTTTAGAAACCTTCCTACCAGTAAGTAAATCTTGTCGTATTATGTTGCCGAAAATATCTCTCATTTTATTTTAAACGGTCAGAGTTAATTTTACCAACGCCACCACAAACTGGGCAATTAATTTGAAGACCTAAATGATTTATTGCTCCAGTTCCTTTGCATCTGCCGCATTTGACATAATTGTTTGCCATTGTTTATTTTATGTTATTTGTACTTATAAAGTTTTTCATATCCCAATAAAGTTTGCAATTGAACTGATTGCTCCCATGTATGAACCACAAGTCAACCCTACCCAACGCTTTTAAACTTAAACTTCTAAGTAATCATCATGAACACCAAAGCCAAAGGCTCAAATGCCGAGAGAGAACTGATTCATATGTTCCAAGCAGTCAATTTTGCGTGTTTTAGGGCCGCAGGTTCAGGTTCTAATAAGTACCCATGTCCTGATATAATCGCAGGCAATAACGTAAGAAAGCTTGCAATAGAGGCTAAAATAAGCGGAAAAGAGTATCAGCACTTAGAAAAGAAGCAAATAGATGACTTGCAATTATTCTCAAACACATTCGGAGCAGAGCCTTGGGTCGCTGTAAAGTTCAATGAATGGAGATTCCTAACGCTGGAAGACATTAAAACAACAAATCAGAACTATTCAATAACTAAAGATATAGCAGAAAGAAAAGGACTTACATTTGAAGAACTAATAAACTTTTAACAATTTTCTCAATCCTAAAGAAAATATCAATGCAAATATGATATAGCTTCCAAGCCAGCCTATCTTCCATCCAAGCAAATTAAGTATCTTTCTCGGGGTATAATTGACAGTAATCGTCTTCACAATCCCATCATTAACAACTGTAACAGGCGAAGTATAAACATTCTTCCCTATAGAAACTTCTTTAGTGTATGATTTATCCCTTACTTTCCATTCAAGAAGATAATCTCCCGTCTTTCCTGACAATCTCCATTGAACATTATTCATTACTTCTTTAGTCGATGAATCAACAACAGTCATTCCGTTAGGAACATTAAGCGAGACATTTCCAACATAATCGCTGAATGTCAAAGTAGTTGTAAATTGTTCTCCGTCAGTCAAAGGAATAAAAGCCAAATGAGCTGTCAACCAACTAAATAGTATCACTATAGGTAAAAAAGTAATCAATGTGGAAGTCATAGAGTGCCTGAACATAATACCTTGTTTCTGCCAAAGCTGTTTATGTAACTCAGCAGTTTTACTCTTATCATTCATGTATTTTCTCATATCCTTGTTCAATTTATCCAATTCTTCTTTCAAGTTCTTCATAAGAACCTGGTCTGTGGTATATTTGTAAACTAATATTGTAACGATAGAAACAAAGAATGATATCAGAACAACGAATCCAAATGCGCCTAACGAATTAAGAAGAGGAGAAAGAACAGGATCTAAAAAAGAATTGAATACCATCATTCTCCGCCCATGAACTTTCTCATCATAGGATTCATATCTTCCATATGTTGTCTTGCAATATCTTCATATAACTTATAGATAATCATTACAGTAAGAAGCAATCCGGTTCCGTTAGTCAATGCACCAGACAAGTCAGCAAACCCTGCCAATAAACCGACAGTCAATGCACCCATCACAGTAAGAGGCATTACATACCTGTCAAGTATCGATTCCAATATTTTCTCATCTCTTCTGAATCCAGGTATCTGCAAGCCTGAATTCAATATCTGTTTAGCCTGCGAACGTGCATCCATTCCGGATGTTTGTACCCAGAATACTGAGAACATTACTGCTCCTGCTGTCAATAATATGAGATATATCGTCGAATAAATATAAGGCTGGAATCCTATGAATAAAGTCCCTTGCTTAATTATAGTCCCGATTAGATTAGGAGATCTTATTATCGCGACAAGACCTGTTGTCGGCTGATTTCCGACAAATGTTCCTAAAATTGGAAATCCTGCGTTCTGCAATAATCTCCCCCACAATTCAATATTTGCGAATAATGCTGAAACCAATATGACAGGAATGTTTGAAGTATAAAGGAAATTCAAAGGCCATCTTATTCCAAATCCTCTTACTCTTC
This sequence comes from uncultured Methanosarcinales archaeon, assembly GCA_964572885.1. GTDB lineage: Archaea > Nanobdellota > Nanobdellia > Woesearchaeales > UBA10107 > UBA10107. The sequence goes on from CAZNFC010000031.1 coordinate 8,588, forward strand.
CAAAACTAAGAGGCAGTTCGACTTTCATCGACTGAACGTAAACGGCTCCGGCAAATATAGCAATCGTTGCGACTACTGATGAAAACATGAGCAGAGCAGTTGTAGGATCTCCTGCCAATAGGCTCTGGAATAAAGCAGGAATCGCTCCGGTCATTATCTCAGGATTGTTGGGAGAAGGAAGCCAGCTTAAAGCTCTTACAAATATACTCTTTGAAACACCTGCAGCGATAAATAGACTTAATCCTGAACCAAATCCCCATTTGGAACAGACTTCGTCCATGAACATTATCAATATTCCTCCTACAAATAATTGTGCTACTAAGACTAATTCTAATACAAAGAATAAATGAGTTCCCTGAAGTTCAGGAGATGGAGTAAGACCTCCAAAAAATACATATATCGCTCCTTCAAATAATATAAAGAACAAAGAAAGCAATTTCTGTGTTCCCTGGAATCTTTTCTTTCCTTCAGTGCTTTGAAGATCAAACTTGACTATTCCTGCTCCATTAAGCAGCTGCAATACAATCGATGCAGTGACTATAGGACCGATACCGAGAGATATTATAGAACCGAATTCTGCTCCTAAAATAAGAGATAATAACTCAAATGTCTGCAGTGCATTCTGTCCAAGACCGAATAAAGGTATGATTTGCAGCAAAAAAAATATGGCAAGAATAGAAGCTGTCCAGATGAGTTTAGTTTTAAAAGTAAGCCTGTCCTGCGGTTTTGTTACTTCAGGCAGATTTTCTAATATTTTGTCGTAAAAAGACATCCATCCTCTTTTATTCTTTTTTGTTTGAATTAATGTTTCCGCCGGCTGCAGTAACTTTTTTTACTGCTCTTTCTGTCGCAGTTTCTACATTAACACTTATTGGATATTTTAGCACACCTTTGCTTAAAAGCTTTGTGTATCCGAGTTCAGTTAGA
>CAZNFC010000032.1:0-9031 GCA_964572885.1 uncultured Methanosarcinales archaeon
AAGGAGCCTTAAAACAATCTCCTTTCACGAATTTTGCATCCTTAACATTTAATCTCTTCGCATTCAATTTCGATAATCTCAAAGCTTCATCTGAATTATCCAATCCTACGAATTCCTTTATCTTAGGAGCTATGTACAGAGAAGTTGTGCTTGAGCCGCATCCGAATTCAAGCATCCTTGTATTCTTATTAACATAAGGCTTGAACACATTTTGATACAAAGATTCAGTAAATACGTGTCTCATGTAATCAAGCGACTTCATCAGTAAAGATTTAGTCGTCCATACCCTGTCCCAATCTTTTGCAGTTACTTTCATGAAAATAATGATCTGAAATAGTGATAGATCACTTTGCTCCCAAGTTTTGATTTTCCTTTGCTTCTCAGCCCGAAATCATAGTATATGCTGAATGTATATGCATTTCTCATATTCTTTAATATATCGAAAAGAACCTTGTATCCGTGCATCTGAAAAGATTTCTTATTTCTTTTGATTATTTCAACTGCTTTCTTTGTATTCATCCCGAAAAATCCTGACATTATGTCTTTGCAATGCACGTTATGGATGATTAATCTTATATTTCCTGCAAGTGTCGCTGATTTTGACATCATCCTTCTGTGCCATGGCCACGGAACAAGAACCTTTCTTCTTACTCCTACAACAATATCTTCTCCATGATCCAAAGCAGATGCAATCTCCTTTATCTTTTCAGGAGGATGCTGCAGATCGCCGTCCATGACAACGAAATATTCTGTCTTTGTGTTAAGTATGCCATCAACAATGCTTGCGGTAAGCCCTTTCACCTTTTGCTTTGATCTGTCAAGGAATATGGTGTTCTTTTTTTTGTACTTTAGAACTATTTGTTTTGTCTTATCTCTTGAACCGTCATCTGAAACTATTGTGTGGATTCCAGGATACATCTTTGTTATTATGTCCAGAACTTGGCCTATATTCTTCTCCTCATTCAGAGTGGGAATAATGACGGTAAATTGCTTATACATTAAGTTTTAACCCCTGAAATTTCTGTCATATAGACCTTTATAAATCTGTTGCATGAATCATATAGACAAAGAGCAAAAACATTTATAAGTAATCCTCGTTCTTTTTATCTGCATGTTTGACAAGTCAAAACACATAATCTATGTCCTTGTTTTAGCCTTTCTCATACGTATTTTAGCTGTTAAGCAAACCATATTCGGAGATGAGTTCGGTTTCCTTGAAAGCGTAAGGACGATGGGGCCTTACGGTCTTAATCCTGTTACTGTAAGCTCGTATCTTGTTCCGGTGATTCATAAGATTGAATCTTCTATTTTCGGATTGAATCCGATTGTGTTCAAGTTCTTTGCGATTGTGTTTGGAACATTGACGATATATTTTGCTTATTTGCTGGCAAAGAGATTATTTGATGAGAAAACAGCAATCGTTGCTTCAGTTTTACTCGCATTATGTTCTTATCATATATTCAATTCAACAATAATCGGTTCAGATGAGCCTCATCTATTGCTTCTTTATACATCAGCACTTTATTTTTATGTAAGATTTTTACAGGAAAAGAAAAACAAATGGTTCTGGACTTCTGGAGTGCTGCTTGGATTATCATTATTGGTGAAGCAAAGCGGGTTATTTATTTTACCCATCATCTTCTTTTATGAATTGTATTCTTCAAAGAAATTTATCTCATCAGTAAAGCATTCTGCGTTATTGTTGATCATAGGTCTTGCATTCTTTTCTATTTATCCTATATTGTCAATTTTAGCAGGACAGCCTTTCTTTTTACTTGGATTGATGCACACGTTGAACAAAATCACACAAGTTAATTTCAATCTGTCAATTTTAGCGATACAATATCTGCTTTCAGTAATATGGATGGGGCCTTTGTTGCTTGCGTTCATATTCTTGTCATTCAAGGATTTCAAGAAACATTCGTTATTGAGCATATGGACTTGGGTAATATTGTTCGTCTATACTTTCGTAAATACAGAAGCGACAAAGCCATTGGACAGATATTTCACCATTCTTGCTGTCCCTCTTTGCATCATCGGTGCTAAATGGATATCTGATTTCAAATTGAATAAGATTGAATGGAAGAAAGTAGGAATATGGCTGGTTATCGGAATAATAGCTCTCTTTGTTATTAACAATCTGAATGGAGATTATCTCTCATTCTATCCTAAAGAAGCATATTTAGAGAAAGCTAAAAGTTTAGACTTTAATTTCTTCATACCTGTAAGCGGAGGATCAGGTCCAATTGGATTCTATCTTAATGCAATGTTCATTGTTACTGCGTTTGTTGTTGGCTTATTATTATTTGCATCAACATTAAAGAAATGGAGATATTCAAGGTTGTGTTTGATTGCTTTCCTTGGATTAGGCATTGCATATAACGTTGTTTTAACAAGCGAACATTTATTCTCTCCTTCAAATCCTAATATAGACAAAGCGAATAAGGAATTGATTGACTTTGCAAAGAGCAATCAATTGAAAGAACCGATATTCGTATTCAGGAATCCTGCTTATTTGTATTATTTAGGAGCTAATTATGGGGGGCCTTACAAGAATATCACAATCCTTGACTATTATATCTTTGACAGGCTTGACATAGAGAAAGAGATAAAAGATAAAAAACCCACAGTATTGGTCGTTGATTTCCCTAAGATAAACAGGAATATTGATTTCTGGAAAGTATTGCAGAGATGCAGGACATTAAAAGAATTTTCTGACAAAGGAGTCAAGCTTGCGTATGCGCTTGACTGCTCGAGCCTTTCTTGATTAAAAATATGCTTAGTATCGCAAAGATATAGACTGCCAATACTCTTGCAATTATCGCTCCCTGAAGAGTCCTTGTGAAATATACTATTCCTGCAAACAAAATAGTGTTCAGTATGTAGAATCCGTTGTAAAAGTAGAAATAAGTCTTTGTTCTCTTCTGGGATAAAAGCCAGTTGTTGAATATCTTCCATGCGAAACTTGCCGGGAGCATCAATGCATACATCTGACTTAATCTTATGCTGTCTATGTATTGATTTCCATAAAGCAAATGTATTGCAAAAGGAATACCGATTATTGTAGCAGCAACAACAAACACAAAGAAGAGGATAAGCCACCACTTGAAAAGCTTCTTAAGAATTTCTTTTTGTGGTAAATCAACTAACTTCTTGAATGCGACTGTATTCATCAGATTAAGAAATCCGTCAATTGTGTCAGGGATGACTGTTGCAATTACGTAAACTGCCAACGCTTCGACTCCAAGAAAAGCAGGAAGTATAAGCCTGTCTATCTGTAAAACAGCTTTCGGTACGAGATTTATCCAAGTAAGATTCATTCCGTATTTGTTTGCTTCTTTGTCAACATCGCCTTTAAGTCTTTTTTTTCTGAATTCCAAGTAATTTGCTATGTTCACCAACACATACACAAGATAGTAAACAAGAACGACATATATGAAATCTGGTTTTATGAAAAGAATTGCAAGGATTGCTATAGTAGTTGCCAATCTTTCTGTTATCAGGTAATAATTGCTCTTTGAGAAGTTTCCTCTTCCTGCAAAAAATGAACTCAGTAATCCATCCCAGAACGTGAAAGGAAAAGCTATCCCAGTTATCACGAAAGCTATTGCAAATGATACATCGCTTCTTATGAAGTAGAAATAACCTGCAGTGCCTAAAAGAGCAGCGCTTCCTAACAGACTCCACTTATACTTCTGCTTTGATATCATCCATATTGTCTTTTCATATCCTCTGCTTACAGACTGGACTAAAGCAGTATTTGATCCAGGGAGCAAAGCGATGCTGAAAGTGGCGACCATTGCAAGAACAAACTGATACTTTCCGTACAGTGCCTTTGTTCCCAAATGAGCGAAAGCGACTGAAACAGCTATACCTGTAAGGATGATCAAGATCTGCATCACCATCATCCAGAATCCTCCCTTGAAGAAATAGACGTTATCAACTCCTGTTATCTTCTGGGTATATCTCAAGAAATCATAGAACTTAGAGGTTAACTTTTTCATTGATTAGCTACAACAACTGTGATTTTTAAAGCTTATTAATGACACAGGTACTTTTAGAGCATAATCTTTATATATGGTCTTTGGGAAGTATCCTGTGGGGAAAAATGAAAATATTAGCAGTAATACCTGCACGCGGCGGTTCGAAAGGAGTTCCTGGAAAGAATATCAAAACATTAGCTGGAAAGCCTTTGATTGCATGGACTATCGAGGCCGCTAAAAAATCTAAATACATTACCAAAGTAATCGTTTCGACAGATGACAAAGAAATTTCTGATGTTGCAAAAAAATATGGCGCAGAAGTTCCATTCCTTCGTCCAAAAGAAATATCTGGAGATTTAGCTACTGATGTAGAATTCTTGACTCACGCATTAGATTTCTTGAAAAAAGAAGAAGGTTATGAACCTGAGATTATTTTACGTCTTCCTCCGACATCTCCATTAAGAACCGCGTTACATATAGATGAAGGAATAAAGGTATTGATTGATAATAAGGATGCGGATGCAGTCCGTCCAATTACAGAAGCTCCAAAACATCCTTACAAAATGTGGAGAATAGCTAAGGATGGAAAATATCTCGAGCCATTCCTTCCAAAATCATTTACACAAATGGATGAGCCATATAATTTACCTCGTCAAATGCTGCCAAAAGCATATGTCCATACTGGAGCGATGGATATAATGAGACTCAAAACTATACGTATCCTAAAATCGACATCAGGAAAGAAACTTGCATATTTCTTTATGAAGCCGGAAGATTCAGTCAATATAGACAGCATGATTGACTTTAAGATGGCAGAACTTTTGATTGAAGAAAGAAAAAAGAATTGATTCTATGACATTAAAAGCAGTTATTTTTGATATGGATGGAGTTCTTGTAAATACGGAAGCTGTTAAATTTCATGTGTACAAAGAAGTATTCAGAAGAAAGTTCGGTGTTGAAATAAAAGAGACTACAGAAAGGCTGGGAAAAGATGAAGCTGAAGTTATGCAGATGTTTCTTGATAAAAATAAATTGAGAGGAGATTCAAAAGAGCTTGTAAAAGAGAAAAATAATTTATACTATCAGACTATTCCTGAAGGCGTAATGCTTGTGAGGGGTGTAAGGGAGTTCATAAATAGTTTAAGTGAAAGGTGTGTAATTATGGCGGTTGCAACAACATCTGAAAAGAAATCAGCAGATATTCTTCTATCAAGTTTTGATCTGAAGAAGTTCTTTGATGTCATATTAACAAAGGAAGATGTAGTTCACCATAAACCACATCCTGATGTTTATATTAAGACGGCAAAGAAATTAGGTGTTGAACCTAACGATTGTGTTGTCATTGAAGATGCTCCTGCAGGAATAGAATCCGCACATGGCGCAGGAATGAAATGCATAGCAATAACGACATCAGCTAAAAGAGAAAAATTATCTAAAGCAGACTTAATTATCGATAAATTCAGCGAGTTAAATTTTCATGTCTTGGAAAAAGTAGATAGAATATAGATATTAGGTAGCAAAGCTTTAAATATCGCTTAAAGTCAATGATCAATATGTATAAAGTAAAGATATTCGGAGCAGGTTCTATTGGAAATCATTTAGCTAATGCATGCAGAACTATGGGCTGGGATGTAACAATATGCGACATGGATCCTAAAGCTTTGGAAAGAACAAAAAATGAAATTTATCCTCAAAGATATGGAGCATGGGATAATAATATCAAACTATGCACATTATCAGAAGCACCAATCAACGGATTTGATATTGTCATAATAGGAACTCCTCCTCACACTCATACCGATATAGCGATAAGCGTCCTAAAGAATGAAAAACCTAAACTATTGCAGATAGAAAAGCCGTTGTGCACTCCTACTTTGGATAAAGCGCAGGAACTTTACGAATTAGCGAAAAACTCTAAAACAGTCGTTTTAACAGGATTTAATCATACTGTTGGTAAAAATACAGAAGAGGCAGAAAAATTACTAAAACAAAACATAATCGGTAACTGCTTAACGATCCACTCAGCAACAATGGAATATTGGGGAGGAATCTTCAAGGCCCATCCGTGGCTTTCAGGTCCTCAGGATACTTACTTAGGATATTATTTGAAAGGCGGTGGTGCATCAGGAGAACATTCTCATGCAGCAAACATGTGGCAGCATCTTGCACATGTATTGAACTTAGGAAGGGTTGTTGAAGTAACTGCAACGATGGATATGGTTAAAGAAGGAAAAGTTGAGTATGACAGGAACTGCAATATTTCAGTCAAGACAGACAAAGGATTCTACGGAACGATAGTCCAGGATGTAATAACAGAACCTGTAAAGAAATTCGCAAGAATACAAGGAGAAAATGGATTCATCGAATGGCATGTTGGTTATGATTCAACAGGAGATGCCGTATTGCATCAGCAAAAAGGAAAATCGTTAGAAACTATACACATTCCAAAGAAAAGACCGGATGATTTCAAGAGAGAAGTTGAACATTTCGATGCAATCTTGAAAGGAAAAGTAAAACCTGAACACTCTCCTTTGATAATCGAAAGAGGAATGGATACTATGATGGTTCTTGCAGCTGCACATCTCTCAAGACAGCAGAAAAGAACAATGAAGATTGATTATTCTAAGGGATATAATTCAAGCTCAATAAGTCCTGCTTAACATTTAGAACCGACTTTATTCTTTAATATCTCTGCAGTCATATTAATCCCATAATCATTATAGTGGCCATCATTAGGTATGTATATCTTGGATTTTTCATCCCAAAGCTCATCATTAAGGTCAATATATGTCACATTCCTGGATTTTGCATAGTTTATCATCCAATTTCTTGGTATATCTAAATCAAACTTATAATCTTTTAATCTCGGAGATTCTGATACTCCTTTGTTCCATATATCAGTTTGCGCTTTTTCTTTTGGCATAATTATCACAAATATGACTTTTATTCCATTTTTATCTGCTTGATACAGAAGATGGTCATAAAGTTTCTCAGTGTTTGACATCTGCTCAATTATCTCGGGTCTTATGGGAACCATATAAGAATAATATTCTCCAGGAATCACGAACAGATTCTTTATGTGCAGATATTTGTTGTATAAAAAATATAGTAGATTCGATTTCTTTATTATTTTTAAAGTCGTTATAAGAAAAGGACTTTTATTTACTGAATAAGTATCTATCGTTTGATTAGAAATATGCAGCGGATAAGTTTTATACAGACTAATCAATGTAGTTAAATTAGGATTAAGTTCGGTCAGATCATTAGATGGTGTAAAGAATACAAAGGCATATTCCGGATTTAAATATGAAAAATTATCAAAAGTCAGTGCATATTGCGATGCAGAATATCCTGATATTCCAAGATTCAAAGATTTTCTGCATGTCTTTTCTTCAAATAAATGGCTGATTGTGCTATTTATGGGCTGCGCAATGTCCATGACAAAACTGTCTCCGATGAAGAATACGTCTGGATGAGTGCTAAACTCATTGTCGTGATATCCCAAACTATTCGAATAACTTTCATTTGGACACATAGTATAACCTATTTTTTGATTTGGACAGTAATACTCTTTCAGAGGCGGCCGCGGAGCTATTAATTCAAAAATGATCAAAATAGCAAAAACGACACCAAACAGCAGAAACAATGATTTTTTATCAGCCATCCTCTTCGATACTACAATATTGTAATATTACGATAATGTAGTATAGTGATATATAAAGCTTCCTACAAATTCGTAGTATGAAAAGAAAGTCCCTTGACGTTCAGAAGGAGATATTCGAGCTAATAAAGCAAAAACCAGGCATCACAATCTCTGATTTAGAGAGAAAGATAGGAACCAATCCTGCCTCTTTAAGGGAACACGTTGAACAGCTTCTTTATTTTAACCTAATAGAAGTCAGGGTAAACGGAAGACAGAAATTCTTTAATTTGAAGCATAAATAACTAATAATGCCTGTATATCCATCCAATATCTCCGTTTCCGGCTTTTATAGTATGCACTAAAGAATACTTGCTCAAATCAAACTTTACAGGATCTTTGTATTCATCATATTGATAATACCTGTGATTGATCATTAAATATCCAGGTTCTCCTGTGAAATTTACATAGATTAAATTATAAGCTTTCAGATCAGGCCTGAATCCTCCTGCATCATGTTCGGGATTCCATTTCATACCTATTACTGAATTAGGAACAGCATTGTCATCCAGCCATTGAACAGCTTCTCTTTTACCTTCTGCGTACCAGTCAAACTCAAGAAGATTCTTCTGTTCGACATTCTTAGATCCACCAATAAGACTATTGTAATAATCAAGATAGTAAGGATGTATCCATATGTCGATTGCAATAAGATAAACTAAAACAATAACAGTTCCATAAAGCAATTTCTTCTTATCTTTCAGCAAATGCTGCAATCCCTGCGCAGCAAGTATAGCTAAAGGAGGGAAAACCATTATGATTTCTCTCACTCCGTTGTGCTTCAATGGTGCAGAAAAGCTGGATATCACTAAAGGAATTATGAACCATAAAAGAATAAAATAATTCCAGAACTTCCTGTTTTTCCATTGATTATACATGGATATAAAGAATAATAACAATATTAAAACAGGAGTTGTAAACAATAAATAAACAAAGAAGTATGCATAATTATTCTCGGTACCTATCATCTTTCCAAACCAAGGCGAAACACCCAATCCTCCATTCCATATCATATTTGCTTTTTCTATCTGAGAGATTGGATGGAGTCCCCATAACCAAGGCCATACAATATACAATACAGCAACAGCGATAACAGGAACAAAGAATAATTTCCAATACCATATGTCTTTTATGAATCGTTTTGATGTAAATGATAAATCATGCTGCTTATTCCAGTTATGCTTTGTGTTCTTCCATATCTCGGGACCTTTCCAAACCAAAAATACTAAGCAATAAAATGGAAGCAATAAAGCAAGATTGAATTTTGCAGCGATTGCAAGGCCGGTAACAATTCCAAGTATTCTCCACCATTTCCAAGTGTCGTATTTTATTGCAAGAGCAAAGAAGA
>CAZNFC010000033.1:0-8899 GCA_964572885.1 uncultured Methanosarcinales archaeon
AGGAGTAGGCTGGCGTGGTAGTCCCACGTTGTCACCGTAAACGGACTTTAGACGGGGCCGAAGCTTGGGAAGAGGCAGTTTTCAGGACTATCAGTCTTGTTATGAACTGCGAAGTTCTGTCTCAAGGGATTACTGCAATGCGAACTGTGTCAGGTCCGGAAGGAAGCAGCACTAAACTTTGAAGCTAATGCTTTTGAGGTAGCGGAATGGAGAACATAGCAAGGTAGCTGATTTTCTTGATTATTGTCCATTTTTGAGCGTACCTGCCTACTTTTTGACTTAGAAAAGGTTTAAAAATAAGTTCATTAGAGATTCATATTAAGATGAGTAAAATAGTCATCACGGGGGGACTTGGGTACATAGGAACGCACCTTTGTCAGCTCTATGCCGACCAAAAAGATGATGAAGTTACAGTTATAGATAACAGGTTTATCCCAGAAGGAATAGCTCAGCTAAAAAAATGGGGGATAAAGTTTGTTGAAGGAGATATATTGAATGCTACATTGATGAATGATGTTCTGAAAGACTGTGATATCGTATATCATTTAGCTGGAATAACTGATGTAGCTTACACAAATACAGAATCTGATCCTGCAAAAGATGCTCTTATAAGAAAAGTAGGCGTAGAAGGCTCTAAAAACATAATAGATGCGATGCCTAAAAAAGGAAAAATTGTATTCCCTTCATCACATGTATTGTTTGAAGGACTTCAGCAGGAAACTTTAGATGTGGATGAAAATCATAAAGTTGAACCTAAGCTGGCATACTCTACAGCAAAACATGCTACTGAGGAAGATCTGAAGCAAAGCGGGAAAAATTATGTCATATGCAGATTGGGTTCTAATTATGGTTATGGTCAGTCTATGAGATTGAAGATAGTAGGAAATACTTTTGCAAAGATGGCTTCGCAAAATGGCACAATGAAATTATTTGGAGGAGGAAAGCAGTATAAGCCTCTTGTCTCGGTAAAAGATGTGGCTCGCTGCCTGAAGTTCTTGGGAGAAAATAAAAATATCAATAATGAATTATTCCATGTTGTAAATGAAAATCTAAGAGTGAGAGAAATCGCGGAAATGTGCAAGAAAGCAAATGAAAGTGTCAATATAATAAAAACTGATGACTTGGTGCCTAATGACGGATATACATTAAGCAATAAGAAATTGCTGGAAACAGGATTTAGATTCAAATATAATGCTGAAGATGACATCAGGGAGATGATAAATCTATGGAAGACTCACTGAAACCTGAATATGTAGTAAAAGGAAGCAAAGAATATGTCGATGCAAGAGGAAAGATAAGCAATTTTGAGCTGTCAGAGCCTGTGAACTGGCTTGGTCTGATAACTTCCACTAAAAATATCACCCGTGCAAATCATTATCATCCTATACAGGAGCAGAAAGTTCTTTTGATAAATGGGAAATATGTAAGTGTCTACAAAGATCTTTCAAAACCTAACAGCCTGACTGAATCTCATCTTATATTGCCTGGAGATCTGATAGTTACTAAGCCTAATGTGGCTCATACTATGGTCTTCCTTGAAGACTCTACGATATTAAATTTAGTAAGAGGAGAAAGAGAGCATGAGAACTTTGGAGTGCATACGATACCGTATGAATTGGTGAATCAAGAACAGCTTCAAGGATACGTAGCTAATTATCAGACTAAATGCAGAGTATGCGGATGCGAAGACCTGAAACAGGTAGTTTCTCTTGGAAATTCTCCTCTTGCAAATAATCTATTGAGAAGTCAGGATGAAAAATCAGAGGAATTCCCTCTTGCGATTAATTTTTGTCCGAAATGCTATTTATGCCAACTGTCTTACTTTGTGCCAAGAAACAAGGTATTTGATAATTATCTATATGTATCTTCAACAGCAAAAAGTTTCAGGGATCATTTTGAAAATTTAGCTGTGAAATTGACTGATGAATACAAGCTAAATAATAAATCGCTTGTAGTTGATATAGGAAGCAATGACGGAGTATTCCTTAAGCCTCTTAAGGAAAGAGGAGTTAATATTACAGGAGTCGAGCCTGCAAAGAACGTATGCGAAATAGCAAAAGCAAACGGAATCGACACCATACAGGGATATTTCAATGAGACAATCGTGAATGACATAGTGAAATCAAAAGGAAAAGCTGACATCGTGACAGCATTCAATGTCTTTGCCCATGTGGATGATATCCAAAGAGTGGCTAATAACGCATTCAAATTATTGAAAGATGATGGCACTTTCATAATAGAAGCTCAATATTTAGTGGATACGATGAGGGATCTGACATTCGATAATATCTATCATGAGCATCTTTACTATTACAGCGTCACTTCATTAAATGAATTCTTCAAGAGAATAGGATTGACAATTACAAAAGTTGAGCATGTCAATACTCACGGCGGCTCAGTAAGAGTTTATGTCAAAAAAAATCCTTCTGTGATTGACGAATCAGTCAATAACTTCCTGAAATCAGAGGAAAATCTTGGAATTCGCGACTTTAAGACTTATTCTTCATTTGCCGATAGGATATACAAGGAAAAAGAAAATGTTGAGAAGAAAATAAGGGAGATAAAATCTCAGGGAAAGAAAATAGTCGGATACGGAGCTCCTGCAAAAGCGACTACCGTGTTGAATTTCTTCGGGATTGACTACAAAGATATAGATTTCATAGTGGAAGATAATAAGTTAAAACATAATCTTTTTGTTCCCGGAGTCAAGATACCTATCAAAGACAGGAGCAGCATGCAAACTCTGCCTGATTATGTTCTTATCTTAGCATGGAATTTCGCAGAAGACATAAAGAGAAACAATAAAGATCTTGCAGATAAAGACGTGAAATTCATAACATTGAGATAATAAAAAACAGAAAGTCTTAAAAACAATCATCTTTAACTTTCTTTTATGAATCCGAGAATAACATCGCCATCATTCTTTGTAGGAGAATCAAGAAATGGGTATATTTCTTTTGGTTCAGGACAGCCTGATTTAGAACCTCCAAAAGAAGCTTATGACATTAATATTAGAAAAATACCTTTTACTTACGGGATAATCCAGGGAAATAAAGAATTAAGAGAAGCTTTGTCTAAAAGATATCCCGATTCAAATCCTTCTCAGTTTGTCGTCACAAACGGAGCTTCTGAAGCTATTGATCTGACATTGAGATATATAGGACAGAATGGAGGGAAGAAAATTTTAGTACCAAGACCTTATTATTATTCTTATCCTGGTTCTGTGAAGTTAGCAGGTATGGAACCTGTGTTCACTGATTTAGTGAAGGGTAAAATAGATGTTGATGATTTTTTACGTAAAATTCCCGAATGTGATGCTGTAATCATAAATTCTCCAGGAAATCCTACAGGGACGATACAGGACTTGAAGACTTTGAAAGTCATAGAGAAAGCCTGCAAAGATCTGAATAAGTTCATAATTTCAGATGAAGTATATTCTGAACTGCATTATGAAAGAGGAAATTATCTGATTGACGGCCCTCACGTTGTTACTATAAATTCATTCTCTAAAACATTTTCATTATGCGGACATAGGATTGGATATCTGCATTCTCATGATTCTAAGTTAATCAACGGGGTCATTGACTATAAAAATTGGACTTCCATGAACACTAATTTAGTTGCTCAGGAGATGGCTTTGAAATCTCTTTCGGTATATGATTCAAGAGCTAAAGAGATTAAAAAGATATTCAAGGAAAGAAGGGATTTCATATACAAAGGCATGATTGATTTAGGATTGGATTTATGGAAGCCTGAAGGGGCTTTTTATGTATTTCCAAAATTTAAAGATTCTAATAAAGTTGTAAATGACTTATTTTACAAACATAAAGTTATTACTTATGATGGAAACTGGTTTGGAGCTCCTGACAGAGTTAGATTCAGTTATGCATTAGACATTCCAAAGATTAAAGAAGGACTTTCAAGAGTAAAGAAGTACCTGGAGAACAGATGATAAGAGTAGCAACAAGCGGTTATTTCGATCCATTGCATGTTGGACATATAGTACTGTTCAAGTTAGCTAAGGGATTGGGAGATAAGCTTATTGTTATCGTTAATAATGATAAACAGGCTTTGTTGAAGAAAGGACATTCTTTCATGAATGAGAAAGAAAGGATGGAGATCATTAAGGCTATAAAATACGTCGATGAAGTTGTTCTTTGCGTTGATGAAGATTCTTCAGTTTCTAAAACATTAGCTAAAATAAGACCAGATATCTTTGCCAAAGGCGGAGACAGATATTCACATGAGATACCTGAAGCTAAAGTCTGCAAGGAACTTGGGATTAAGATTGTTGATGGCTTAGGCAAGAAGATACAAAGCTCGAGTGAATTAGAGAGAAGAGCTAAAAAATTATAATTTTTATTTAATCTTCTTTTTACTTTCATATAACTTAGAAAGCGTATATAATACTAAAAGTATGTAAAATGTAGTATAGATGTTCGTCACAACATCCCAACCATATACATTTGTAAACTCTGTGACAAAAGAGATTATGCTTGAAAGAGCCCACATCCATAAGTTATTATTGTTTTCTTTGACGTAAATATTCTTATTAAACTCGTATAATGATATAAGACTCCATACAAACAAAATATAAAAGTAAACGATTGTTGTTGGTTTTCTTTTAATTATGATCTGAACAGAATCTTTACTAAATTTCGCAATACTGTCAAAAGAGGTAGAATTAGAAAGTTGGACGGGAACTTCATATGTTTTAATCCTATGAGGAACTATATTCTTCAATGTTGCAACGTAAGTATCAAAAGGGAATGTACCATATCCCTTCAAGATAATTAATTTATTGAACTCGAATGTGTTATCTACTTCCCTAATCATGGAATAATTATGTTCACCATAATCATCGAGATATGTTAAATTAATTGTATCAAAGTTTAATATACTATCTGAAGAAAACGTAATTTTAGGATTAATCTTTATATAAGAAGGCTCAAAATTGTATACATTTCCTTCCAGTACTTCTATATAAATATTCTTTGCAATGACATTACGAAGTCTCGATATTATTCCCAGATATGTTCTGCCTTCACTTGTATCTTTATTGAAAATGTACCCTCTTTCTTTCATTAAATTCTCTAGATTTGTTATTATTTTATCCGCATAATCATAGTTTTCCATCGCAAGCAGAATATTTGCAAGAAGTAGTGGGTCACCGAGATCAACCGTATCCTTCCTTAATGCAGATATGTTTATTGCTGTTTCATAATAATATATAGAAAGATATAACTCCAAGCTATCTTTAATCTTTATTGGTTCGCTATCATTCGCAGGAATTATTGAAGCTAGCTGTTCATATGCATATGCAAGATCATGATTACATCTCCAAACCGTGTCATTATAAACTTCAAGGATATAGTTTTGAGGACAACCTTGAGTAAGTAATTTAATAGCATCGGGGTAGTTGCCTTCATTTAATTTCTGTCTCCCTTGATCAATCAGTTGATCTGCAAATACAGAATTTATTAGTATAAATAGTATGAGAAATAAAATGGTCGTTTTTGCCTTCATCTTAAACCTTCGTCAGCCATTTCTCATATTTCTTATTCTTTCCATTTACAACATCAAAGTAAGCTTTCTGCAGTTTCAAGCATAAATCAATTTTCTTACTTCTACCATCAACTGAATTAATAGGTGTAACTTCAGCAGCTGTTCCTGTCAAGAATGCTTCATCTGCATTTAACAGTTCATTAACACTAACATCTTTCTCGAACACAGATATTCCCATCTCTTTAGCCAAAGTTATCACAGAATCACGAGTGATTCCCATCAATATAGAGCCTTCTCTTGGAGTAATTAAAAGTCCATCTTTGATCAAGAATATATTCTCTCCTGTTGCTTCTGAGACTAATCCTCTATCGTCAAGCATCAATCCTTCATCATAACCTGAGTCATTAGCTTCTCTTTTAGCTAAAGAAGAATGATAGTAATTTCCGTTTATCTTTGCTTTATTTAACACACCATGATACCTCTTCAAAGAAGTTATCTTCACTTTGATTCCTTTCTTCAGATTCTCTTCTCCAAGATAAGTTCCGAAAGGAATGCATAAGATAGCGACTTCAACAGGACACGAAGAAGTATCCAATCCTATCTGGCCGTATCCGAAATAACAAACAGGCCTGATATAGCCAGATTTCAATTTGTTAACTTTAACTGTCTTGACAATTGCATCAAATATCTGTTTTTTAGTGAAAGGGATCTTCATCCTTATAGCATCAGCAGAATTAAACAACCTGTCAACATGTTCCTGCAATCTGAATATTGAAGTGCCTGAAGAAGTTGAGTAACATCTTATACCTTCAAAGACACCAGAACCATAATGCAATGTATGCGTCATTACATGAACTTTAGAATCCTTCCAATTGACGAACTTTCCGTTCATCCATATCTTCTTTGTTTCTTTTATTGCTGCCATTATTCTGCTAATATCGCCGGTCTTCCTGGCATTGCGTTTCTTGCCTTAGGAATCTTTGAACCTTCTGCCTTTACTATCTCAACTGAAGTATTAAATTCTTTCTCAAAGTATGATATTGATTCTTTCAATGCCTTGAATTCATTCTCTGTTCCTAATATGGCCTCAGGAACTCCTGATTGAACTAATTTAGGCAATATCTTTTGTATATCCTGTCCATGTTGTTTCAAAGAACCTGACATGACTGATTTCATTACTTCTCCGACATTCCTTGTTTTTTGCAATAATCCGCCAACTGTTTTGAATAACTCATATTTCCATGAATCTGCAACGATTAATGTTATCTTCTTAGGATTTTCAATCTTTGCTAACTTCAAGATATCTCTTATATCTGATTTAGTCGATTCTATGAGATTGTCTGTCATCTCCAGATCAGCAGATATCTTCTTTTCATCAACTTTTGGCCATTTTTCCAATGAGATGAATCCTTTATTTCCTAATTTCTCCCACATCTCTTCCGCTAAATGAGGACCGAACGGAGAGATCATTTTCAATAAATCTGCATAACCTTCTTTTGTGGGATGTTCTGATACATAATCAGAATATTTCATCAATTCTACTATAGCTAAATTAAATTTGAAATTTTCAATCAGATTGGTGTAAGTCTTTATTGCTAAATTTCTCTTATGTTCATCCCGGTCATTAGGTTTAGAAAATTTCAAGCTTGAGATCCTTGCAATCTTCTGCAAGAATCTATGGGAACCTTCAACGCCATTGTCATTCCATTCCATGTCGGATTCAGGAGAAGCGACAAACATCAAGAACAGTCTTGCCGTATCTATTCCATGTTTCTCAGAAATATCTGTCTGGTAAACGACATTTCCGAATGATTTTGACATCTTATGTCCATCTTTATAGACGATTCCCTGGTTGAACAG
This sequence comes from uncultured Methanosarcinales archaeon, assembly GCA_964572885.1. Classification (GTDB taxonomy): domain Archaea; phylum Nanobdellota; class Nanobdellia; order Woesearchaeales; family UBA10107; genus UBA10107. The sequence continues at coordinate 7,366 of CAZNFC010000033.1, forward strand.
TCTTGTGAACGGCTCGTCAATATTCAATAACTTTAAGTCTCTCAATGCTTTTGTCCAGAATCTTGAATAAATCAGATGGCCAACTGCATGCTCTATTCCGCCTACATACTGGTCAACAGGCATCCAATAATGGACTGCATTCTTATCGAATGCATTTTTAGAATCATTTGGTGAACAATACCTTAAAAAATACCACGAGGAATCTACAAATCCTCCCATAGTATCTGTCTCTCTTTCTGCAGGAGATTTGCACTTAGGACATTTTACATGAATCCATTCTTTTGCTCTTAATAATGGATTTCCTGTCGTATGGAAGTCAACTTTTTCAGGCAATAATAAAGGTAAATTCTTTTCAGGAACTATTCCACATTTGTTGCAATATATTACAGGTATTGGTGTTCCCCAATATCTCTGTCTTGAGATCAACCAGTCCCTTATCTTGAATTGTGTTGTTCTTTTACCGAATTTCTTTTTCTCTGCATATTCTGATATTTTATCTATGGCATCTTCTGAGTTTAATCCATTAAACTGTCCTGAATTGATTAATATACCTTCATCGACATACGCTTCTTTTGTTACTTTGAAATTATGATTATCCTTAGGAACAATTACCGTCTTTACAGGTAATTTATACTTCATCGCAAAATCGAAATCTCTCTGGTCATGCGCTGGAACAGCCATTACTGCTCCTGTTCCATAACCTGCAACGACAAAATTAGCAGCGTAAACAGGAACTTCTTCGTTTGTGAAAGGATTAATGACATAGGAGCCTAAAAACAATCCTTCTTTCTCTTTTTCCTCGTCAGATTGTACCTTACGAGAGAATTCTTCCAATTGTTTCTGATTTTTCTTTGCTAATTCAGAGATCAATTTATGTTGAGGAGATACTGTGACAAAAGTTACTCCATAAACAGTATCAGGTCTTGTTGTAAATACCTGCAATTTCTCTTTGCTTCCTTTTATATGAAAATCAATCAAAGTTCCTTCTGATTTTCCAATCCAATTTCTTTGTAACGTCTTAATCCTGTCGCTCCATCCTAATTTATCGATATCTTTCAGCAATTCATCAGCGTAATCTGTTATTTTCAAGAACCACTGCTCTAATTCTTTCTGTTCAACTTCAGTATCTTCATGTCTCCAGCAATGTCCATTTACGACTTCTTCATTAGCTAAAGTGGAAGAACATTTTGGACACCAATTTACAGGAGCTTTTTTCCTATAAACCAATCCTTTCTCTAAGAATTGTAAAAAGAACCATTGATTCCATTTGTAATATTCTGGTTCATGTGTTGCAATAACTCTGCTCCAATCATAGCTGTTTCCTAATCCTTTCTGGAACTCCATTATCTTTGCGATTGCCTTATCAGTATAAATCTTAGGATGGATTCCTTCTTTCTTTGCTGCATTTTCAGCCGGCAATCCAAACGAATCATAACCCATCGGATAAAGAACATTGAATCCCATCATTCTTTTAAAACGAGCGATAACATCTCCAATAGTATAATTCCTTACATGACCCATATGTAAAAATGAA
>CAZNFC010000034.1:0-8658 GCA_964572885.1 uncultured Methanosarcinales archaeon
AAACGAGATTAAAGGATCAGAAGGAATTACAGAACTTCCTCCTCAGACTATAGAACACGCAAGATTGACAAAGATCCTTGGTGTACAGCAATTGATTGTTGTTGTAAATAAGATGGACATGCAAGGTTACAATCAAGAAAGATTTGAAGGAGTAAAGAAAGCAATCTCTGCTCTTTTGAAATCAGCAGGATGGAAAGTTGAAGATATCAAATTCGTCCCGATCGCTTCATTGAAAGGCGACAACGTAGTAAAGAAATCAACAAACATGCCATGGTACACTGGCCCGACATTATTGGAAGCGATGGACTCATTGAATCCACCTAAGAAACCTACTGATTTACCATTAAGACTTGCTATACAAGACGTTTACAAGATTGCTGGTATCGGAACAGTTCCTGTAGGTAAAGTTGAGACAGGAATAATGAAAGTCAATGAAAAGATCATAGTTGTTCCAGGAAGAGAAGGTAAGGGAATCGTCGGTGAAGTCAAATCGATTGAAATGCATCACGAACAACTTACTGAAGCAGAACCAGGAGACAACGTAGGATTCGTATTAAGAGGAATTGAAAAGAAGGATATTGCGAGAGGAGATGTATTAGGTCCTGTAAACAATCCTCCGACAGTTGCTTCTGAATTCACAGCACAGATCGTTGTTTTGAATCACCCTACTGTAATTACAGTCGGTTACACACCGGTATTCCACATACATACAGCGCAAGTCGCTTGTCAAATCACTGAAATCGTCAAGAAATTGAACCCGGCAACTGGTGAAGTTCTTGCTGAACACCCAGACTTTATCAAGAATGGAGACGCAGCAGTCATCAAAGTAAAGCCAGTCCAGCCATTAAGTATTGAGACTCAAAAGACAATACCTCAGATGGCAAGATTTGCAATCAGAGATTCAGGCGCAACAGTTGCAGCAGGAATGTGCATCGACTTAGTCAAGAAAGAACTTGGCAAGTAATTAACTTTTTTATTTTAATTCATGTGGAATAAGCAATTCCATATGGTCCACAGGAAAATATGGCACAAAGAGCAAGAATAAAGCTGGCAAGCACGGATATTGAAAAGATCAACCAGGTTTGTGAGTACATTAAAGACATTTCTTCTAAGACAGGCGTGCCGATAAGAGGACCAATACCATTACCGACTAAGAGACTTAAGATAACTACAAGAAAGACTCCATGCGGAAACGGTAAAGCAACATGGGACAGATACGAGATGAGAATACATAAGAGATTGATTGATTTAGGCGTCGATGAGCGTTCTTTGAGATTAGTCATGAGAGTACCTATACCCGAAGGATTGAATATTGAGATAGAGATGATATAAAATGCAACCATACGTAGGTTATCTGCAGTGTGAAGTTATGCCAGGCATGTTTGATCGTGAAAAGGCAGTTCAACTTTATAATAAAGATGGAACTCCGAAGGCATCTGGTTTCTTTCCTGAATCAAATATAAAAGATGGAAGATTAGAAGTTATTGTACTTGACGAGAGAGAAGACGAAATTTTCATTGAACCCATTGGTGCTCAGTCTGGCCAAGGATTCATGTTCGGTCCGAGAAATGTATGGGTTTCAAAATCTTCTGTTAGTGTTCCAGTTCTTACTAAGTAAGAAACCTTTAAATAACATTCAAATTCTTCTTATAAACATGCTGTGATGGCACAACCTGGTACTGCGCAAGCCTGGAAATTGTAACCATAAAGCTTGTTTCCGAAAGGATATCCCGGTTCAAATCCGGGTCACAGCGCTCATGATATCTATGAAAAGAGTGGTGATAATAGGAGGAGGATTTGCAGGTTCGAAAGCTGCAAAGAGACTTGAGAAAAATTTCGATGTCACATTAATAGATACAAAAGACTACTTCGAATTCACCGCAGGAATATTGAGGACAATTGTAGAACCGGAACATCTCTCATCTTTACAAGTATATCACAATAAATATCTTAAGAAAACAAAATTAATCTTAGCTAAAGTCGATGAAGTTACTAAAGATTACGTTCTAGCAGACAAAACAAAATATTTCTATGATTATTTATTGATAGCATCAGGTTCAAGTTATGCATCTCCTATAAAAGACCATGATGTGGTCATCTCAGCAAGAGGAGAGCATCTGAGAGCTGCGCATGAACAATTGGAAAAAGCAAAAGATATCTTAATCATAGGCGGAGGATTAGTCGGAGTTGAACTTTCAGGAGAGATATGCACAAGATACAAAGATAAGAATATCATAATAGTCCATGCAAAAGATGGATTAATCCAGAGAAATGACAGAATCACGAGAAAATATGTAACAAAATTCCTAAGCAAAAGAGGAGTCAAAATAATATTAGGAGAGATAATGATAAATAAGAAAAATGGGATGTATCTCACAGACAAAGGAACTGCAGTAAAAGCAGATATCTCTTTCTTATGCACAGGAATAAATCCGAATACTTCATTCATGAAACATAATATGCCGAAAACACTGGATGAAAAAAATCAGGTAAAGGTCAATTCGTTCATGCAAGTCGATGGTTACGTTAATATTTTCTCAGTCGGTGACACAAATGATTCTCCTGTTGAAAAAACAGCTCAAAATGCAATTGATCAGGCGTTAATCGCTGCAAAGAATATCGAGGCGATAGAAAAAATCACGACATTATCCAAATATAAGGCAGGTAAGACTCCTTTGTGCATAAGCTTAGGTAAATGGAACGGTGTGTTGGAGACTACTCATTTTGTGATGAGAGGCCTATTACCAGGACTGCTTAAGGGATTGATTGAAAAAATAGAGATGTTTAAGCTAAAATATCTACCATAGCTTCCCAAAAGCTTTTTATACCACTGTAAGAGACCAAAATAGTAATGGGCTCGTAGCGCAGCCTGGTTAGCGCATCGGACTCTTAATCCGAGGGTCGTGGGTTCAAATCCCACCGGGCTCATATTCCATTTTCTATATCTTTATATATGAGTTGGCAGACAAATGTAAAAGCATGGCTGAACTTTCAAGATTGATGCATCATAATTTTGACAGAGAGACTTTTGACGTAGACGGACTGTTTTTCTTCGAGTTCTATAGGCTTAAAGACGTAAAAGTTGCTGTCGCAAGAGAGGAATTATTAAGGCTTCAGAGACATTCTCATGATGCAATGCTTAATGAAGGTTTTACATCTCTTTCAAGATTATGGAAAAAAGAACTTCCGGAAGAAACAAGATACAGTCACGTCCCATCTTCTTTGAAACCGAGATACTCGCAGATAACAACATTGGAGATAGTGTTCAATAACGAAAGAAAACATCACGATTTTCATCTTTCTACAACATGCGCCGAAGAATCATATGGAATAGTCATCAGACCTGGTTTAAACAGCACAGACAAAAAACTTAGGGCGGTGCTTTCTGCAATCAAGAGTTTCAGACCTGGATATGCATCTATTCAAAGTCCTTGATCTTCTTGTTTCCGAAACAAATATCATAGAAATCACATTGTCCAGAACTCCATTTGCATAACGGACCAGGATGAAGAGGATAATCCTCTATATCTTCGCTTTGTGTCATCTTATGTATCATTACACATTCTTTTTTTGCCAATTCCAATAATTTTTTATCAGCTTTTATTGATTTTTCTCCGTGTTTCAATAGATACAATCCGACTTCATCAGGGAATTTCCCGTATTTTTCGGAATATAATAAGACATAAATAGCCAGTTGCAGAAGATATTCATCAGTCAATTCATCCTTAGATGAAGTCTTGTAATCCATTATTCTTATCCTGTCGTCCTGCACCTCAACTGCATCAATGTAACCTTGGACTCCATATTTTTGGGAAATAAAATGCTGCTCCATCAGCGGAGTCAGGTAAACAAAAGCTTCCTTGAAAGATTTCTTTGATGTCTTTATTTTTTTGCAGAACAACTCTACCCATGACATCAGCATGTGCAGTGTCTCTTCAAAGAAAAACAATACTTTATCAGGACTTACTTTTAACTTGTCAAGTCTCTCCTGTTCTTTTCTCCAATGAAAGACAAGAAGTTCCTGCATCGCGATCTTGAGTTCCTTTTCATAATTCTCCTCATTGATGTGATTTATGTTTATCGTGAAGAAATGCTCTAATGCAGAATGCACTATGTTTCCTCTTGCCTGATGGATATTGTCTCCCGTAGGGAGCTGAAGGATATACTGATAGAAATACTTCCTTGGGCACTGCTTGTATGTATTTATAGAAGAAGGAGATTGGATCCTCTTGAACTTGATGTCCTCTGCTTTGACGTCAATCATCAATAAAAATTGAACCAGATGGTATATAAATGTTTATCGTAGGTGTCTTGTGAGGGTAATGCCAGGCATATTGAGACGATAGCTATATAAATTGAATATTAAGTGGAATTCCTATGCTCCTTTAGTGTAGCGCTTTCACGAAAGCGAACAAAGGTGCCAGAGCGGAACACAAGGTTCCGCGCATTCAGAATCACGATGCTCCTGTAGTGTAGTCCGGTCAATCATCTCGCCTTCTCAGGGCGGGGACTCGGGTTCAAATCCCGACGGGAGCGCTTTAACCATAGAGACAAAATGATACCAATAAACTTTAATTCGGCGTTATCGCTTGCCGAGGCTCACGGATATCTATTTATATTTCTGATCATGGTGTTTGAAGGACCCATAATAACCACAGCAACAGCTTTTGCAGCATCATTAGGTTATTTTAACATTACCATAATATTCATGCTGTCTCTGTTTGGAGACTTGACAGGTGACGGAATTTTTTATATGCTCGGAAGAACATTAAGGGTCTCTTCCATAGAGATATTAAGCCGTCATCTTGGTATTAAAAATAAAGATATTAAAAAACTTGAGAGACTTATGAACAAACACTTTTCCAAAGCGATATTCCTGATAAAACTTGTGCCTGCCATGGCAGTTCCTGGACTTATGCTGTCAGGCGCAACAAAAGTCTCTCCTAAGAAATTTGCTTTTTACTCATTCATGATAACGCTTCCGAGAACGATATTCTTTGTAGGACTCGGATATTACTTCGGAGTATTGATAGACACTGTGCTAAGATACTTCAAATTAGGAGAGCATATATTATCAGTATCTGTAATTGTCATGTTTATCGTATACTTAGCATATAGAAAAATGTCTTCTTCAATCACAAGGAAAGTTGAGAGACAAATATGAAAAATCTGATAGTTACATACTCTGATGCAAGATATGGTGAATTTCTTATAAATCACTGGCTGAGATCATTGAAAGAAAATGTCGATATCAATAACGCAGACATAGCTGTCCTTGACTATGGTTTGACAGATAATCAGATATCAAGATTAAAGAAAGAGAACATAATAGTGCATAAAGGAGTCAGAGATGGCCATGTCAATTGCGTCCGATTCAGGGACTTGGCAAAATTTCTTGAGAATAGAAAATATTCCCAAATATTGTCAACTGACGGGGGAGATGTAATATTTCAGGCAGGATTGGATGAAGTTTTCAATAAAGACAAGGATTACTTCAGAGCAGTATGCGAGGAATTCGGAATATTGAACCGAACTTTGAAACTTCAGAAAAATTTCAGAGCGGAACATAAGGATAAAGTATTTAATTTCCTGTCAGGGAAAAAACAAATAAATGCAGGAGTGATTTTCGCTCCTTACGGCAAGTTCAAAAAATTATGCAAGGAATGTTACTCTATGATCGATGATAATCCTGAATTTGGATTAGACCAATTGGCAGTCAACTACATAATGCACAGGGATGGATTCAAAGAGCTTGATGAGAAGTATAATTTCATAATAACGACTTCTAAAAATGATTTTTTCATAAAAAATGGCGTTTTTTACCTGAAGAACGGAGAGAAGATTCCGATCATCCACAATGCCGGAAACAAGAAAATACTAAGGCCGATTAAAGACTTCGGATATGGAGCAGATCATAACGAGGTCAAGCCTGTACACTTCATTTTAAGAACGATAAGCAAGACATTCAGTAAAATTATTTAATTAATTGCATAATCTTTTGTAAGTTTTCTCAAGAACATCTGTCACTTTCAAAAGGTCATGTCGTTTTGCAATCATAGCGGAATTCTTCCCGAATTTTTTTACCAATCCAGGATTTTTCACCAAAACCTCTATTTTTGCAGCCATATCTTCGGCATTATTTTTTTCTGTTACGAATCCATTAAATCCGTTTTTCACTACATCAGGAACTGCATAAGCATTTACGCCTATTACAGGAAGACCACTTGCCATGGCTTCAAGGATAACAAGTCCTTGTGTCTCCATTGGAGAAGCAGTCAAAAAAACGTCAGCATTTTTATATATTTTCGGAAGTTTTTCGTGTGCAATATAACCTGAGAATTTTACATACTTAGAAACACCATATTGTTTTGCGACTATTTTAAGATGATTCAAAGCAGGTCCGCTCCCGATGATCTCATAGATTATATCTTTCCTGTATTTTTTATCTACAAGGCTAAATGCTTTTATGGTCTCATCTACCTTCTTTTCATAAGATATCCTGCCAACGTGAATTAATCTCGTGACAGAATCCATATATTTATCTTTAGATTTGAAAAGGGATGTATCTATTCCGTTGGATATCACGACAACTTTCTTTTTCATTCCTCTTCTGACCAATTCCTTTTTTATTGAATTTGAAGGAGAGATGACAACATCACACCTATTGTATAATTTCAGAGTAAGGTCCCATATTATTCTCTTTAACGGAGAGTCCCACGGCTTGCTCTTGATGATGTTCAGCTCGCTGATCCTTTTCGGAAGAAGATAATGAGTGAATTCTGCGGCAATTGTGTGATATGTGCCGATTAATGGTAATTTAAGCTTATTAGCTATTCTGGCCCCGATCACACCCAATGAAGAAAATGTCTCGATATGGACTATGTCAGGATTAAAAGAAGTGACTTCAGCTAAGCATTTTCTGTAATATGGCAGCACCATCTTAAAATCTTTATATGTCGGAGCAGAAATCGAAGGAATACGCACAATTCTGATATTTTTATTGTATTTTTGTTCAACATAGTTGCCGTATTTTGGAGCAATGATAAGAAATTTATGTCCTTTTTTAGAAAGAATACGTGTAGAATTTAATATAGATACAACCACTCCATCAGTTCCCGGAAGAAAAGTATCCGTAAATATTGTGATATTCATAAAAGCAATATCTTATGTTAAGTTTATATAGATTTCCATGGATATGCAATGTACTTTAACTTTTTTAGCAGGAATAAGCTTCTATTTCCTGGCTACATAAACAAAAGCTGGAGGCAAGTTCTTCCAAACTATCCTTGATTTTTTAACATCATGGAATTTCTCATTTAACTTTCTTCTGAAATTAATTCCGGCTGGAAGGATAAGACCATGCACATAGGCAAAAGTAGAGAATGTTCCGTTTGGAGCAAGTGAATCGTATATTGCTGCAAGAAGCTCATTTTGCTGTTCATCATTAAAAATTGCCCAAGGCAGTCCTGAAACTATACATCCTGCTTTTGCGCCTCTCAAATATTTGCTAATATTTACAGCAGAATCTTTGTAAACTTCAACACCGCTGAATCTTTCTCTTATTTGCTCGGCAAATACATCTTTATATTCTATTGCCAAGAAGCGCGAATCCGATCTTTTTTTGCTGCATATCAACTCGGTAAAACTTCCTGTTCCTGGACCTAACTCCACAATGACCTGAGATCCATCTAATTCTGCAGTTATCAATTCAGCAAGTCCTTTAGAACTTGGAGCAATAGCCCCTATTGATTTAGGGTCTTTTATGAATTCTGTTAAAAATCTCATCAAAATGGCGAATAACAACATATATTTAAAGCCACTTGTTTTTGAGAATATTGTGCCAGCATCGCATACAATCTCGGCAAAGCCGAGCTGTCGCGATTCGACACTCGTATGCTCGTGCCAGCATCGCATAATCCGGTATTGCGTCGGTCTCGAAACTAATGTAAGAAAACCGATGTCTGAAAAGACTTCCAGGTTCAAATCCTGGTGCTGGCGGTTAAATATTTTGTGCGTAGCTAGGAGGTCTCGGAACCGAAGGTTCTGAGGTGGGAATCCTGGTGCTGGCGTTCATAACTATGGTAAAAGTACAATACAAAGAAAAATGCAAGATATGCAAGAAGAACATGGTACTGATGACTTCAAGGAATCAGTTCCCTATATGCTATGACTGCGAAAAGGCACAGCTTCAGGGAGAGATAAAAGATCCTGAGATGAAAAAGATGTTTGATATTCCTGAAGAATATTATAAAAATAATTCTTTTTTGAGAAGCATAAAGAAAAATTATCTGAGATTCGGAAGTCTAAGCGAAAAACAGATTGAGATGTTCAGGAAAGTTGCAGAAGATATGAAGAATAAGGTTTAAAAACAACACCTCTATTGTAAAATACAATGAAGATAGACAAAAAACAGGAAGATAAGCTCAAGAAACAGGCATGCGACATAAGCATAAAAGAAGGTTCTGCATACAGCGTCAGCGAAGGAATGGGATTGAAATACATAACTCCTTACGCGATAGCGCTTGGAGCGAATAACGAGCACATAGGTATTCTTAACTCGTTGCCTCAGTTAATAGGAAGTTTTCTTGAATTATATTCGATAAAGATAATGAAGAAGTTCACAAGGAAAAAGATCGTCTCGACTGTCGTTTTCCTTCA
>CAZNFC010000035.1:0-8350 GCA_964572885.1 uncultured Methanosarcinales archaeon
TTTTTTTTGTTTTTTTGTTGATTTATGGTTTAAACTATCAAAATCTTTATATAGTAGCTCAATCTACATTCTCTTTAGAAGCCAAATTCGATTTGAGTTCGCCAAAACTCATGTCAGGAAGAGTTTTTCGCCAAAAAAACTCTTAATTTCTATTTTTATTATTAATAAAAGGATATAAAAGCATTTTTATAGTGTAAAATATACATTACAGAATACAAGTGATCCAAGATGCTATACATAATAGGAATCGGACTGAATGATGAGAAGGACATTACAGTAAAAGGATTAGAAGCTGTAAAAAGATCTGATGATATATATCTTGAAATATACACTTCTAAAATGCAGGTTCCTGTAGAAAAACTCGAAGAATTCTATGACAAGAAAATAATAAGAGCAACACGAACTCTTGTTGAGCAGGATGCAAAAAGTATCTTGGAAAAAGCGAAAGCTCATAACGTCTCTTTCTTAGTGATAGGAGATCCTCTTTCTGCAACGACTCATGCAGATCTTATATTAAGAGCAAAGGAAAGCAAAGTTGATGTTGAAATAATACATAATGCTTCAGTCATCAATGCTGTAGGAAGCACAGGACTTCAATTGTATAAGTTTGGAAAGACTACAAGCGTACCGTTTGAAGATGAAAATTACCAGGTTGAGACTCATTATGATGTCTTAAGAGATAATTTGAGTTTAGGATATCATACATTGATGCTCCTTGACCTGAAACCAATGGAAGGAAAGTATATGACAGTATCAGAAGCAATAAGAAATCTATTAAGAATTGAGTTGAAGAGGAATGAAAAAGTTTTTACTGAAGGCATTCCTGTGGTCGGGATTGCGAGATTAGGCTCAAAAGACCAAAAAATTGCATTTGGAAAAGCAAGAGATGTGATGAACGTGAAGTTTGGAGAGCCGCCTCACTGTCTGGTCGTTCCCGGAAAATTACATTTTGTTGAAGAAAATTTCCTGAAACAGTTTAAGATCTAAGAGCAGACTCCTCTTTCACATGAATTGTTGCATTTGTTATTTATTGTTGTCGGTACAAGTCCATCACAAAGATATTCTAATTGGAAGTTAAGACCTAAACATCTGTCACCAAATGCTTCTTTTTGACCATTGCTGTAAACCAAATCCGCTTCTCCCTGAACATTTGGAAAATCTCCTCCGTCAGAATCTGTGCAGCTTACTACTGTGTCTGTACCAGGCAGGTCTTTTAGTTTTGTGGATTGATTTTTGATTTGAGAAACAGCTGCTGTTTTATTCTGCGAAGCAGGAGATTGTATTGTGCACGAAAGAAGAATGATTAATAAAAAACAAATTACATATTTCGGGATGTTATTTATCCTATGCATAGTCCAGCGACACACAATTGGCTGCATATCGTGTTTTGACTTACAACATCATTTCCAGAACAATCATATTTGACTTGAATATTTGAATTTCCGGGACAATTATCAATAAAATCCTTAGTAGTTCCATCGCTGTAAGTTACTGTAACTTTTCCACTTGAATCAGTAACTTTTCTACTTGCGTTAGAATTACCTGCAGTCTCACGGGCACATTTAACAGGAACAACTTCTCCTGGTGCAGCTTGCACTGGCTGTTCAGCGGTTGCTGTGGTATTTTCCGGTTGAGAATTGTCAATTTTAACAACTTCTGTCTTTGCACATGCAACAAATAGTAAAGATAGAACCAAAAGAACTGCTATCGTTGATCTCTTCATATCATCAGTTAATAAATGAGCAATATAAAAAGCTTTCTAAACCAAAACACAAATGATTTAAATAAACTCCTTGCCTAAGCAACATATAAAGTCCCGTAGTGTAGTGGCCAATCATTCTGGCCTTTGGAGCCAGAGACCTCGGTTCGAATCCGAGCGGGACTACTTATTCTTTAGGATAAAGTCCTCGCCAGACTAAGAATAATTATTTTCTTCCAGCTTTATATGGACTGTATCTTCCTTTTTCTTTTTGTGAAGTTCTCTGTTCAGGAACGATATCAAGATCAGAACATGAATCATAATTGCAATTCATGCATTTAAAACATTCAAACCCCACGTAGATATATTTCTTCAACTTTGTTGAACTACATCTCGGGCACGTCAGTACTGGTTCGTTCCGTATCATTTTATCTTATTGTAAGTCCTTTGCAACAATAATGCATCATCTTCTATATTGGGGCTTTCACATATGACTACTCCTTGTGCTTTGAATTCTTTCAAGGCTTTCAGCAGATCCTTATAGTTGAAGTCCGATTCATCTAATTTAAGATGATTCTTCTCACCTTTCTCTCCGTAATTGATCCCTGCGACATGAGCGTGAATATTCTTAAGTCCTTCTTTTCCTAGCATCTTCTCCACCATCTCAAGTTGAGATCTGAATTCAGGAAGAGTGTTTTCCTTTCCTGCTGTTCGTGCATGCAGATGTGAGAAATCAATGCACGGCATAACATTCTCGACTTCCTGGCTTATTCTGCAAATCTCCTTCAATGTTCCGAACTGTGTAGCTTTTCCTGTCGTTTCCGGACGAACCCATATTTCAACTCCATCATTTCTTAAAGTATTTACTATATCCTTGATTCTTTTTTTGATTGAATCATATACTTTCTCAGGATCCTGCTTGAAATAAAATCCAGGATGGAAAGTTGCGCTCCACCCTCCGCACTGGAATGTTCTTCTTGCGGATAATATTATCCTGTGCATCGAAGCTTCAGCTTTTTTTTCTTCCAATGCATTAAGATTGATGTAATAAGGAGCATGGCTTGTGAGAATTATGCCTTCGCCTTCAGCTACTTTTCTAACATTCTTTGTCGCTTCTTCAGAAATATTCACGCTGTGGACAAATTCAAGTTCCATGGCGGACAATCCAAGTTTTTTTACGCCTTTAATTCCGTCAATGGTATTGCCTTCTACTCTGATCGGAATTCCTGCTGTGCCAAACAGCAAACTGTTAATCTGCCTCATGATATTAATGATAAAAGCACAATATTTAAAACTAACCTCTATAAACCAAATCCACAAAGCCCCTTAGTGTAGCGGCCAATCATTCAGCCCTCTGGAGGCTGAGACCTCGGTTCGAATCCGAGAGGGGCTATCTATTTTTCAGAAGGTTCTGACAGGCGGCTACTACTTATTAAAGTGATCTTTTACAGAAAACAGGATAAGAACTAATCCTATGACCACTAACAGAAGATTTAGATTCTTGACATAAATTACTGAATATAACAAATAGTTGGAATACCCAAGAATAGACAAAAACGCCCCGACGAACCAGTCATTCCTTCCAAAGAATCTTATGATTGGAGAATCCTTGAATTTTGCACCCATCCATAAACCGATGATAACTGCCAGTAAAACCTGCGCAATTATGATGCCTATCATATCCGAAATAAGGCCAGTTTCATTTATAAACCTTATCATTAACTACAAGTAATTTCTTTGTAAAATCAGTCAGTATTTTGATTTTATTATTCTCTTTTGCTAAAGTATCTTCGATCCTTATCCCGAATTTGTCTTTCTGATATAATCCGGGCTCGATTGTGAAACAGACTTTATCTGATAACCTGCTTTTTGTCTTTGCGTTTATTCCTGGAGCCTCATGTATCTCCAGCCCTATTCCGTGCCCGAGAGAATGTATAAAATCTTTTCCTAATTCTTTTCTCGCATATTCATCGACTTTATCTATAGGAGATGATTTGATATTATTTATCGAATTTTTCTGGACATACAGGACTCCATCGTAAATCTCTTTTTCCTTTTTTGATGGGTTTCCCAAAAACAACGTCCTCGTCATGTCAGAACAGTACCCATTCACTTTTATTCCAAAATCGATAACTAAAAATCCTTTTCTTAACCTGTCTTTACACCATGAGTAGTGAGGATTTGATGCATTTTTTCCTGATGCGACTATAGTGTCGAATGCCAAGTCGTACCCTCTTCTTTTAGCTTCAGATTCTAAATAATTCTTGATCTCATATTCATAAGTAAAACTTCTTATTTTTTTGATGAATTTAGAAAATATATATGATGCCTCGAAACATGCTCTTCTTATCTGTTTTATCTCGTATTTATCTTTTATTTCCCTTTGTTTCTTAAGTTGTTCAGATATATCGACAATTTTTGACGGCTTGAACAGATTTCTTATTCTCGTGTATGAATCCAAGCTAAGGTTTGAATTGTCTAATCCTATTGTTTTTTTCAGATGGATCTTTTTTCTGATATCGTTCTTGAGATTTTTACCGATTCCTATCAGGTTTATTTTTTTATTCTTTACATTGCCTATGTCTAAAACTGAAGCGAATAGATACGGACTGCCATTTTTAGGTACGATAAATATCCCGTATCCTTTGAATCCCGAGAGATAGAAAACATTCGGATCATATTCTTCTGAAAGAAGAACAGCATAACTGCACTTCATGTTTTTTTGCATGTTCCTTATTCTCTTGGTGTAATAATCCATTACTATGATCTATTCTGGATAAGTTATAAATTTATTCATTAGATTTAAATAACCATAATCAAGACATCATTTCATGATAGAAGGAACTGACGTATTTGAGTATTTCTTATGTCCGTATAAAGTTTACAACAGACATAACAGAGACAGGTCATTAATGGTACCTGCGAGTGAATTCACCAGGAGACTCATTGATCTTGGAAAAAATCATGAGAAAGAGCTCATATCATCAATAGAATATTCAAGACCGGAATACTCTTTCGGGGATTTCACAAAAGGATTCCTGCAGACATTCAAATTGATGCAGATTGGTTCTGAAGTAATATATCAAGGCGTACTCAAAGAAGGAGAATATCTAGGGATTCCTGACATATTGTTCAGGCAGAAAGGAGAATCAAAACTTGGTTCGTATTATTATATTCCTGCAGACATAAAATCAACTTTAAGGAGCAAAGATGAGCAGATAATGCAATTGATGTTCTATAACATGGTTCTTGAGAAGATACAGGGATACAGCTCAGGAAAAGGGATCTTGATCCTGAAAGACTGTTCAGAGATGATAGATTTGACAAAGCATCAGGATAAATTCAAACAGGCATTATCCATGATCGAAAGGATAAATAAAGGACTTGAATATGGGCTGCACATAGACAGCGTATGCAAGGACTGCCCTTGGAGAAATGTGTGCATACCTATCGCTGAAGAAAAGAAGGACGTTTCTCTTGTTTATGGATTGTCAAGGCCTGCTCATTACAAGATACAGGAGATTGGTATTGAGACTTTAGGAGATCTCAGCAGATCCGAAACAAGCAAAGTGGCAGAATCTCTTGGAAATACAGAAAGCGTAATTGAAAAATGGAAAGAGCAGGCAAATGTGATTCTTACGAATAAGGACAAGATAACAAAACTCGAGCTTCCAAAAACAAAGCATCATGTGTGTTTAGACATAGAGACAGCTGAAGATGGAAGTTTATATTTAATCGGACTGTGGCATAACGGAGAATTCAAATATTTCTTTTCAGAGAATGATGAAAGAAAAATTATAAATGAATTCATTGACTATGTACTTTCTCTTGAGGATTTCAGGCTGTATCATTATGGAGTGTATGAGAAGACTTTGTTCAGGCAGTTATTCGAGAGATATGGCATAGAAGAGCACATAAGAAAAACAATATATGATAACATGATTGATCTTTTCACATTAGTCAAAAGACATGCTGTACTTCCTTTGAAATATTATAATCTGAAAGATGTAGCAAAGCATTTTGGCTTCAAATGGAGATCTTCTGATGCTTCAGGAGGAAATTCCATAATGTGGTATGAAGAATGGAGAAAAAACAAGGACGAAAAACTATTAAAGAAGATACTTGACTATAATGAAGATGACGTGAAAGGGACTCATGTTGTATTAGAGAAATTATCAGAGGAAAATATATGAACAAATTACGTTTAATCCAAATAATAAAGAAAGCAGGACTTGTAGATACAAGAGCTGAAGCGATGAAGCTCATCAAGTCAGGAAAAGTAAAAGTTAATGGAATTTCTGTTACAGATATATATTATCAGACAAGGCCTAACAAAGTCACAGTTGAAGGAAAGCCGATTAATCTTGTGGAAAAGATGGTCTATTTCCTTCTGAACAAACCTGCTGGTTATTCCTGCCAGAAGACAGAAGTTCCGAATGTGCTGCAATTATTCAAGCTTGGAGATAAGAAGATAGAGAATATGCTCCATCCGATAGGAAGATTGGATGTAGATACGACAGGATTATTGATTGTCACAAATGACGGTTCCATAATGCATCAGATACTGAAACCTGAGGAAAATGTGTGGAAGACTTACCATGTTGTTTCAGATAAGGAATTGAGTTCTTCTGAACTTGAAAAAATTAGAAATGGGATAACGATAAAGATGGATATGGAAATTTACAGATGTCTTCCTGCGAAAATTGAAAGGATAAAAACTTTAACCTATGAAGTAAAAATAAAAGAAGGAAAGAAAAGACAGGTCAAGAGGATGTTTGAAGCTGTTAATGCTAAAGTTCTAAATTTGAAGAGAGTCGCTATTGGCGGATTAGTCCTTCCTGACATTAAAGAAGGAGAATACAAAGAAGTAAGAAAAGAAGATTTAGAGAAGATATTTAATTAACTTTAATTCCTAAAGCTTTTCCCCACACAGCAAATGTATTTATCACGAATCTCCCGTCAATATATTCGAATGAGACATGCCTGTCTGGGAAGCTTTTCCTGGAATGCATATCTGCCAGGCCTATGTAAATTCTATCTGAACTTAATCCGCTGATTCTCTCAAGCGTCTTTGTGATGTTTCCATCATTATTTCCTGTTCCTAACAAAGCTCTTATCGAACGAGGGCTTCCTTTGAGCATCTCCTCCAATGGAACCTCAGAAAGACTTGGAAGATCATAAACATTCCTCGAACCATGGCCGTTTTGTGAAACTA
Organism: uncultured Methanosarcinales archaeon; assembly: GCA_964572885.1. GTDB lineage: Archaea > Nanobdellota > Nanobdellia > Woesearchaeales > UBA10107 > UBA10107. Next base: position 6,915 of record CAZNFC010000035.1, read on the forward strand.
TCCCTTGATTATCATTATTGACACCTACTTTTGTCAATGTGAGCAATCCTTGATCCAACAGAGAATCTTTTTTCAAGAATAATATTCTTATTTTTTTAATCACATCTTCAGAAGCGACTTCTCCAAGAAGATATAAATGAGACGCCGTCAATGCATCGGTCCCCTGTTCAGATGCATTTTTTAGGATCAAATCAATAGTCAATGCTTTATCAGGATTGATTGCAGAAGGATAAATACCAGCTTTTATTGCTTTTGCTATAGAATCGTTGTAAATCATGATTTGGGCTGATTTTTGGCTATATAAACTTCTTTCGTCACTAATGCTTAGTAAGGTTTATAAATAACCTATTTGTCCAAAATAACATTGAGAGATAAATCGGTCAAGGCTGGTTTATGCTGGAGATAGAAGTTTATTTCTATTCCGCTCAAGGAGAAAAATATGGCAAGAGTTTATTCAAGAAGAAAAGGAAAAGCCGGTTCTACAAGACCGTCAGTAAGAAAAGCGCCAAGCTGGCAGAAGTACAATGCTTCTGAAGTGGAAGCTTTGATCGTAAAGCTTTCAAAAGAAGGAAAATCACCTTCGCAGATCGGGATGATCTTAAGAGATTCCTATGGAGTTCCTGACGTCAAGGCATCCACTAAGAAACAAGTAGTAGGTATCTTGAAAGAAAAAAATGTTTCTTTGAAACTGCCTGAAGATCTTACAGCATTACTGAGAAGAGTAGTTGATCTTTTGAAGCATCTTGAGAAAAATCACAAGGATGAATCTGCCTACAGAGGATTGGGAATAACCGAATCCAAGATAGGAAGAGTCGTAAAATACTACAAATCGGCCAAGAAGCTTCCTCAAGACTGGAAATACGACAGAGAAAACGTACAGTTATTGCTGAAGTGATTATTCATTTTTTATATAACAATGAACAATAAAGTTGTTGTTAGAGATAGTCGGATTAGCGGCAAGGGACTGTTTGCCAAGCAGGACATTAAGAAAGGCGAAATTGTGTCCGATACGCATGGACAGTTAGTTCCTGATGAAAAATTAGATTATCCTCCTTACCTGGAATGGAGCGAGATTTGTTTCCAAGTGAAACATGGCTATCATATTTGTCCAGATCCTTTGACTCAAGAAGGCATGAAAGAAATGTTTTTTCTTAATCACTCATGTGATCCGAATTGCGGAATTAAAGGGAGTACCAGTTTAATTGCGATGAGAAACATCAAAGAGGGGGAAGAATTGACTTTTGATTATGCCATGACAGATGCAGACTACGAAGGAGATTCCGGATCTAAGAGAAAAGAATGTTTGTGCGGAAGTTCTAATTGCAGAAAATTAATTACTGGAGAGGATTGGCAAGATAAAAAATTACAAAAGAGATATATGGGATTCTTCTCCGATTACGTTCAAAGCAGGATAGATAATTTATAAATATTTCTTT
>CAZNFC010000036.1:0-7663 GCA_964572885.1 uncultured Methanosarcinales archaeon
ATGACAAGAAATTAAAGAAAATATATGACGACTACAAATCAGGAAAGATGCTCACGGGAGAATTGAAAAAAATCACAATTGAGAAGATAAACGTTTTCCTCAAGCAGCACCAAAAGAAAAGGCAGGAAGCTTCTTTATCCAAGTTCATAGAGTAAAGTTTAAAAACACAAAATCAAATAACGCTTAATATGTACGAACACACGACATTTGCGCCATTGCCTGGAAGCTTCATGGCAATAAGCATCGTAGGATTTATCGTTACTGCATTATACTCAGAAACATTAGGGCTGTCATGGACATTTACTTTGGGATTATTCTTTCTTATAACGTTCATTGCATCATTCTTGTCCCTGCATTACGGGCCAATACCTGACAAAGGAAGATTCTAAAGAAATCCTTTTTTCTCCTCTTTGATTGCGTTAGGAGCTCCGCCGCCGTGCCATGTCAATCTTGGTCTTACTTTTATCGGATACATTCTCTCATTTGTATCGTCAAATACGATAGCTGAACCTTTATCTCCTGGTAGATCATCTAATTGCTGGACCAGTCCTTCTCTCATATAACTCTGCATCAAAGTTCCAAGAGAATCAACATCAATCTTTGCAGTTATCCTGTGAGCAATCACAATATCTGCCTGTGTCAATACATCCGAGTGTATCTTTCCAGGTTGTTGAGTAGCCAGTACAAGTGAAATTCCTGGCTGTCTTCCTTCTCTCAATAAAGTAGTCAATGCATTTGTTGCAGCAGTCTTTCCTTCAGCAGGCAAGAACTCATGCGCTTCATCTATTACCAGCCAGACCATTGGGAATTCCTGAGTTTTCTTCTTATCTTCTCCGAAATAATGAATCTTAGAATGTATCTCTTCATATTCTTCAAACTTTCTTGCAATCATCCTTTCGACAAATAATTTCTGTGCAATCAATCCGATTGCCAATGATTTTACTCCCCATCCTCCTGATAATGTTGCATAAGCAGACATATCTAATACTGTAATCTGCCCTCCTTTGACTATATCTTTTATTTCTGTCCCTTTAGTGTCAAATAATCCCCATGATTTCGCATTCACGAACAAATTTGAGACAGCATCCTTTACATGAAGCAATGAACTTTTATCTTTTGATATTTCTTTCATTATATCATCAATAGAATAATTCTTTTCAAGTTCTTTCAAATTATTCACTGCTTTCTGTATCAAGACTCCCATCTCAGAATAAGGATCAACTTCAAAAGTCAAACACCAATCAACACTGTCAAGTTCATTAGGTCTTATCGAGAAAGGATAATCTGTAGGAATACCTTTTTCCTTGTATTCCTTGTAATATCCTGTCGGAGTATAAATTTTAACATCTAATCCTCTACCTTCCATACCCCATTCTCTCAGCAAAGCTTCATCTTGGTCGTTCTTGTATTTCATTGTCCAATAAATTCCCATCGTATCAAGCAAGACAACACTCATATTGCTCTTTATCTCTTCAGGAAGGTCAGAAATTCCTTCAGAGATGACACCCATCGTATAAGATTTTCCTGATCCTCTTTTTCCGACAACCAATGAAACATGAGCTTCATTTATATCAAGATAAACATTGTTAGAAAGGGAAGTCACCTGTCCCATCTTTACATATTGTCTGCCGATAAAGACTGTTCCTTTCGTGCCTAATTTCTCTCTGGCTTTTTTTGCTCTACCTATTATGACATCAAACGCCATAAAGCTTTTATCCTTAATTTTTATTATAAACCTTTCTAAAGATGTGACTCAGGAGGCGTACGGCAGCCATTCTAAAAGGTCTGCCCTTCACAAGCTTTATAAACCTCCAAAGGCAGTTTTTAATCATGAATTTCGAGGAAAATAAACTCATTGAAAACCTCTCGGAAAAGGTCGGATTTGTCTTTAGTTATTTTGTTTTTACGACAGTTTTATTCTTTATATTGTCTTATACAAACAGGCTTCCACAGGGAGCTGATTATTTCTATGCGGTAAAAATTACTTTAACGATAATCATGACTGGAATATTATTGAAATATCTGCTAAAATGAAAAAGGTTTTCAAGGGATTCAAGAAAGGGATGAAGGATTTCGGAGACTGCATCACGATAATAGTAAATACAGTTCTTTTATTGATTGTGTATTTAATCGGAGTTGGAATAACTTCAATCGTTGCAAAAATAATAGGTAAAAAATTCCTGGACAAATATCCCGCAAATGAAAAATCGTACTGGACAGACATTAATATAAAAAAGGAATCAATCGAGGATTATCACAAACAATTTTGAGGAAAAATGTACATACTTGGAATAAGCTGTTTTTATCATGACTCTGCAGCTGCATTGCTTAAGGACGGAGTCGTAGTCGCAGCTGCAGAAGAGGAAAGATTCACAAGAAAGAAGCATGATAATTCTTTGCCCGTAAATGCGGTGAATTGGTGCTTAAATAGCCAAAACATCTCAATCAAGGATGTAAAATACGTCGCATTCTATGAAAAACCTTTCCTAAAGTTTGAAAGGCTGCTTTCACAGCATCTTGATTCATTCCCTTTCAGCCTTAAGACTTTCCTAAGCTCGACTCCCGCATGGCTGAATGAAAAATTAAGAGTTCCAAAGATAATAAAGAAAAAATTAAAGTTCAAGGGAGATATTTTCTTCATAGAACATCATCTTGCCCACGCAGCAAGTGCATTTTTAGTAAGTCCTTTTGAAAAAGCGGCAATACTTACAGTAGATGGAGTGGGAGAATGGACGACAACTGCTTATGGTTATGGCGATGGAAATAAGATAGACTTGATGAAGGAAATAAAATTCCCTACATCATTGGGACTTCTTTATTCTGCAATTACTGCTTATTTAGGATTCAGCGTTAATAATTCTGAATACAAAGTTATGGGTCTGGCTCCTTATGGGAATATGAGCAGGAAAACAAATTTGTATTACAATAAACTGAAGAAAGTTATGGACGTAAAAGATGACGGAAGCTACAGGTTTGATATGAGTTACTTCGTCTATCATTACAAAGACAGGATGCCTTCAAATAAATTATGCTCTTTGCTCGGAGGACCTATAAGAAAACCTGAATCTGAATTGACTCAAAGACATAAAGATATCGCGGCAGCTGTTCAGTTAGTTTTGGAAGATGTCATGAATAAAATGCTCAATCATCTGCATAAAGTTACCAAGTGCGATAATGTCGTTCTTGCGGGAGGAGTTGCACTGAACAGCGTCTACAACGGAAAAATACTCAGAAACACTCCATTCAAGAATATATGGATACACCCTAATGCGACAGACGGAGGAGCGAGCATAGGTGCAGCTTCTTATGTTTACAATTCGATTTTAGGACATAAAAGAAATTATGAGATGAAGAATGCCTATTTGGGCCCTGAATATTCAGATAAAGAAATAAAGAAATTTTTAGATGATAACAAAATAAGATATACGACATTCAAGAACGATCATGATTTAGTAAAAACAACTTCAGAATTGATCTTTGATAATAATGTAATCGGATGGTTCCAGGGAAGGATGGAATGGGGGCCGAGAGCATTAGGCGCAAGAAGCATTTTATCAAATGCATGCAATCCCAAGATGCAGGAAATACTCAATCTTAAAGTAAAACACAGAGAGAAATTCAGGCCATTTGCTCCTGTCGTATGCGAAGATGATGCTTTGACTTATTTTGACTGCGACAAGCCAATACCCGAGCCTACTGATTACATGCTTATGGTCTATCCTGTAAAAGAGCAATGGAGAAAGAAGATACCTGCTGTGACTCATGTCGATGGTTCTGGCAGGTTGCAATCAGTAAGGAGATTCCAGAATCCTTTGTATTACGATACGATAAAAGAATTCGGAAAATTATCAGGAATTCCTATCTTGATAAACACTTCATTCAATATAAGAGGAGAACCGATTGTCTGCACCCCTTACGATGCATACAAATGCATGATGGGAACAGGAATAGATTACTTGGTCATGGGTAAATTATTGATCAAGAGAGCAGATAATCCTCAAGACATTTGGGACAGTGAGAAATATGCCAAAGACTGAATTTTTCAAGAATATATTACTTCTTATTTTTACTGTAGTTATTTTTCTTATTATTTTTGAGGTTGCATTAAGGATAATTAATCCATCAGTAAATGACACTCCGATTAAATATATTCCGACGAATGATATACGCAACTATGAAAACAAACCAGGAGTGACGTATTCCTTGAATGAGGTCGCTTACAGGATAAATAATGACGGACTTAGGTCAGATACTGAATATCCGAAGATTAAAATCGTTCCAAGGATCGCTCTTATGGGAGATTCAGTTACATTCGGAAGCAACGTTAATGTAAACGATACGTTCGGTTATCTGTTGCAAAAAGATCTTAAACAATATGAAATAATAAATTTCGGAGTTCCTGGATATGATTCCGCTGCAGAAATACAGACATTAAAAGTCAAAGCTCTTCCTTATCATCCTGATATAGTAATATTGAATTTTGTGATGAATGATATCGAGCCAAGCACGATATTGTTTAATGAAAATACAGTACCTGAAAAATGCATTTTGCCTGTAATTAATCTGGGAGTATCATGTAAGATCAAAACTATGATAACAAGTTCTCGTGCAGTCAATTTCTTTTACACAGCCTTTAAGAATATATTCTACAATAAAGTAACTGATTATTATACATTATCGTGGAGCAATGATGAGTTATACAATTCAAATATCGCAAAGCCAATAAAAGAATTCAAATCTATTTGTGAATTAAATAAACTAAAATGCGGGGTTGTAATATTCCCGTTATTGCAGTTCAATTCAACTTATTACAGATGGGAAGCACAGGAAAATAAAATCAAGAATGAATTGAAGTCGTTAGGTCTACCATATGTAACAATCAGAGATACATACCAGAGATACAACTCATCGCAAGTCGGTGGCACAAAAGATGACATCCTTCATCCAAATGCATTTGGCCACAAAGTTGCTGAACCTCAGATAGCAAAGTTTATAAGCCAAATTAGTTGATTTTTTCTTCATGGCTAATAAATCACTTTTAGGTGAATTATGGGACTTCCTTAAAGTAAGAAAGGCATGGTGGCTTGTGCCTATAATCGTAATGCTTATATTAGTCGCTTTGCTTATTATATTGAGCCAGAGCAGTGCTTTATCTCCTTTCATATATGCTTTATTCTAAGCATAATTTTATATATCGTTATCTAAACTTGATATTCATGAAAGAATTATCATCTTTTGATGTATTCAACTTAGTGAAAGAATCTCAGTTTTTGATAGGCGGAAAGATAGATAATATATATCAGACAGACGACAAGAGTATCTATCTTCAATTATACATCAAGGATAAGCCAAAGCAGTTGCTGAGAATCGTTTCAGGAAAATGTTTTTATCTTACAAGAACAAGACCTGACTTTCCTGAAAACTTGCATAGGTTCTGCTCTTATCTTAAGAAATATCTTATGAATTCAAGAATTAAAGCAATAGAACAGATAGGTTATGAAAGGATAATTAAAATAACACTCGAAACAAAAGATGATAAATTAGAATTATTCGCCGAAGTATTCGGAAAGGGGAATATCCTATTAACTAAAGATAATAAAATTCTCTCTGCTGCAGAAGATCAGATATGGGCAGACAGAGTCTTAAAACCAGGAGAAAATTATGTTTATCCTAAAAAAGCAGATTCAAAAGAATTATTCGAGAAATACATGCAAAAGGGTTCTGATATAACAATGGAAGTTTTAGAGGAAGAGCTTTCAAAAGAAGTCATCAGGACAAAATCTTCGAACTCTGTAAAACAGAAGGAGATAAACAAAATAAACACCATTTTAGAGAAGCAGAAAGAACAGCTTGAAAAAATTACAAGAGAGGCAGAAACAAACAGGAAGAAAGGAGAGCTGATTTACGAAAGATATCAGGAAATCAAGGATATTGTAGATAAAGTTAAAAATTTAAAGTCCGAATCTCAGATAAGAGAAGCATTGAAGAACAACAAGCATTTCAAAAATATAAAAGACGGAAAATTGATTCTGGAGCTGCAATGAATATATTTCTGGAACGTTATAAACAATTAGGCCAGGACATAGATCCAAATGAGATAAAGATAAAACAAGCTATAAGATTAAACACACTAAAAATAGATGAGGATGAAATAATAAGAAGATTAGGATATGAGCAGGTTCAATTATCCAAAATTCCATTCCTTGACTTTGGCTATTATGTAGAAAGCTCAAATTTTTCTGTAGGAGCAGCCCCTGAACATCTTCTTGGATATTATTATGTGCAGGAGACGGCAGCTCAGGTTCCTGTACAGATACTGGATCCGAAAGAGAATGAAACAATATTAGACATGTCTGCCGCACCAGGAGGAAAGACGAGTCAGATTGCTCAGTATATGAAGAACACAGGGGTCATAATTGCTTTAGATTCAAACGCTTCAAGATTGATGAGCTTGAGAAATAATTTAGAAAGAATGGGAGTATCAAATACAATTGTTTACCAGAAAGATGCTAGATTCGCTTCAGATCTTGGAGTAAAATTCGATAAAGTGCTTTTAGATGCTCCGTGTTCAGGAAATTTTGCAGTTGATTCAAAATGGTTTGAGAAAAGGACATTGGAAGATTTCAGGAACACATCAAAGGTGCAGAAACAATTATTATCGGCTGCAGTCGAGGTTCTCAAGGAAGGAGGAGAATTGGTATATTCCACTTGCAGTTTGGAGCCTGAAGAAAATGAATTTGTCGTTGACTGGTTCATTACAGAATATCCTAATATGAAAATACAGAAAATTAATTTTCCAATAGGTGATCCTGGACTGACAGAAGCATTTGACAGGAAATTAAACCAAAACGTTAAATACTCTAAAAGGTTTTGGCCTAATAAGACAGGAACTCAGGGCTTTTTCATAGCAAGATTCGTGAAACAATGAAAATAGACGTTAAAAATGAAGTTATGTTTTTTTATAAGACTCTTATGTATTATGTTACTTTTTTCGGGAGTTACTTATTTGTGGGAGTATCGATATTAGTATTATTTTTTATCAATCAAAAAGAATTTTCTGCAAAGTTTTTAATTGGGATAGTAATATCCATGGCAGTCGAATATACTGTTAAATTTTTCTACAAACACAGAAGACCTGATTTCAATAAAGATAATGAAAAAGCATTATTTGAAAAATTCCAGGAAAGAAGTTCGTTTCCAAGCGGGCATTCATCAACAATAGCTTTATTTACGACATTATTGGTCCGAACTTATTCAAACTTTCCTCTTTCAGTACTGTTCATCATATTGACATTATTGGTAGGGGCATCAAGAGTATTTCTTAAAAGACATTACATAGCCGATGTAATCGCAGGATATGCTATTGGAATCATTGTTGGATCAATTCTTTGAGAAATATAAGGTGGACAGCTTTCTGTCATTCCCGTACATGAGTACAGTACAAAACAGAACGGAAGCCTTCTTAACTGCGGAGTTCGAAATGGGATCCGGTGAACCAGGCTCCTATGACCGTCCATTATTTAGGACTTATAGGTGATTTATAAAGGTTTCTGTGACTTATTTAACCGTATTCTGAGGCTTTCCGGTCATATATGCCTTTATGTTATCTATGGTGGTCTGTAGAATCCTCATGACTGCTTCATTAGTGTTAAAGGCGTTATGA
>CAZNFC010000037.1:0-7549 GCA_964572885.1 uncultured Methanosarcinales archaeon
TATTCTTCATTTACAACATCGATTACAGCATAGCGCCGACTTTGCTCATAGTCGCATTCACTCTCCTAACGGCAGCCGGAATGTTCGGATCTCCTGTATGGGCATCATGGATGAAGGACATAATCCCAAAGAAATGCGGAAATTATTTCGGAGTAAGAAACAGGATCCTGGGCACAGTTTCATTGGCAAGTATGCTTATAGCAGGATATCTTCTTGATTTCTTTAAATCGACAAATCTATTCATTGGATTTGCAATCTTATTCTTCATATCGTTCTTAGGGAGATCTATATCTGCTCATCAATTCACGAAAATGTATGAGCCAAAAATGACGCCGGTAAGAAAACATAAGATAAGTCTTGTCGATTTCATAAAAGGACTTCCTAATCATAATTTCGGAAGATTCACTCTATACACGGCATTTCTGTATATAGCAGTATATATTGCATCTCCATTCTTTACAGTGTATATGCTTGAGAATCTGAAATTCAGCTATTTGAACTTCACATTAGTATTGATGATATCGCAGATAGTCAGATTGTTATTTATGCCTGCATGGGGAAAATTCTCGGATACATATGGAAATCTAAAGGTAATAAAAATAACTTCAATACTCACTCCATTAGTTCCATTATTATGGTTATTGTCTCCGCTTGTAATAAGATATGATCCCTCACTCATATTACTTTATCTTTTATCTGTAGAATCTTTCTCAGGACTGATATGGGCAGGATTCGACTTGTGTGCATCTGATTTCATATATGATGCAGTAAATCCGCAGAGAATGGCGTCATTCACTGCTTATTTCACAATATTGACTAACATAGGGGTATTGATAGGTTCGCTTCTTGGAGGATATATCTCATCAATGAATTCGCAGATATTCGGTCTTAATCCTATTCTTTTCATATTCTTATTGAGCGGAGTGACAAGGATAATCACTGCGATAGGACTTTCATCTAAGACTCTTGAAGTAAGAGCGGTAAGAAAGTTCGACATTGATGAGGCAAAAATACAGTTCAGGCACCTTACGCTTCACAGGGTAGGGAAAATATTAAGGTAATCGTTATCACTCAGTTAGTAATAGAATTTAAATAAGCAGTCAACTCGGAAAATTTAATAAAACACAGATTTAGTGCTTTATCTGCATACACATGAAAGAGGTCAAATATGTTTTTGTCACAGGAGGAGTCATTTCCGGACTTGGAAAAGGAGTCGTAGCTGCCTCAATAGGAAAACTTCTTAACCATGATCACAAGATTGTCCCGGTAAAATGCGACGGATATCTTAATGTCGATCCTGGGACTATGAATCCCACTGAGCATGGAGAAGTTTTTGTTCTTGAAGACGGCGCCGAAGTTGATCTTGACTTCGGACATTATGAAAGATTCCTTAACACTCACTGCAAGAAGGAATTCTCGATAACTTCAGGAAAAGTCTTCCAGGCATTGGTGGAAAAAGAAAGAAGGGGAGATTTCCTTGGAAAGACTGTGCAGGTCATACCTCATGTGACAGGACAGATAAGAGAATACTGGGACGATATCGCGAAAAAAGAGGATGCTGATGTTCTATTGGTTGAAATAGGAGGAACAGTTGGAGACATAGAAAATATGTGGTTCCTTGAAGCTGCAAGGGAAGTTGTCCAGAAGAAAGGAAAAGAGAATGTCTTATTTGTCCACTTAGGTTACATTCCTGAAATAGATGAAAGCAAACAGCAGAAAACAAAACCTCTGCAGTTATCAATAACGATGCTCAGGGAAAGAGGAATATTTCCTGACGTCGTTGTAGGAAGATCAAAAAGAAAGCTTGATGAGAAGACAAGATTAAAGATACACTGGTTATGCAATGTAGAGCAGAATGCAGTACTCAGCGACCCTGATCTTGATTATACTTACGAACTTCCTGTCTTGTTTGAAGAAGAAGGTGTCGCTGATTTCCTTAAAAAAAGGATAAATATAGGCTCTACTGCTGATCTAAGCCAGTGGAAAAAACTTCTAAATAACCTCAAGAATCCTCAAAAAGAAATAACGGTCGCGATAGCAGGAAAATATACAGAAGTCATTGATTCTTATATCTCCATACAGGAAGCATTGAGGCACAGCGGAGCTAATTTTGCCGCAAAAGTAAATACGAAATGGATAGAGACGACAGGATTGGAGCAGTACGACGAAAGCAAAATAAAAGATATGCTTCAGGGATGCAACGGAGTGATCGTTCCAGGCGGATTCGGAAGCAGAGGCACAGAAGGAAAAATAAATATGGTAAGATATTGCAGAGAGAATGATATTCCTTTCCTTGGAATATGCTATGGATTGCAGCTTGCAGTGATAGAATTCGCAAGAAATGTATGCGGACTTACTGATGCGAATAGTCCGGAAATAAATCCTGAGACCCCTCATAAAGTGATAGATATCCTTGAAGAGCAGAAATCAATAGTCAACAAAGGAGGGACGATGCGTCTTGGTTCTTATCCAGCAGTTCTTGCTCATGGTTCGCAGGTATCTAAATTGTACTGCTCTACAAAAGCAAATGAAAGACACAGGCATAGATATGAAGTCAACCCATCTTATCATGAAATATTAGTCTCCAAAGGATTAAGTCTATCAGGGAAAAGTCCTGATGGAAGCCTTGTTGAATTCATCGAGCTTCCTGGACATAAATATTTCATCGGAACACAGGCTCACCCTGAACTGAAATCAACATTAGAGAATCCTGCTCCTCTTTTTGTCGGATTGGTACAGGCTTGTCTGAAATAATTATTTCTGCAGCTGCAGTCTGCATAATTTTCTGTAAAGAGGATTTTTCAATAGTTTATCATGCTTTCCCTGCGCAACTACTTCTCCTTTGTCTAATAAAATGATATTATCAGAATTTCTTACAGTAGATAATCTGTGCGCAATTATTACCTGAGTATGTTTTCCGTGCAGATATTGGATTGCATCCTGTATCGCAAGTTCTGTTTCACTATCAAGATGACTTGTCGCTTCATCCATAACTAATAATTCAGGTTCTACTAACAATGCTCTCGCTATGGCGATACGTTGCCTCTGCCCTCCTGAAAGTCTTACTCCTCTCTCTCCTACAATCGAATCATAACCTTGAGGAAGAGAAGTTATGAAATCATGCGCATGAGCAAGTTTTGCTGCATGTTCGACCTGCTCCTTCGTCTCATAATCTTTTCCGTAAGAGATATTATCAAATATGGAACGATTGAACAAAGTAGTGTCCTGCAATATCAATGTTGATTTGCTCCTTAGACTCGAACGTTTTGCATTCTTCAGATCAACACCGTCCCAAGTGATCATTCCCGTACTCGGATCATAAAATCTTAGAAGGAGCATAGCTAACGTGCTTTTTCCTGCACCGCTCCTTCCGACTATTGCAGTCGTAGTTCCTGCCCTTATGCTTAAAGAAAGATTATGCAAAGCGGGCATTTTCTTTGCGTATCTGAATCCTACATTCTCAAACTTTATTTCTTTTTTAAGATCAGGAAGTTCCACGGCACCATGACTATCTTTTAATTCATCATGTTCTGCAATTATCTCGAATAGATGTGAGACTCTCTTTGATACACGCCTTAATCTTGTAAACAATCTGTTCAGCTGTTCAAGAGGTGCAAAAGTCAGCTGCTGGAAGCTTATCAATAAAACTACCTGACCGACAGTAATTTTTCCTGCATGAACACTGAAAGCAGCGAATACCAACAAAACGATACGCATTATCGATTCTATTATCTTCTGTATAAATCCCTGAGTCAGCCAGACCCTTTCTGTATCATACTCTGACTTGTGGAAAACGTCCCATTTTTGAGAGAAGTGTTTTGATTCACTGTAATCTTTCCCGAATGTCTTTACATATCTCATGTTCCCTATTCCGTCGTACCATGTACGGACAGCTTCATGATGAAGTTCATTTGCCCTTTCCTGCATGACTGCAATCTTCCTTGAGATGACATAAGTTACAATCACATAGAATGGGACAGGGATGACCAGTATAAGCGCGAAGATAGGGAACAGCCATAAAGAATATATTATTACAAAAAATAACGTAAGGAATGAAACAAGGAAATTCTGTCCGAATATCTCGTGTATCACTGAATATATTGAGCTTGATCCCTGCTCCATCTTTGCTCCGATCTCTCCTGAATCATTCTGATCATGCCATGATAAAGGAAGATTATAGAATTTCAACAAGCCTGCATATTTCCATCTGTCTTCTATTTGGGTTGCTATGTAGAAGTTTAATTTATCTGAAACGAACTGCAAAATTGCTGCAAGCAAAAGGAATAATCCTGCAAGACCTCCAAGTTTTGCTAATGTTATGACGTTATAGTTCGTTGATGTAAAGAGATCGATTATCTGCTGGACTACTTTAGGAGCAGCTATCTGGAATATCGCGGCTGCTGAGCTTAGAAACAAAAGAAGAAACCATAAAAGTCTAAACTCCTTAAAGATACTCTTTACGATAATCTTCAATATTCCAAAGAATGTTATGTCCTTCTTATCTATTGGAAACGTGAAGTACTTCATGATAGAAGTTGGTTTGACCTGGGTTTAAATAGGTTTACGTTATACTACCACAGGACAACTGCGCGTAATCTTCATAAATGGCTCTTTCAGAATAAAGTTATGAAAAAGCCAGTTTATTCAGAAGATTTTGCGTTGCTCTATGGTATTCTATTGGGAGATGGTTGCTTAAGCAGATTTGCAAGAGCTCATTGTATATGTATTACGTGCAGTATTTATGATGATATTCCTTTCTTCGAGAAAGTGGTTATCCCGACAATCTATGGAGTCTGCAATAAAAAATGTAACTTTTCCAGAAGAAAAGATCAGGGAACTGTAGAATTAAAACTGTATAATAAAGAACTATTCAAAAAAATCGAAGAAATTGGTTTTCCTGTTGGACATAAGGGTACCGGTCTTAAAATTTCTGAATCATTTGAAAAAAGTTACTATAAGTACATTATTCAAGGTTATTTTGCCACCGATGGTAGCTTAGTCATTGCAAACAACAATGGAACCAAATATCCAAGAATAGAGTTCGCGAGTATCTCTAAAATTTTACTACACCAGGTACTATATTACTTAATCAGTCTTGGAATGAAAGGAAACCTCTATTTAAAGCCAAAGGACCGCACTCAGAAAGGATTTGGTATTAATGACGTTTATAGACTGCAGTTCAATGGAAAAGAAAACTTAAGAATATTTGTTGACAAAATCGGTTTAGTAAATCCGAAATATGTTGAAAGATACGACAAATGGAGAAAAATGGTGCGAGTGGGGAGATTTGAACTCCCGACAACCACCTTATGAGGGTGGTGTTCTAGCCAGGCTGAACTACACTCGCATGATGAAATCAAAGAAATAGCTCTTTTTTAAAGGTTTGCTCAGTCAATTATCCAAAGAAGGATGAGGCATTTTCTCTATGTCCTTCCTGTTACTCCATCCGCCGAGGATGTGAAGATGAAGATGGTCTACAACCTGGCCTCCTTCTCTTCCTACATTGAAGACAAGCTTGTATCCTTTAAGACCAAGACTTTTCGCTGCATCTTTCGCTGTGTAAATTATTGCAGTCAAGACATCTTTATGCCCATGCTCAAGATGAGCTATAGATTGTATATGAGATTTAGGCACAACAAGACAATGAATAGGTGCCGAAGGTTTGATGTCCTTGAACACAACTACATCTTTGTTCTCTAAAATTATATCAGCAGGTATTTCTTTCTTTATTATCCTGCAGAAGATACAGTTGTCCATTAGTTGAATAACTCCAAAAACCTTAATAAACGTTTCCATTAGTTTTAAAAATAGGCAAGAGAGATGTAATAATATGGACAAAAAGATATTAGAAAGTCTTAGGAAATTCGCGCTGCAGAACGGAGTCAAGTTTGATACAGTCAATGCCGGAGCTGTCATTTCTAAAGTAATCGGAGAGCATCATTCCGCGAAAGACAATATGAAAGAAGTTATGAAGGAATTGAATAAGATAATCAAGGAAGTCAATTCAATGACAAAAGAAGACAGGATTGAACATCTAAAAGAGATTGCTCCTGAATTGCTTGAAGAAAAGAAATCTGAGAGAAAAGAAGGATTGAAAGATCTTCCAAATGTCGGAAAGAATGTTGTAGTCAGAGTAGCGCCTTCTCCTTCTGGACCTTTGCACATAGGTCATGCATATATTCTTGGACTTAATCACCAGTACAAAAATCAATACAAAGGAAAATTAATATTGAGAATTGAAGATACAAATCCAGATAATATCGATATAGACGCATACAAGATGATTCCTGAAGATGCTAATTGGCTGACTGACAACGGAGTAGATGAAGTTATAATCCAGTCAGACAGGATGGAAATATATATGGAATATGCATTAAGACTCATTGAAGAAGGACACGCTTACGTATGTACATGTGAAAGTGAAGTCTTCAAGGACAAAATAAACAACAAAAGCATATGCGACTGCAGGAAGCAGAGCAAGAGTTCAAATATGATAAGATGGAAGAAGATGTTTACGGAATGGGATGACGGAGATGCTGTCGTCAGATTGAAGACAGACATTGAGCATCCTAATCCTGCATACAGGGATTTTCCATTATTGAGGATAAATACTTCAGAGCATCCGAGAGTCGGATTAAAGTACAGGGTATGGCCTTTGATGAATTTTGCAGTTGCTGTCGATGACCATGAAATGAATGTAACGCATGCGATAAGAGGAAAAGATCATGCCGATAACGCTCACAGGCAGAAAATGATAGCTGATGCATTGAAATTATCAACACCTGAAGCAATCTCTGTAGGAAGGATTAATTTTGATGGATTTGATCTGAGCACTACTGAAACTAAAAAACAAATCAAGGAAGCACATTACAATGGATGGGACGATATAAGACTTCCATTCTTAAGAGCAATGAAAAGAAAAGGATATCAAGCAGCTGCATTAAGAAAATTTGCAGTTTCGATGGGAGTAAGTCTTACGGACAAGACAGTTTCGCAGGAAGAATTCTTGAAGACACTTATGTCCTTCAATAAAGAAGTGATTGATCCTGCTGCTAATAGATACTTTGCAGTTTTGCATCCTTCTGTTATTACTATCGAGAATGCTCCTAAACTGGAATTCTCGCAGGATTTACATTTAGAAAATAAGAAAGGCGGAAGAAAATTCAAGACTAATTCTAATTTCTATATCGATGAGAATGATCTGAGAGATATAAAAAAAGGAGAATTAGTGAGGTTGATGGGCTGCTTGAACTTCAAGAAAGAAGGGAAGAAATTTGTTTATGTATCGAAAGAATATGGGGAATTCAAAGGAGTTGGGAAGAAACAGATTCATTGGCTTCCTCAAGATCAAAGCCAATTAGTGAAGATCAAAATTAAATTGGATGATAATTCAGATGTTGAAGCATTTGCCGAGAAAGCTGTTGAGAACGTCAAAGTGAATGATATTGTTCAGTTTGAAAGATTCGGATTTTGTCGCTGTGATTCAAAGAACAGCTTTTGGTTCACACACCGTTAGGAAACTCTTTTTAAAGGTGAGAGACCATTCTAA
>CAZNFC010000038.1:0-7302 GCA_964572885.1 uncultured Methanosarcinales archaeon
ATATCTGAATAAACAATCGCTAATGAAACATATGCCAGCATCACTCCGACTAAAAAGAAGTAATATATCAAAAATAAAGGAGCGATATAAGGATCATATCTTCTTTCTACAAAATACTTAGCGTAACCTAATTTCAGAACAAGGTTCAATCCTATATTTGCAAGGAAACTTAATCCTAAGAATAAGAATCCGTAAAAGAAATACTTATACTTCTTGTCTTCAGTTAGCAAATATGCCTTATATCCTAAGTAGCTTATAATGAATGAAACAATTATTCCTAAAGCCTGGACTCCTGTGGTCAAGGTATAGAACCACTGTGGAAGCTCTGTTGTCGTCAAAAGGCTTATCAAATCAACCATTACATCCTGGCATGAACAGGACTATATAAAATTTATGAATAAAATGCCGCCAATATGTGAGGCTTCTAAGATTAAACTATGTGGAGATTTTCGAGATTCCAGATAGAAAATCTCAATATAAATTACATTACAAGCCGAACCGGAGGCATTGTTGAATAAAAAATATCCCCTCTTTCAAGGGGATAGGGCACTAAGAACGGACTTTTCCAAGCAGAAAGTAGTCTTCCGTATAGAAATCGTTCCCAACGACCAATGTACATGGAGTACTGTTACTTTTTGAATATTTCTTAAGCAGTTCGTTTATGTTTTTCATTTCGTCACCTGTATTTTCTTACGACATAGTCGTCCCTGCAAGTCTGCAGGCTCAGTCTTTTGATCTGCTGGAAAAACAAACCTTCAAATTCTTTTTTCGAATCCATTTTATCACCTAAGAAGTATATCAGTTAAACCGGTTTATATATCTCACACGCGGTTGTCCTGTGGTGTCGGGATAATCACAACACATTCAAAAGCCATTTACAGACAGAGAGAATGGCATATACGGTTAAAACTCAGTAAGTTTCCTTTCCACGGGTTGTTTAGAAGCTAATTTAATGATTGATGTATTTCCATCGACTCCTCCGCCGCTTTTCTCAGCGACGATGAATCTTCCTTCCTCCAATTTCTTCAATTTTCTTGAGAATGTTTTAGTGGAAATTTTGCCACCATTGTCCATATATAATCTGTACAGATCCCCTGTCCTCTTTTCAGGATTTTTTTTGATAAGTTCAAATATGAACTTGGTCTCATCGTCAAGAACCTCTTCCTTGTTTATGGTGAATTCATCCAGTTTCTTTATTGCGGAATATATCTGTTCGATAGTTATCTTTCTAAGGCTTTTATCTTCAGCTAAATTACCGGCCTCTTTCAATAGATATAATCCCTTTCTCAGATCCTGCATATCGTATGTTTTCTTCGCAACAGCTTCAAAAGCATCTCCTTCAAGCACATTATCCTTGAATGCGTATTCGATCCTGTTTCCTATGATGCTTTTTGTTTCCTGAAGATTATAAGGCTTGAACTCCATCATCTCTGCGGTAAATCTTGATTTTATCCTTTCATCAAGATTCAGGAGCCAGTCTTTGTAGTTTGTAATCAAGAAAACTGATTTCTTGTATATCTGTTCCAATATCCAGTATAAGAAATCATATTCTTCTACCTTGTCAATCTCATCAAATACGAAGACAACTGATTTCTTATTGAGCATCTCCTTTGTTATCTTGAACAATTCATCTGATTTTTTATTGTGCGTAAACTTGTATCCGAGTATCTCGCATATCTCCATCATTATTTTATGTGAGGAGTTCTTTTCCCAGCAGTTGATATAAATCGGTTCTACCTCGTCATACTCTTCCTGCAACTCTTTCAGGACGTGCTTGCATGCGACTGTCTTTCCGACTCCGGGAGGGCCGTGAATGAATAAGTTTCTTCCGCTTCTCTCCTGCAATAAAGGCTTTATGCAGTTTGCCATATGCTTTTGCTGTATTTCCCTGAATGGAACTACCTTAGGCATGTAATCATAGTCCAGAGCAATTACGTTTTTGAATATTGTCTCGTCGCTTCTTAAAATATCACTGAATATTCCCATTAGTATTCTGGAATTTCCTCTTCATGTTTCTTTTTCTTCTTAGGAGTCTCTTCTTCGCCTTCTTTCTTTTCTTCAGAAGCTTCTTCTATCTCTCCTTCCTGGTATTCAGCCGCTTCTTCTCCTTTGCTGAAGCCTTCTTCCCAATCTGCCACTTCATCATTTTCTAATTCTTCTTCTATGTCTTTTTTCTCTTCTTCTTTCTCCCCTGCTGAATACTCTTCATCCTCAAAATCTTCTGCCATTCAACCACCTCTTGTTATTTTAGTCTTCCCATTCATATAAGGTATTAAAACTTTTGGAATCGTTACTGAACCGTCCTTATTCTGGTTATTCTCAAGTATCGCAACCATGAGCCTTGATGTAGCTATTGCTGTATCATTCAATGTATGAAGGACCCTCTTGTTTCCTTTGTTGTCTAATACTTTTATATTAAGCTTCCTTGCCTGGTAATCAGTGCAGTTTGACAATGACATGACTTCTCCATATTCTTTTATTGTAGGACGGTAAACTTCTAAGTCTGCGCTTCTATGCTTCCAGTCTGCCAGATCTCCTGAGCATATCTCAAGAACTCTATAAGGTAGATCAAGCTTATCCAATATTTCTTCTGAATTTTTTAATAACTCTTCATATAATTTTTCAGAATCTTCAGGCTTGCAGAAGATGAACTGCTCTATCTTGTTGAATTGATGAGTTCTCCACAATCCTTTTTCATTTATTCCATGAGCTCCTATCTCTTTCCTGAAGCACATTGAATATGAGAAATATTTCTTAGGCAGTTCTGATTCAGGAATCGTCTCGTCTGAATGCATTGCCAATATAGACTGCTCTGACGTTCCTATCATATTCAAATCTTCATCTTTGACAGAATACACAGACTGTTCAATTGCTGCTTTGTCCATTGAGGCATAAATTGATTTTTGATTAAGCATCAGAGGCACTTCAATATAATCATACTTTTTCTTTGACATAAAATCTATACCGAATCTTATCAAAGCCTGATTCAATAATGCCAAATCTCCTTTAAGATAATAGAATCCTTTTCCTGAAGACCTTGCGGATGCTTCAAAGTCAGCGACACCGAGTGATTCAGCCAATTCAACGTGAGTTTTCACAGGAAATGAAAATTTGGGTATTTTGCCTGCTTTCTTTATCTCTTTATTTTGAGAAGCATCTTTTCCTGATGGAGTATGTTTTGATATTATGTTAGGAATCTTTGACATTATTGAAACTAAGACGTTAGTAAGTTTCATCTCTTCATCTTCAAGGACTTTTATCCTGTCTGGAATCTTTTTTGCTTTTTCAAGAATAGATCTAACATCTTTTCCTGCCTTCTTCGCTTCATTTATCCTCAAACTTAAAGTGTTTCTTTCAGTCCTCAATTCCTGCGCTTCTGTCTTTAATTTTCTTATTTCAGAATCTAATTTTACTGCTTCATCTATTAATGGAAGCTTTTCATCCTGAAATTTCCTCTTGATGTTATCTTTTACAAGTTTCTGGTTTGTTCTTATCAGTTCAATGTCTATCAAAGTCTTACCTCTACGTTTTCCTTAAATTTAAGAGCATTTCCTAAAATCTTTCCTAATTTATGTTCCTCCCTTATCTCGATGATCCCTTCTTTTCCTACATTTGCGCTCATCAGCAGATTATCTTTGACATATATCATCACATTTCTTCCTGTGAATTCAGGATCGACCTTGAGAATTATCTTTCTGTTCCTGAACTCAGCGTGAAAAGTTATTGTATTCCCATTCTTCTTTTTTTTTACGTCGTGCTTTAATTCCTGGACATCGATGCTCATACCGAGCATCTTCTCAAGCATCTCGACATTCTTTCCCTGCTTCCCTATTATTCCCGCAATGTCATGCTCAGGAACATAAATTGTGCATTTGTAATCAGAATCAATCTTTACTTCGACATGTTCTGCATATCTTTGTATCTCTCTTTCTATCGCTAACTTAGCTAATTCCTTTATAGGACTTTCTTTGCTTCCTTCCTTTACAGGAATCACGACAGTGTCTGAACCGTATGAATATATCTCGAATTCCTGCTTGTTCGTCTCGAAATCATTTATCACGACAGTAGGCCTTGCCAAGTCAGCTTCAGTCATTCCATGAGGAACCTTGACTTCCATGCTCACGCTGAATGTTTTTGCAACTGTTCCATTCTTTATGAAAATAACTGTGTCGACAATATGAGGAATCACTCCCATCTCTATCTTTCCTATGAATCTTTGTATCGCATCAACCGGCTTGGTTGCATGTATTACTCCGACCATTCCGACTCCTGCGAGTCTTAAATCAGCGAATAAAAGGAAGTCACTTGTGTTTCTCATCTCATCAAATATTGTGTAATCCGGTCTTGAAAGCAATAATATATCATGAATCTCCTGGCTTGAACCTTGTGCAATTGCGTACTGAGTCACATTGTCAGGAACTATCAAATCTCTTGGAGCTTCAATTGTTTTAATTATCTTGCTTTGCTTAGCATAGAATTCTGTCAATGCCTGGGTGAATGTTGACTTACCCATTCCGGGAGCTCCTGCGATCAATACTCCTTCTGCCTGACCTCCTAATCTTTTCCTGAGTTTTTCGCTTAAATCATAGTCTTCCAATGATAATTTCTTGACTGGACGTACTAATGTTATTTCCCATCCATCAGCGAACGGAGGCCTTGCAATTACTGTCCTGTATTTTCCTAATTGCACTATTGTTGTTCCAGGTCTTTCTATTTCTATGAAACCGTCTTTTCTTCTTGTCGCTTCTTCTACTATTTGCTTTGCCATCTCCTGAACAGTGTCGCTGTCCAATGGCTCGTCAACATCAACTAATTTCCATTCTCCTGGTTTTCCTCTTTTCGCAGTAGGCTTAACTCCTTCTTTGATATGCAAAGACATTGTCTGTTCATCGAAGTATTTCTCAAACATAAGCTCTTTAGTCTCTCTTTCAAATTCAAACAGAATTACCTGGATTCCTTTTGCTTCAGCAGTAAGTGCATTCACTCTGTCTGCTGTCAGCAAGTAAGCTTTTTCCTGGAATGCAAGGTCTCTGATTAAAGCGTCAATCGCTCCTGATTTTGCCTGCCTTATCTCTCCTTCAGTTTGTCTTCTTCCTGAATACTCAATTTCAAAATCAAATTTCTTTGATAATGTTCTTAATTTTTTTAACTCTTCCAATCCTAAATATCCTTTCTCTCTTCCGCCGTTAGCCTGGTGCTCAAGCTCAGCAATCACTGCTTCATGGACAAATATCTTTTTAGGAGATATTTCCTTTGATTCTATCTTGCCTGAGATCAATCCTTCAATTACCACAGAAGTATCTAAAACAATCTTCTCTACTTTCTCTTTTATCTTTCTTTCCTTTAACTTCATGGTTCAAATATTGTCAAAGTTGATTTATAAAGGTTACCAAACACCGAAAAACCTTCTTAAATTGGAGCCTACTAAATACCTCTTCAATGCTCTCTCAGTCTCATCAAAATCGTCAAAAAGTCTTTCTTCTTTCCTGAATGCAGATGAGTGATGCAAAGACCTTCCGTTCTTTGCTATGAATTTATGCTTCTTATGCAGTAATTCATGATGCATCACTAAATCTATGAATTCAGGCCTTTTCTCAAGAACCTTGCTCAAAGTTATCGTATCAATCCTATAATCATACGATCCTAATTTTGCGACAGTATGATCTCCCCAGACTATGTTCGGGATCTCCATCATCCCGAAGAAATATTTTTCATTTACCCTATTGAAAGAATCCAATAATCTAGGCTCAGGCTTTTCTTTAGGCACTGCAATGTGAAGATTTCTGATGAATGAATTATACAGATCCATGTTCATAGTATTTTTCCTTAACTTAAGCATCTTGACAAGAAGTTCCTGCGCAGCTCCTATCTTCATCTCGTCAGAGACGGGAGCCCATGACCTGCTTAATTTCAAAACAGCATAATCTCCCTGAACTCTTAGGTTAGCGCCGTATTCTTTCAGGTGTCCGCTATATTTAACAATAGAATTAAACTTTCTTTCAACACCCAATTCCTCAAGTGCCTGTTGGAGTATATTCATTTCAGTGAACTTCATACCTCAATATTGCCGCTACTTTTCCCATTTCTCTTAACTGTACGCCTTCTCTTGTATCTATTGATATGATTGTGAATTTTGTTCCATATTGTTTTGCGAGGACTTCAAGTTCCTCTATCTTATTATCTTCCAATGATTCAGAAACTAATAAAACTTCAACAGCTCCCATCTCTAACTTTTTCTTTACGGAATCAAATCCATAATCAACTATTGCAGGTCTTTTATTAAGATGATCAAAAAATCTCTGCATCACTTTCTTTTCATCAGATATTTCTGCCTCTCCGAGCAAATCTGCAGCTTTATCAAGCAATTCCTGCAGTCCGAATTCTTCAGTATAGCTTAATGGCTTGTATCCTAATATTTTCTTCTGGACATCTCCTGTAAGATATTCCTGTCTCAGAAAATCAACGACAGTAACTTCAGGGCCTCCTAAAATAATTCCTTTTAATCCTGGTAAATTTAAGAATTGATCTTTCATGAGTTCAGAGACTTTTTTATAATGCTCTCTTGCTGAGTCTTCCCTTATTCTTTGAAATCTTGCTGCTGATTGTCCTCCTGCTTTGAATTTTCCAGGAACTTCTGAATGCGTCTTTGCAATCACCTTGAATGCCTTTCCTCTAAGCAAGGCCAAAGTCGCATCTCTTCTATCCAAGACAACTAATGCATATATATCATCTGATTCAATCATTTCATGCAAAGGTTCGGTAACAAATTTCTTGTCGCATCTGTAAAGATTCTGGTTCAATGGCATAGGCGGTTCTATGTAATCAGTGAACCATTCAACATCTCCTTCCCTTTCCGCGACATTTCCTGCAAAAGCAGCCAATCCGTTTTTAGGAGTCTTTCCTATTGATTTCAGCAACAAAATCATTTTCTCCAATGCTTCTGTGACGTTCTTTCTTGTAGAAGAGGATTTTATGTTTGATGCAGTGCCTACTTCATCCTGGAGTTGTTGTATTTTCTTTATTATGTCATATCCCGGAGGAACATAAACTGTGATTAATTCTGTATGTCTAGCTGAAAGACTCTCGATCTTACGTAAAAGCTTCTTGAGCTTATATCTAAATAATGGGTCAGTAGGGTCTATAGCCATGGTTTATACAGGCTTCAGGTAAGTTTATATTCCTTTTCTTATAGAAACCTTTAAAAGAGGGTAGTATTCTTCAAAATCAAGCATATTTAACTATGCCCCATCCATACACGGGGCTGTGGGGTAGCTTGGTTATCCTTCGAGGTTTGGGACCTTG
>CAZNFC010000039.1:0-7049 GCA_964572885.1 uncultured Methanosarcinales archaeon
TTCATCTGTATGAATAAAAGATATCACTCCATCTACACTTACCAAACAACCCTTAGCACCGACATCAACATCGACTACCTCAATAATGTGAGCTCCTGTTTTAGTATAACCTTTCATTGGAAAACCCTGTTGCATCCAGTTCTGAGAACCATTAAGATTTGCAATAGGGACCACTGCAGGAACTGTAGCTTTAACTGCATTTGAGATATTTTTATTTTGACCTGACAAATTTTGAGAAGAGTTAGAAAGAATTTTAATTTCTTTTATTTCCTGAGTGCTTGTAAAGCTTGGAGAGCATGCTGCCACAAATAATAATGCTATCAAAAATAATGATCTCATTTTAAATCCATGATTGAATTGATATATAAGTATTTCTAAACTCTATCTTACTTCTGCGCCGTCTGCTATATTGCACGATATATTTTCCTTATCTGTCCTTAATTCGAGCCCTTCGTAAATGACTTTTCCGTCTTTTGTCGTCATCTTCACTTTTTGGAATAGCGATATGTCTATCTCTTTGTCCGGATTGCTTTCTATTCCCTCTACATATACTTTTGATCCAGGATGTGATTTTTTTGCTTCAAGAACGATGACTTTTCCTTCTTTTCCTGCAGCTAAAAGCATGCCTCTGCTTTCTACATCCCTGATCTTTGCAGGCTTTAAATTAGCGATTATAATTACATTTTTACCTACTAATTCATTTGGCTTGTAATGCTGTGCAAGTCCTGAAACAATTGTTCTTTCCTCTTTTCCAAGATCTATTTTCTCTATATATAATTTATCTGCATTAGGATGCTTCTCGACTGATTTTATCTTTCCGACGACCAAGTCTAATTTTGAGAACACATCTTCTTCCTTTATTTTCTTTCCTGAGAATCTCTCCCTTAATTTTGAAAGTTCCTTGTCTTCAATCTTATGGAATAATATCTCTGCCTTATTTACTTTTTGTGATTTAATGCTTAATTTTCCGAGATCTTTGGATCCTGAACTTTTCACGTTTAACTGCTTGAATATCTTTTCGCATGTCTCAGGCATGAAAGGCGTTGCCAATATCGCTAAATCCTTGACTATGTTTGCGCATAATCTCATAGTCACATCTGCATCTTTCTTATCTTGTTTCCAAGGCTCTCTCTTCTGGAAGTATTCATTTCCAAGACTTGAAATGAGCATTATCTCCTTCAATGCTTCTCTTAATTTGCATTCCTCGAGCAGATGCAGGACTGTCTTTTCATGAATCAAGACTTTGTCCCAGAGTCTTTGCGAATCTTCATCTAAATCAGCGTTTTCTATCTTTGAATCGAATGATTTATTCAGGTAAGCGATCAATCTATTTACTAAATTTCCGAAATTGCCAACCAATTCATTATGCAGACGTTCCTTGAATTTATCCCAGTTGAATTCAGCATCAGATGTTTCCGGCCTTGTTATCATCAGATAATATCTGTATGCATCTGCAGGGATCCCTGATTCCATCGCATCGGTCCCGAATACACCTATACCTCTTGATTTTGAGAATTTTCCTGTCTCGTAATTCAAATATTCTGTTGCATTTATTGTTTTAACAAAAGTAAATTTTTCTTTTGTCGCAAGCAACATTCCTGGAAATAAAATAGAATGAAAAGGAATGTTGTCCTTGCCCATGAACTGAAACAATTCAACATCCTTATTATTCCACCACTGCTTGTATTTATCTCCTAATTTATCATCAGTTATCGAGATATATCCTATTGGAGCGTCAAACCAGACATAGAATACCTTATCTTCAAATCCTTTGTACGGGACAGGAACTCCCCATTTCAAGTCTCTTGTTATTGCGCGTTTCTTTAATCCTTCCTTGAACCACGCCTCTGTGATATTAATTGAATTTGTGCTCCATTTTCCATCTTTAGACTGTTTTCTGAACCATTTTTCCAATTGAGGTTGAAGTTTGTCCAATTCAAGGAATAGATGTTTTGATTTTCTAAGTTCCGGACGTGTTCCGTGAACTGAACATGCCGGAGA
Organism: uncultured Methanosarcinales archaeon; assembly: GCA_964572885.1. GTDB lineage: Archaea > Nanobdellota > Nanobdellia > Woesearchaeales > UBA10107 > UBA10107. The sequence goes on from CAZNFC010000039.1 coordinate 2,002, forward strand.
TTTTAGTTCAGTAGGAGTCAGAAGTCTTCCGCAATTATCACACTGATCTCCTCTTGCATCTACATAATCACAGTAAGGACATTTTCCTACTACAAATCTATCTGCCAGGAATTTATCACACTGCCTGCAATAGACCTGCTGTGTATCTTCTTCAGAGATGTATCCATTCTTATTTACTTTCTTGAATATGTCCTGTACTATCTTTGTATGATTCTTTGTCGATGTCCTTCCGAAATGGTCGAAAGAGATATTGAACCATTTGTAAACATTCTTATGTATCTCAAAATATTTATCGCATATCTTTTGAGGAGTTGTTTTTTCCTCTATCGCTTTTGCTTCTGTCGTTGTTCCGTATTCATCTGTTCCGCAGATGTATAGAACTTGATTTCCTGTAATTCTCATCGCTCTTGCGAATACATCTGCTGAAAGAACTGAACCCACAATGTTGCCTAAATGCGGGACATTGTTGACATAAGGGAGCGCAGATGTTATTAGGATTTTACGGGATTTTGGCATGTATTAAAACATAAGAAAGAGCTTTATAAAGTTATTCTTCATCCTCATCAGGTTCATCTTTAGAGCCTTTCTCTTTCATCCTTTTAGTGATTGCAATTTTCTTGTGGCATTTGCCGCATTCAAATACATAAGAAGGAACTCCCTCGAAACTCTTTCTCTTATACTGCGTTGTTGTTTCCTCTTCGTTTCCGCAGTGAGGGCAGGTATATTGGATATTCATCACTAAAGATTCTTCATGTGCAACTTTATCTTCAGAATAACCGCAATTGTCACAGACATATTCTTTTGCCCTTATCTTTGGTTTTCCTGTCTTTGGATCTTTGGGTTTGCCCATTATTCCTTTTTTGCATTTAGGACATTGTTTCTTGAAAACCCATGCAATTATCCTTGAATCATCATCAGCACGCCTCGTAAAGTACAGGCATTCTTCTGTTGAGTTCGGGAATTTAAGCGACATATCGTTCATTAGTATCGTTCATTTTAAAAACATTATTGTTTTACAACATACAATGGCAGATGACTACTATAATGAAATAGCTTCGGGTTACGACGAGCTTCATGAGAAAGAGCAGCTGAAGAAATTAGGAATAGTAAAGAAAGAACTGAAGATAACAAAGAAGATTAAATTATTAGATGTCGGATGCGGAACAGGAATAAGCTCCGATTTTGATTGTCATGTTACTGGAGTTGATCCGAGCTCTGGATTACTGAAGATTGCAAGAAAGAATTTTCCTAAAATTAAATTCATAAAAGCAAGCGCTGAGAAACTGCCATTTAAAGATAAAACATTTGACATTGTTGTTTCTTTGACCGCGATACAGAATTTTTCGAATTTAGAAAAAGGACTAAAAGAGATTAAAAGAGTCGGAAGGAAACAATTTGCATTGAGTTATCTGAAGAAATCAAAGAAAGCAAAAGAAATTGAGAAGATTATTAGAAAAGAGTTTAAGGATTATAAAATCAAAAGAATAGAGGAAGAAAAGGACATAATATTCATAATCAAAGAATAACCTTTATAAACCTTAAACGATAATAAATAAATATGAAGAGAGTGATGAACTTTTACAGGACATTCTTCCAGACTTTGAGTTTAAAGAGTTATGAAGGGTTTGCTGACAGCACGAATAAAAACACGTTCTCTTATTATGCTTCATTGGTATTCAACGGATTTGTATTGATGTTGATTGTCATGCTTCCTGCGCTTGTTCAGCTCCCAAGCAATGTAGAATCTCAATTCAATCATATAGAAAGATTCAATTTTGACATTGATTTCAAGACAAGCTCGCCGATATTGATCCCGAAAGACAATCCTGTCGTGATGATAAGTTATGGAAACGAGACCCCTGATCAGCCTGCAAAAGTGATACTTAACAATAATGTATTATATTTCGGATTCCTTTTCAATAAATATTCAAAAGATTTCAGCATCTACAAAGATGCGAAACAGAACAAGTCAGCAGTCTCTAACATAATTGCAGTCATTCTTTTGCTTATGCTTCCTACTTTACTGTTGATTTTCTTCTTTTACTTAGCAATAAAATACTTTGTAATCGCATTGATAGCGGCAGGATTGACGTATCTGCTTGCTCCTGCATTCAGATATAAAATAGGATTCAAGCAGTTATTCAATACCGCGATGTATGGAATCTCACTGACTGTATTCCTTGACTTGATATTCTTCGCATTGGGATTCAGCTTCTATTATATTCAATATCTTCCTTTGGCGATAAACATGATCTCCGGATTGATAGTAAACGGAGATAAAGTTGATAAAAAGATGAAGGGCAGGTTCCTTGACATAAAAGGATGAACGGCTTACTGACGTCAAGGGCAGAAATAGAGTTATTCGGGAAGAAGTACGAAAAGGAAGATATCGTCCCTGTGGATTTTGAGCAAGATGAATTCGTTTCTTTCAAGCTGAATAAAAACTCTTCTATCTATAAAATGATAAATAAGTCAAAAGTCTTTGCAATAAGCATTCCGATATTTGATTTTACAAAACAGGCAGACATATGCGATATGCATGAAGGGATGTTTGAAGAAAAGTTTAAGTTATCCGGATTGTATAAGATAGAATGCAGGACAATAGACTGTCCTTCTGTTGATAGATCAGATGTCTTTGAGTGTACTCTTTTGGAAGAAGAGAGTGCAAAAGATGATGTAATAATATATGGCAAAGTGCTGATATCAAGGAAATACTGAAATAAAAAGGTTTAAATCCAAGTTATGCTACTGAAATTACAGAGGAAAGATGGACATAGACACTCTTAGAAAGATTCAGGAGACTGAGAAAACACTCCGCATACATAATATAAGCGTATCTCCTAATGAGGCGGTACGTTCTGTAAATGGAGATCTTTATGTCGGCGGCACAAGGGTTCCGAGCTTCGAGGAAGTAAATACTCTTCCTGGAGAGAAATTACTTAAAGCAAAGGAAGAAGCTTATCAGAAATCATTATCAAAACAATCAACAAACAAAGAGGTAGATGAAATGGACGAAAGATTTCTAAAGGAAATAAAAGGATCAGTTGATGAACATGGAGAACTAATAAACCAGCAGGCGCAGCTGATATATCAGCTCCAGGGCGCAGTAAATGAATTGATAAAAGAGATCAAAAAGATACAAAGTTCCGTTCCTACAAAGAATCCCGCAGAAAGGCAGGTCGTATTGAAGCCTGAGGATAAGACAGAGCATCCAAGAAGCGGCGGATATACTTCCGCTGATGTATCTATAGACAAGTTCTTCAACTTCTCTGGCTCAAGGTAGACTTTAATCTTTTATTGAATTTATTTGCTCTTCTTGGATTATCTATAGCTATTGCATGGATTATTTTTGCAGATAGATCCAGAACTCTGTCGTAATCGGTATGAGGCAGATCGACTGACCTCAATATATCATGAACATATCTTGCATAGAATCCAGTAGGGTCGTTTTCCATGAACTTCAATAGATTGGATTTTGCCTGCGCCTTCTCTGCTCTGTAACCATAATACAAGTGAGTTCCCTGTCTCAGGATATATCTTCTCAGCTTTTTCGCCTTTTCATGATCATTTCCGTCTATCTCGAAGTTTTCCTCGAACAGATCTGTCATCAGACTTTCTTTTAGCATAGTCACGCAATCGAGCACAGCAGGAAGCACTGCTCTATCTATCGAATCAATATCATCAGCAGGTCTTATCATCAATTCAAGTTTTTGGTCTTCAAGAGAACGTCTTGCAATCTTTTGGGAGATAGTCATATCTGCAGTAATTGTAGATATGCCAAAATTGTGTGCGACTTCAGCGACACGATACCAGCTTACAGGTTCTCTGCTTCTTTCAGCGATAGATTTTAGCATAGTTCCCATCACTCTGTTCTTCAAAGCATATAGGCTTGAATCAGATATATCCTCAGGCTCAGATGAGAATATAGTGACGATTCTGGCTCTATTAGTTTCAGGATGATATCCGAATACTGCTCTGTTATGAGGCAAGAATGGAAGAAAATTCCCTAAGGTATCTTGGTCTCTCCTGTTCATGAATAATCGCCATATAACTTATTAATAAACATAGTGAAAATGACATCTTTTCACTACTATAAAGAGTTAAAAGAGACGAAAGGTTTAAATATAACCCCGGTTTCAAGGGAGGTACTAAGTAAGTATTTGGGGGTTAAAATAATAATGAAAAACACAATTTTCAGCATTGTATTAGCGTTTCTAGTGCTAACAAGCACAGCATTTGCTTTAGGCGAAAGCGTAAAGATAAACAGCACATCAATATATCCAAGCTCGACTATATATTTCTCAGGAACAAAAGACGGTTATGATAATTCCGGTAAATTAGTAAGCAACCAGGGAGTCCTTCCTTTAGTAAACAAGCTTAACGGTTCAGTCACAGTAAGTTTCGGAAGCCTTCAGTTAGTAAATGAAAATGATGCAAGCTTGAATGTAAACATCACAAATCAGGCAATATCACTTAGCGCTTTTGAAACTAATAACAATAACAGGATAAAGTTATCAACAACTAAGAATATAGAATCTGGAATATATGACGGTAAGATGCAGATAGTAAACGATTCAAATCCTTCTCAGATACTTGATGAAGTTCCTTTGAAAGTCCTTTTGCCGGCTGCAGAGATTACAGACATAATTGTAAAAGATGTTGAATCAGATTCGACTGACACTAAGTTAGAGAAAGGTCAGAAATTCACAGTAACGATTGACTACAAGAACATTGCAGACCAGACTGATCTTGAAAATATCAATGTAAAAGCTACAGTATATTCTGGAGATAATGCTGACAAATTAACAGATGTCGTTACAAATCAGAATGGAGATGATCTTCAGGATGACAAGGACGTAAGCGACCTGTCAAATGGAAAGACTGGAACAGCGACATTCACTTTCGAGATGCCATTCGACATGAGCGATGGAGATAAATTCACAATACTTGCAGAAATGACAGCTAATGGAAAGAAAACATCAGTTCCATTCTATGCTAAGAGAACAAAAGGAATAGAAGGTTCTGTTCCTAATGATAAGATAGCAATA
>CAZNFC010000040.1:0-6892 GCA_964572885.1 uncultured Methanosarcinales archaeon
ACTTGTATTTTTGGCGAGCTTGACTCTTGTCCTATTGGCAGGCATCGCTTCAGTTTATATCGCAAAGAGGCTCAGGCTTCCTCTGCCTTTGGTGTTGTTTGCTTCTGGTGTTATTTTGGGGAATGTAGTCTATAATGGAAAGCCTATAATTGAGTTAGGAGAACAATTTTTATCAGCTTTCAGCATAATAGCGTTAATCATCGTCTTATTTGATTCAACGAGCAAGATCAAGTTTTATGACATAGACAAATCAATGAAGGACAGCTTTTTGTTCTTCATAATAACTTTGATGTTCAATCTCTTCATAATATCGAATCTCTCAATATCCTTCTTTAATATAGACATATTCTCTTCCATAATATTATCATTGTTAGTCAGTTGTGTTGAGTTCACAGCGATATTGTCAAAATCAGGAAATAAAGTCATGGAATTCCTCAAGGATGAGTCTAATATCTCGTGTGCATTCATTCTGTTCGTTCCATTTATGATAATCTCTTTTGTAAATACGACACTTTTTCCAATAAATGGAATTATATCATTCCTTCCTTTCATTGTGGGCGTTTTCGGAGGGATCGGAATAGGATTGATGATCTCATTGATATTATTCAATGTGACTAAGAAGCTTTACATGGAAAAATTTTCATCTTTTATCTTGGCTTTCGGTCTTCTTCTTGCATATCTTGCTGCGCAGAAGATAGACGGCAACGGCATAGTCGCTGTTGCAACTGTAGGATTCATATTCGGAAATATCTTCCTTAAACAGAAAGGAATGATAAAGAAGCAGGAGAATATGATTTATTCTGCTCTTGAAGTTTTCATGTTCATTCTTGTAGGAGTTGTGATGGGGTTCATGGTGTCTTTTGAATTCGCTAAATTATCATTCATATTATTCTTTGTCTATCTGCTCGTAAGATTAGTGATAGCGATGGTTGTTTTACGAAACTATGACTTTGCAGAGAAATTAGAGATCGCAACTTTCGTACCGAAAGGATTGGCAACAATTACTGTTGCATTCGCTTTGCTCAACTACGCATATTCAGGATTTGTAGTTGTCACAGAATTAGTAATATTATTCTTCGTCTATTCATTGATCGTTGATACTGTATTGAACAAAGCTGGCGTGTACAAGAGCAGATAGTATTCAGCCGTAAGTATGTTCATTTCCTATAATTTTTATAGGCACGTACGTTCCAGAGAATTCCTTTATGATCTTCAAAACTCTTTCAGTCATTGTGTCCCAATACTCTATCTCTAATCTGCGAGATTCTCTATTTCTTGGTCGTCTTATTGCAATTTTTGTTTTTTCATACGGCAGATCCCAGGTAGAATTTTCTACGAAAATGCTTGCCTCATCCATGTGTGCCACTTCATAATCCAGACTATCTTTTCCGTATGATCGCTGATAAATTTTCAGAAGCACAGCTTTTGGCATTTTTGAAAAAGATGTATGTATATCTCCACCGATTCCAATACAACCATCATCATCCTCTGATTCAATATCTTCATGTGTCCGAAATTCTAATTCCGGAACAACTTTTGATGCTTTTTTGACTATCTCAGATAGATCAACATCAAATCCGCCCGCGCTTAATCTCAAAGCTACATAAGTTGGGTCAGGTAAATGTGTTAATGTTCGTTCAAGCAATTCAGGCGTTATCTCGCGTTCCATTTCGTGACATTCACAAATAAGCTTTTATTTAAGCCTTATGGATAACAATATAAACCTTAAACAAAGCTCAAATTCTATGAAAACCAAAGTATTGCTTGATACTAACTTCATATTGATACCTGCCAAGTTCAAGGTTGATATCTATGAAGAGATCAAGAGAATAATGGATGTTCCATACGAGCTGTACGTCCTGGACAAGTCATTAAGTGAGCTTGAAAATATCATAAGAACCCAGAAAGGCAGGGAAAAGGCCTTCGCAAGGCTTGGGAAGGCCATTCTCAAAGCCAAAAAACCGAAGACTTTAAAAACAACCTCTATGGACTATGTAGATAGCATAATCCTGGGGTTAGAGGGCTTTATCGTGGCTACTAATGACAAGGAGTTAAGGGCTAAGCTTAAAAAGAAAGGGGTCAGGACTATTACATTAAGGCAGAAGAAATATTTAGTCATGGAGTAAAATGTTTTACAAAACAACCGTTAAAGACCACATAAGAGTGCCTCCGGCATTCTTCAACGATGACCTAAAGACTTCTATACTAAAAGTAGTTAAGGAGAAATATGAAGGTTACATTTCACAGGAAATCGGAGTTGTGATTGATGTCTCAAAAATTGACGAGATAGGTGAGGGAATAATTATTCCAGGAGATGGCGCTTCATATTATAATTCAACATTCGATTTGCTTACATTCAAGCCGGAAATGCATGAAGTATTGAATGGTTCAATAAAAGACATTGCTGATTTCGGCGCATTCGTCAATTTGGGTCCAATCGATGGAATGATCCACGTTTCACAGACAATGGACGATTTCGTAACATTTTCAAAAGAAAAAGTTTTAAATGGAAGAGATTCGAAAAGAAGCTTGAAAGTTGGTGATCTTTGCAGAGCAAGAGTCGTTGCAGTTTCATTCAAAGACATTACAAATCCTAAATTAGGATTGACAATGAGACAGCCAGGTTTGGGAAAACTTGACTGGATAGAAGAAGAAAAGAATAAGAAGTCAGCTCCTGCAAAGGAAGCAAAGAAAGAAGAGAAAAAGGTAAAAGCAAAATGAAAAACGCCAAACCAAAGGTTTGTCTATTTCATTTCGCACAAGGTGCTCAATGAAAAAGAAACTATGCAAGAGAGATAAGTTATTCTTCATTGAAGAAGTATGTCCAAGATGCCATTCTAATGATCTGGCAACAAGTTTTCAGGGAAAGATATATGTGCTCGATTCATCAAAATCAGATATAGCTAAAAAAGGTAATTATCATGAAAATGGAGAATACGCGATAAAGTGCAGATAAAATGAAAACAAAAATATTACATAACAAGGAAGAAGAACTGCTTTCAAGAAATAAAGTAGATGCAGAAGTTGAATTCGATGCAGCTGTACCTGCAAGAAAGGATGTTATAACTAAATTAGCAGAATCATTAGGAGTGGCTCCTGATTTGGTTGTTGTGAAGAAGATTGAAGTTATATTTGGATCACAAAAAGCAAAAGTATTGGCTTACTCTTACAAATCAGTAGAAGACAGGAACAAGATTGAAGAAAAGAAAATGCTGGTTAAAACAGGTTTCAATATACCGAAAATAGAGAAGAAAGCAGCTCCGGTGGCACAATAAATGGCAGACGCAAAAAAACCGGCACCTAAAGCAGCAGCAAAAGGAAAATCTTATCAGATTTACAAAGCCTACAGGATAGAAGGAAACAAATTGATAAGAAAAGGCGGAATGTGCCCTAAATGCGAAGGTTCTTTATTGGGATTGCATAAAGACAGGAAAAGCTGTGGTCGTTGCGGCTACATGGAAAGAATCAAAGCTTAATTTCTTATACTCATGGCAAAAGTCCATTGGGAATTTCAGGAGTATACATTATATGAATAAAATAAAACTAATAATTTTTGATTATGACGGAGTCATTGCAGATTCATTTCCTGCGGTTCATAATGTTTTTAGAAAAGTTTCCAAAAATCTTGGAAAAGAAAGTCCAGATGAAATAGAAGAATTCAGAAGATTTTCTGTGTTTGGTAATTCTACAGAATTTTTCAATAAGCTGGGACTTACAAAGGAAGAGAGGCTTAAGGCATATGAAGTGATCGAAGCAGAGCTTCCAAAACAAGATATAAAGCCTTATGAGGGAATATGTGGAGTTTTGAAATCATTGTCGCAGAAATATAAGCTTGCAGTGGTTTCATCATCATTTAGGGATATAATGATGAGGCGGCTGAAGGAATTTGGATTGGAAGGAGTATTTGCTGAAGTTTTAGGAAGAGAACACAAAAGTTCCGGACGCTTGGAGAAAACAGTTTTGTTCGGAGAATTATTGCGAAGACATAATATTGCTCCAAACGAAGCTATATTGGTGGGAGACAGGGATCTTGATTTCAAAGAAGGCGTAGCTGCAGGATTAACAAATATAATATTGGTAGAATATGGATGGGGGTATTCCAAGGATGAAGTACAAGGACATAATCAAAGGATATCTGTTTACCAGCCGTCTGATATACTCAAGGCTGTGGCGGAAATAGACAAATGATCAAAGTCATCAAGACAAAGAATCCTTTCGTGATTTTGCTGTTCCTGATTTTAGCATTGATTCTTACGATATTCTTTTTGACTGTAGGAATATTGGTTGTTGTGCTTATTCTTATCGCAGGGATAATCGCTTATCTTATGATGTGGGTTGCTTATTTATTCAGGAAGAAATAACTATTTCTTATTCTGGAAAGCCAATAAATCTTCAGTAGTCAGTTTGCCGCCTTTCTTCAGTTTCTCTTCGGCTTTATGCTGCATCTGTTCAATATTAGCTTGAGGATTATTTTCTCTTTTAGGTCTTTCTCTCCTGTATTGTTCATTTCTTTTTGAGTTCTCTTTATTGTTCTTCACTGCTTCTTCCAGCTTATCTCCTAATTTGGTGTTAATCTCTTCAATTTTTCCTTTATGTTCTCTTATATGTTTTTCAATCTCTTTGGTTGCTTTTTCTAATTCTTTCAACTGATTAGAAATAGTAATTACTTCTTCATGTTTTTTCTGGCTTTCATCAGCTTTAATCTGCATTTCCTTGTGTTTAGAATCAGCATCTGCTCTTATCGAGTCAATTTCATGGGATAATTTCTTTGCTTCTTCCGGCAATCCTTTATCAGTCTGACCTTCGATCATTTTCTTCTTCTGATTGATGAGCTTCATCAATTTCTGCTCTTTATCGAAACTTAATCCGGCAGTCTCGACCTTGTACTCCATTTCTTTTATTTCTTTCCTGATAAAAGCAATATTGACTTTGGGAGCTTCTTCCTTTTTCTGTACAGGAACTATTTTCTTAAATTCTTCAATCTTTGATTTCAGTTGCTTGTTGAATTCATCTCTCTCAGCTTTAATCTTCTTTACAGAATCAGTTATGGAATTTCTATCTTTTTTAAGAACATTTACCTTGCTTCTTAATTCATTTATTTTATTTCTATTGCTTCTTATCTGAGAAAACAGGCTTTCTTTAGATTTATCTAATGTTGATAGTTCAGTCCTTAAACTAGCTAACCCTTCACTTGCTTGTTCCATAGTGTTTCAGTCGTTGTCTCATAATATAAAAAAAGTTAAAAAGACTACTTTATCCGAACAATGCCCCTAACCCTGCGGCAGCAGCTTCTTCAGATTTCTTGTCGTCTTTCTTTTCTTCCTTCTTTGCAGGTGCGTTTCCAGCAGGTGCAGCAGCTACAGGCATTGCAGCAGCTTTGCTTATCGCTTCATCGATGTTCAATCCATCTAATGCAGCAACAAGAGCCTTTACTCTTGCTTCATCTGGGTGTACGCCGGCAGCTTCCAGTACTTTCTTTACAGTATGTTCGTCCACTTTCTTTCCAGCTTTGTGGATCAACAATGCTGCATATACATATTCCATTTTTTAGTCCTCCATAATTGTTATTGTGTCGCAGAATGCAAAGCTTTCGCTTCCATTTCTGCTTTTGATATCATGAATTCAGCGACATCTTTGTTCATTATCTTTGCTTCAACTGCTAAGTTGAATGCCCATGAATGTGCTTTAGATATATCTGCTTTCAATTTAGTTTCGTCTAAAGATAAAACATCCTTATTGTATATCATTCCATCTTCGTAGACTGCAGCTAAATTCAAGCCAATTTCCATAGGCTCGATGCTTAATCTTTGAAGCATGCTCGATAGCGGTCCTGAGCAGACTTCTCCTTCTTTCAATACTAATGCATCTTCTTTTATCGCAATCTTTCCGGCTTCAACTCCAGCTTTGATCCTTAATCCAGCCAATTCTGAGATTACAGGTCCAGGGGCGAATGGAGTCGGTCCTTTCGGAACGATTATATCGAAAGGAGCTTTCTGTCCTGCTTTGATAGGTGATTTTGATTTAGACTTTGAAATAACTTTTGCAACCTTGAATGGATTTTCTTTTGTGAACAGCAATGAGATTGAGCCTTTTGCATAATCAAGCAATTTCTCTATTCCTGGTTTCTTTTCTTTTGCCTTTTCTATTGCAAACTTCAGGAATCTTCTCTTTGTTGTTCTTATTACAGCAGTATCTCTTAATTTACCTCTTGATGACTGCAATTGCTTGCTCGGCATTCCTTCTAAATCAATGATTCCTACAATAGGATATGAAGTGAATAATTTAACGAACTCTTCCACTTCTCCTTTCTTTTCATCCGTTATATGCGCTTTATGCTTGCTCATTCTACCCTCATAGGCTTGCTCATTGATAATTTAAGCATGACTTCTTTGATATTATTTTTTTCCTGAGGCAATGCATGCAATATTTGATTATAAATTGCTATTGCATTTTCTACAAGTTGAGTTTCTGGCATGTCTTCCTTTCCAATTGAACATTGCACCATTGAAGTGTCTCTTGAAGATAATTTAACAGATTTCTTAAGCTTGTCAACGATAGGCTTCAGATTTGTTTTTGCAGGAACTACACAACCTGCTTTTGGATTAGGCATTTTTCCTTTTGGACCAAGAATTCTACCAAATGCTCCTGCAACCTGGACCATTAAGTTTGCCTGCGCTACAAAAAAATCGAATTCATTTGACAATACTTTTGCCAATTTCTTATTTGTCTTGTATTTGTCGAATTCATCCAAAAGAACAACCCTGTCAGCAGGCTTTGCTTCTTCCTTCATCTCAGGTCCGACTAAAGCGCATATCTTTACTTCTTTTCCTACTGAATGAGGAAGGCTTGCATAGACATTAAGCTGGTTCTCAGTCTTCTTCATGTCCATATC
>CAZNFC010000041.1:0-6761 GCA_964572885.1 uncultured Methanosarcinales archaeon
AGAATGCTCCTAAAGTGAAAAAGAATGCAACAGCAGGATCAAGATTTGCAATCTTTCCGTAAGCGATGAATTCAGGAAGAAGTGCTAATATGCTTCCTGCAATCATTCCTGTGGTCCTGCTCAAAAATATCAAGCAAAATAAGTACACAACAACAACAGTCAACCCTTCGTAAAGAACGCTTGAGTATCTTCCTAAGGTGTATGATTCACCAGATATTGTACTTGGCTGTGCAAACCGTTTTATGAGAGAATCTTTTTCCTGATCGCTCATCTTAACTAATACGGGAGAATAAAATAATGCATGTACATACTTTCCAATAGGAGGATGTTCTGCAAACATACTCCACCCATCTTTGCTGAAATCAAAAGTTGAAACAGCTTTTTCTATGCTTGCAGCATTAGCGAAGTAATCATATTCATCAAATGTTCCTCCTGCTCCATTTATGTCATAAAGCCTGATACCTATCGTCAAAAGAAACAATACAGCAACTATCACATAATCGATGTTTTTCCTGGAAAGCTCGATTGTAACCATAAATAAAAATATCTTATTAAGAAGTATATAAAGGCTTTTGTATTCAATTTAATTGCCATTTTGGCTTGAATGCTACTGGATGGCGTGATACTCCATAACGAATGTCAATTAAACGAGAAATAATGGTCCAAGGAATGATACGCTCAAATAAGTTCTTTTTTCGTATGTTCAAATTCTTAAGTACCTTGAATCTTATTATATCAGAGAATCCAGGTAGAAATCCTATTTGTTTTGGAATAAAATTAGCCTTGTTTAATGCAATAGTCATAGTCCCGGGTTCAAAAAAGCTCATATGGATTTCTGGTATGACATAACGCCAATTTAGAAGCTTATTTCTATACGGACGTGAATTACCTGTCGTATAAAAGAATATACCTCCGGGCTTAAGTAGGGAATATATCAAACGAAGTTCTTTGATAGGATCAGGAACATACTCAAGTACTTCAATTGCTGTTATTATATCAAATTTATGTTTTCGTAATTGGTTTCTATTTAATATTGGAATTCCAGAAGAAACTACAACATTTTTAATATATCCTTCCTCAAACCCAACAATTTTGACATCAGTATGATTATGTACATATTTAACAAGACCTCCGTTACCGCAACCAAAGTCTAACCATTTTGTCGAATCAGACAATCTTGACAGATTAGAAATAATTTTCAAAATACCTCTCCATTCATACTCTCTGATTGTTTTGTCTGGACGCTTCATTTCAAAAACATAATCGACATATTCATCATATCCTTGTCCATTATAATAAGATTCATCATATATCTTAACATAATTGGTTAAAGGATTTTTAATGAAAGAAAAATAACAGGATTCACATTGAAAAATAAGGAAATCGTGTTTCTTTCCTTTTTTGATCCCAATAAATTTAGACGGTTTTCCGCATATTTTACAAAGTATACTCTCTTCAGCCATTAAATGCCTTGTTCAACTTTTTCTTGTCTTTCTCACTTAGAACTACTGCATTAACCCATAATGGTTTTCTTTTTTTCATTGTAGTCTCTGAATTATCTTATCTATTCTTTCTTGTACTGGAATGTTATAATGAATGTCGTGCATCAACCATCTTTTCCAAAAAAGCAAAAAATCTAAAGCTATTTTCTTATCTTCCTCGGAATAAGATTCCATTTTCTTCTCTAAACTGTCAAACTCATGTTGAATCCTGTCAGTCCAGTGGATATCTTTCTCGTTCCATAATATATTGGCTTTTTCTGTCTCCATCGTTTGTTACCCTATTATAAACTCTATGAGCCTCTTCTGCATATGCTCTTTCTGTGCACATCGGACAGGTGTCTTTTGTTACCTTGATATGGAGCATTCTTATGTACTTCAATCCCCATAAGTTTGTGTTTGCGAATATGTACCTTCTTCCGCAAACTACGCATTTCTTGAAAAGCTCAATCATTATGATATTTTAGAATCATTTTTTCAACCATACATATACTGTACACATACCAATAATGAATATATAAGCCTTACGGTACATCTACCGTATGGCAAAAAACTACGTAAATGTGTCAGTTCCTTCTGAATTGGTTGATTTGGTGGATAAGACATGGAAGAAAAGCAAGAAAGGTTACCGCTCCAGATCTGAATTTGTTATCTCTGCAATACGGGATAAGGTCGAGAAGGAAGATAGTTCTAAATGATTGAAAAGGCCTCTGAGGGGCTTTTAAGGCCCTTAAATCCCTAAGCTTAATAAATAACTGATTTTCATGACTATTTGGGGGCTATATGATAACTATTGTGATTCCGGCACGTAATGAGGAGAACAGCATAGAAGATACAGTTACGTCTTTCTCAAAGTATTTCCCTAAAGATGATATCCTTATTGTTACAGGCGGATGCACAGATGATACAGAAGTAATCGCAAAACAACTGACAAAACAACTTCCAAATGTAAGATGGTTTTCAACCGGGGTCGGAAAGGGAAGGGCGATATATGAAGGATTGTCAAAAGCAAAAGGAGAGGTTGCTGGATTTGTTGATTCGGATCTTGCAATAACTCCCAAAGAATTCGCAAAACTGATTCCTTATGCAAAAGATTACGAATGCGTAATCGCATCAAGATGGCTGCCGCAGTCTTTAATGACAAAGAAAGAACCTTTGAAGACAAGAATAGCAAGCAGAGGGCTTAATTTCATAGTAAGGCATATAATTGGAATAGATGTAAAAGACACACAATGCGGCGCGAAGATATTTCAGACTAAATTCCTTAAAAAATTGATTCAGAAAGCAAAAGTGATGGATATAACATTTGATGTCGAGATGCTTTGGCTTGTGAATCATTTAGGCGGAAGGATAAAGGAAGTGCCGATAGTATGGAAGCACAGTACATTAGATTCAAAGACTCATGTCATCAAAAACAGCATCAAGATGTTCAATACATTGTATGGGGTATACAAGAGAAAATGAATGTCGCAATAATAGGTGCAGGATTGATGGGAAGAAAGAGAGCAGATTCAGCTAAAAAATGCAATCTCAACATAAAATACATCTCAGACCAGAATGAAAAGCTTGCAAAATCACTTGCGTCAGATTTCAATGCTCAGGTAAAGTCATGGAAGTCATGTGTTGAAGATGACTCTATTGACATGATATTTGTGTGCACAAGCCATGATTCACTTAAGGATATCGCTTATGAAGCAATAAAAAATGGAAAACATGTTCTTATTGAAAAACCTGCAGGAAGAAACATAAAAGAGATACAGGATTTAATTACTGTGCATAAACTTGCTTCAAAGAACAAGTTTTCCGTAGTTAAAGTGGGATTTAATCATAGATTCCATCCTATGATTGCGAAAGCAAAGAAGTTTGCTGATTCAGATAAATTTGGAAAGCTTCTTTACATGACTGCAGAATACGGCCATGGAGGAAGAAAAGATATGGAAAAAGAGTGGAGATGCAATAAATCAAAATCAGGCGGAGGAGAATTGCTGGATCAAGGCTCACATCTTATAGATTTGTATAGATGGTTCTTTGGAAATCCTGTTGATGTAAAAGGACTTGCTCCTACTTATTTATGGAAAAGCAAGGATCAAGTAGAAGATAACGCATTCATATTATTGAAGAACAAGAAAGGAAATATAGGTCATTTCCATGTAAGCTGGACTATGTGGAAGAATTTCTTTCAGATGAAGATAACAGGGACAGAATCTGCTGCTTATCTTTCAGGATTAGGGAAGAGTTATGGTCTGGAACATATGACAGTATATTCAAAAGACATGGGTAAGGTATTGATGGACGAAACTTATGATGGAGAGGACAAGTCATTCACAGAAGAATTAAAATACTTCCTGCAATGTATCAAGGATAAGAAGCAGCCAGAAGGTAATTTAAATGATGCCTTGGAAAACATGAAGATAATAGAGGAGATCTACAATCAATGAAAATAGCAGTGCTTGGTGATTCACACTTAGGACAGATCGTCAAAGAATTGCTGAGAAAAAATCATGAGATTTCAGGAAATTTAAATAATAAAGATTACATAATTATAGCATATGACATTGCAGACAGGAAAGGAAAAGTTGACCTTTCTCAGTTAAATAAAGGAATCAATCAGATAAAAAAATCGAAAGCAAAGTCAACTGTAATTGTTCTAAGCCAGATTCCTGTCGGAACTTCAAGACAGATACAGAAATCATTGAAACTTCCTGTAATTTATATTCCTGAAAACATAAAGAAGACAAGCAAGGTAAAAGATTTCATCAACACTCCGGTTTTAGTAATTGGTTCTGACAAAGAAAAATTAGCAAGAAAAGTAAATTCAGACTTATTCAGGAAAATAAAAGGAGAAAAAGCATTCGTTAGCCTTGAAACTGCAGAGATGTGGAAGCACAGCATGAATGCATATCTCTCGACAATGATTGTTCTTGGAAATTCAATAGGAAGAGTATGTAAGCATGTAAATGCAGACGTTTCCAAGATTATAGAATTGATGAAGTTGGATCCGAGAATAAGCGATAAAGCTCCAATAAATCCAGGACCTGCTTTTGCAGGAAACACTTTATCCAGAGATCTTGTCACATTAAGCAAGGTAGCAAAAAAGAGTAATATGCCTGATCTATTCAACGTTCTATTAAAATATAACCCAAAGGTGGCTAATCGTGAAGCTAAAAAATAAAGTCGCAATAGTCACAGGAAGCGGAAGGGGAATAGGAAGAGCCATAGCGGAAGCATTGGCAAAAGAAGGAGCCAAAGTGATGCTTTGTTCTCGTTCTGAAAAAGAATTAAAGCAGGCAGCAAAAGAATTAGGAGCTGAATATTGCGTCGCAGATGTATCGAAAATAAAAGATATTAAAAATATAATATCAAAAACGATAAAGAAATTCAATAAGATAGATATTTTAGTCACGGCAGCAGGCGTTTATGGTCCAAAAGGATTATTCCATACTCAAGATGTAGATGAATGGAAAAGTGCTTTCGAAATAAATGTACTTGGAACGATAAATTGCATTCATGAAGCGATCCCGCACATGAAAAATGGTGTTGTAGTTGCTTTAGCAGGTGCAGGAGTTCCTGCTCCATTTCCGAGATTCACTTCATATTCGAGCTCGAAGGCAGCAATTGTGCAGTTCATCTCGAGCATATCGAAGGAATATGACAATATCAGGTTCAACGCAATCGCTCCAGGAGCTGTCGCGACAAGATTGATAGATGAAGTGATAAAAGCAGGACCGGGTATAGTCGGAAAAGAATTTTATGATAAAAACATGATGTTCAAGAAAGGGGTAGGATCAGTCTCTCCTGAAGTCGCTGCGCAGTTTGTCGTCAAATTATGTTCAGATGACTGCAAATTAACTGGAAAATATCTTAGTGCAGTCTGGGATAAGGATTTGTATACAAAAGATCCTGATTTGTATACATTAAGAAGAATTGACGGACAAAAGTATATAAAGAAACAGTAGGTTTTTCATAATAATGGCTAAAATACCTTTATCTGTATGCATTGTCGCCAGAAATGAAGGCGATGTCATTGAAGAATGTCTGAAAAATATTTATAATTGGGCAGATGAGATAATAGTAGTTGACGGTCAAAGTACAGACGATACCGCAAAAATTGCAAGGAAATATGCAAAAGTATTTGTAAGGCCGAACGATCCTTCTCATCATGTAAATAAGAAATGGAGTTTTGACCAAGCAAAAAATAAATGGGTCCTTTCCTTGGATGCAGATGAATCACTTTCTCTAGAATTAAAAAGAGATATAGAAAAAGTTGTAAAAGAGAATGGATACGGATTTGATGGTTTCTTTATGCCAAGAATAAATACTTTATACGGTAAACCTTTAAAATATGATTGGCACGGATATATGCTTAGATTATACCGCAAAGGAAAAGAACATTTCAAAGGAGAAAGACTTCATGAATATATCACAATTGATGGCAAAGTAGGTCATTTGAAGGGCAAAATGATTCATTTCGGCTGGTGGAGAGGTATGCACAGCTATGTTTACAAGATGAACAATTATACGACATTCGATGCACAGAGTATGGTTGACATGAAACAAAAACATTCTATTTGGAAAACTTTCAAGAGAATTTTCTCGCAAACTATGCAGTTGACCAAGATGAGGATAGTATTCAATGAATTTCCGTACGGATTGTTCTTTTTATTTGGAGATATTGTAAATGAGTGTTTAATATACTTCAAATACAAAGAATTTAAGAGGAATAAGAAGAATAATTCAGAAGAGGTAAATAAATACATATAAAAATGGTGAAATACGCATCAGCAGACAAGATATCTTCAAGAAGAGAAGAGCGCTCAAAAGCTTACATGAGCGAGATATGCTTAAGGCCAAATCAATTAAAGGCCGTTGAGAGGTTTATTCTTTCCAAGCCAAAAGACAGCAAGATAGTCGAATTAGGAGCAGGTGGAGGACATTTTTCACATTGGCTTCTTGAACAAGGATACAAAAATATTGAATGTGTCGATGCGGATAATTATTTAGTATATCCGGAATTAAAATCAAGATTTCATAAATGCGATTTAGCTGCAGAGAAGTTCCCATTTGCATCAGGTTCAACAGACGGAGTCGTTGCGATAGAAGTAATAGAACATCTTGATAACATGGCCTGGTCTTTCAAGGAAATAAACAGAATATTGAAAAAAGGTGGATGGTTCATCATGACAATCCCTAACATATCCAATCTGAGAAGAAGGATGAAGTTCTTCTTCACAGGAGATAATCTTTTGGTATCTGAAAAGAATG
>CAZNFC010000042.1:0-6597 GCA_964572885.1 uncultured Methanosarcinales archaeon
CTTTAAAATAAGGGGTTTTATATATATGTTTTTCTGTTTTACAGTGATGAAAATCATATTTTCTAACTTTAAAAAGGGGGAAGGCAAGGTCAAGATAACCAACCTTGATGACCTGTGGTACCTTAGTCAGGTTATAGATGAGAAAGATGTGGTGAAAGGGGAGACATACAGGAAGATAAAGATAGGGGAAGGAGACAACATCAAGGTTTCCAGAAAGCCAGTATTCCTGTCAATTGAAGTGGAAAAAGTTGAATTTCACAAAGAAGGGGATATACTTAGGATATCTGGAGTTATACTGGAAGGTCCGGAGGATGTTCCAAGAGGAACACATCATACATTCAATGTAGAAGTGAACAGCATAATAACGCTAATAAAAGAAAAATGGCTCGGTTATCAGATAGAAAAGCTGGAAGAGGCAAGTTCTGAAAGCCAACCAAAGGTTTTAATCGTCATATTTGACAGGGATGAAGCGCATTTTGCATATGCAAAAGTTTACGGATATGAATATCTTTCTGAGATCAAGAGTGACATCCCTAAGAAAGAAGAAGAAAGTAAATTTGAAGGAAATTATTATGACGATATAATAAAAAAGATAAAAGAATATGTCACAAGATTCGATATTGAAAGAGTAATAGTAGCAAGTCCTGCTTTCTGGAAAGAATATCTGATGAAAAAAATAAAGGATCCTGAGTTAAGCAAGAAAATAATCACAGCAACATGCTCTTCTGCTGACAAGACAGCATTCAACGAGGTTTTAAGACGTCCTGAAGTTGAGACTGCGTTGAAAGAGAGCAGAACAATTGAAGAAATCAATATTGTTGACGAACTTTTAGGGGAAATAATGAGGGGAAAACTTGCAAGATATGGTTTCAAGTCTGTCGAAGAAGCTGTTAATACGGGCGCGGTGAAGACTCTGATGATAACTGATTCTTACATAAAAAAGAAAAGAGAAGAAAATAATTTTGAAAGTGTCAATTCATTGATGAAATCTGTGGATGGAATGAAAGGAAAAATAATAATTATCTCTTCCGAGCATGAAGGTGGAAAGAAATTAGATGGACTTGGAGGAATTGCTGCCATACTCAGGTATCAAATCAGCTAAGTATATTCTGTAAGATATATTTTGTGGAATAGTTATGAATTTTTTATTTATATATTGCTTAAAAAAATTCATAGTCTCTCGGCAATAGGTAAAAAAACATAACCTTTTAATAGTAGTAGTATTCTGTATTATGAAAAGGGAGGGGTTTAGATGGTTGTCAAAGACGATTTTTTAGCAAAGTTGAGGAGATACTTTAATCTTAATCTCTACGAAGTTAAAATTTGGACTGCATTATTATCAAGAGGAGTCGCAACTGCAGGAGAATTATCTGATATAGCAAATGTTCCACGATCACGTTCATATGATGTTCTTGAATCTTTAGAGAAAAAAGGATTTGCTGTAACGAAGATTGGAAAACCGATAAAGTATGTTGCAGTACCTCCTGAAGAAGTTCTTGAGAGAGTAAAGAAAAATGTTGTAGAAGATGCAAAGAATATGACTACAAGACTTGAAGAGCTTAAGGGAACAGATGTTCTTGAAGAATTAAGTTCGCTACACAATCAAGGGGTAGAATTAATTGATCCTGCTGATTTAACTGGCGCATTGAAAGGAAGGCATAATCTATACAATCATCTTGAATTGGTATTGAAAGGCGCCGAAAAGTCAGTGACTATAATGACCACTTCACAAGGATTGATGAGAAAGGTCGAAGGATTGAAACCTGTTCTTGAAAAATTAAAGAAAAGGGGAGTAAGAATAAGAGTTGCTGCTCCTTTCACAAAAGAAAATGCAGCAGCAGTAAAAGATCTTTCAACAGTTGCTGAAGTGAAGAACAGCAACACTAAGGCGAGATTCACAATTGTTGATGGAAAAGAAATGGTGTTTATGATTCTTGATGATGAAGAAGTCCACCCTACTTATGATGTAGGGATATGGCTTAACAGTCCGTTTTTCGCTTCCGCAGTAGAAGAGCTTTTCGAGCTTGGCTGGAAAAGCATGAAGACAACTACCTCCAAATAAGCTTCTGCTCATGACAATAGATGAGATATCGGATGATTCGCAAGCTATTTTTAATGAAAGAGTGTTTTTGGATGCAGAACTGCCTTCTGTTATTTTAGATCAGCATGGCGGCGCAGTCATACAATATCATTCTCAAAGATTTGAAACTCTGCAGTTCTATGGATACAAACATAGTGAACAATAAGCTCTTTTGACCGTTTTTAATCGAAAAAGTATATAAACAAACGTTAGACTGTTATTTATATGGATATAAACAAAATACTTGAAGGGTTGCATCCTTTAGAAAGAAAGGTTGTGCCTTTCCTGGACAAGGTCAAATATCTTTCTGAACTTGTAGAGAAATCAGGAATGCAGGAAGTTGAGGCAATGAGAGCCCTTCAATGGTTAGAGGGTAAGGGAGCACTAAAGATCGTTTCTACTGAAAATGAGATTGTTGAACTTGACAAGAATGGGATCGAATACTCTAAAAAGGGTCTGCCTGAAAGAAGACTTCTTATTGAAATAAGAAATGGGTCAAGTTCTGTAGATGACTTGATGAAGAAGTTCGGAAGAGATGAATTTGGAATTTCTGTAGGGATATTAAAACAAAAATCAGCAATAAATATGAACAATGGAAGAATTGAAATCACGCAGCAAGGGAAAAGGATTCTTGAAAAAGAAAGCATTGAAGAAAATTTCATAAAAATATTAAGCAAACACCCAATAGAATTGTCAAGATTGGAGTCTGAAGACAGATTTGCTTTTGAGAATCTTCTAAAGAGAAAGAATATTGTTAAAAAAAGGCCGGTAAAGATAAAATTTATTGAGCTTACTGAAATTGGAAGACTGCTTGCAAAACAAAATGTTGAGAAGATTCATCTGATTGAGACATTGACTCCTGAAGTTCTGAAATCGGAAGAATGGAAAAAAAATAAATTCAGGTCATATGATGTAAAATTGAATGTTCCCCAGATATTTGCAGGAAGAAAACAGGAATACAGAAAGTTTCTTGATGATGTAAGACTTAAATTTCTATCATTAGGATTTGAAGAGATGAGCGGTCCTGTAGTAGAGAGTGAATTTTGGGACATGGATGCTTTGTTTATGCCGCAATTTCATTCCGCGAGAGATATTCATGATGCATATTATGTAAAGGATCCTAAATTTGCAAAATTAGATGATAAAATAGTTCAAAGTGTAAGACATGCTCATGAAAAAGGAGTTGCAGGAAGCAAAGGATGGAACTATGAATTTGATATAAATAAAACAAGGAGACAGATACTAAGGACGCAGGGCACAGCGTGTTCTGCAAGAAAACTTGCTTCTAAAGATCTAAAAGTCCCTGGAAAATATTTCGGAATCACGAGATGTTTCAGGCCTGATGTCATAGATGCGACCCATAATGCGGATTTCTATCAGACAGAAGGTATCGTAGTGGGAGAAAATCTAAACATTCGGCATCTGTTCGGATTATTAGAGTTATTTGCAAAGGAATTTGCAGGAACCTCTGAAATAAAAATAGTTCCGGGATATTTCCCATTCACGGAGCCAAGTTGTGAATTATTCGCAAAACATCCTCAGCTCGGATGGATAGAACTCGGTGGTGCAGGAATATTCAGGCCGGAAGTTGTGAACACACTTACAGGAAAGGACTTATCTGTGATTGCATGGGGAATCGGGATAGACAGGATTGGAATGTTCAAATTAGGAATAAAAGACATTAGGCAGTTATTCTCACAGGATATCCCGACTCTGAGAAATATGAAGGTGATTTGATGCCGACAATAAAATTCTCTTTGAAAGATATGAATGATTTGCTTGGAAAGAAGTTAAGTTTGGATGAACTCAAGAAATTACTAAATTACTGCAAGGCGGAAGTTGATAATTATGACGGATCAAAAGACGAAGTCTCTGCAAGTTTTGGTGATACGAATCTTCCTTACTTATGGAGCACGGAGGGAATTTCAAGACTTTTGAAAGGTGTCATCGGAAAAGAAAGAGGGATTCCTGATATAAAAACAAATAATTCTAAATATGAAGTGATTGTTGACGGATCAGTATCTCAAGTCAGGCCTTTCATTGTTTCTTTCGCTGCAAAAGGAAAGAAGATTGATGATTATTCTATGAAACAGATGATTCAGCTCCAGGAAAAACTTTGTGAAAGTTTTGGAAGAAAGAGGCAGAAGATTGCAATAGGCATTTACAGCTTGAATAAGATAAAGTTCCCTGTCCATTACAAGGCAACAAATCCTGATTCGATTAAGTTCGTTCCGTTGGATTTCAGAAGACCACTTACACAGAAAGAGATATTAGAAATGCATCCTAAGGGAAAGGAATATTCCTGGATACTGAAAGATGCAAAGAAATATCCTATTTTAGTAGATTCTGATGATAATGTTCTTAGTTTCCCGCCGATAATAAATTCGAATGAGACCGGAAGGGTTGAAGTGGGTGATTCTGATTTGTTCTTTGAAGCGACAGGAACTGATATTAAATCGCTTAATCTTGCTGCAAACATATTTGCGTATGCATTATATGAAAGAGGATTCAATATATTTTCAGTAAATGTGAAATATGGAAGTAAAATGATCAAAACTCCTGAATTAAAGACTGAAAAAATAAAGATCTCTGAAAATGATGTTGATAAAGTTCTTGGATTGTCCTTGAAGAGACAGGAAATAAAGAGTTTGCTTGAAAAAGCGAGATATGGTGTCAATGGAGATTTTGTGGAAATACCTTCATACAGGGGGGATATTCTTCATTCTGTTGATGTAATAGAGGATATCGGAATAATATACGGTTATGATAAGATAAAGGGATCTCCTTTATTTGAGCACAGTCTTGGAAAGACATTCGATATAACCAGATTCATCGATAATGCGAGGGAGATTATGGTCGGTCAGGGATATCAGGAAACTATGAACCCTATTCTTTCGAATACTAATTTATTATACCAAAATATGAATGTAAAGGATTTTGGGACGATTGAGATAGAGAATCCTATGTCTGAGACTTTCTCATGCGTAAGAAGCTGGATAATTCCATCGTTGATGAATATATTATCAAAAAATAAGCATGTTGATTATCCTCAAAGAATATTCGAGGAAGGGATAGTTTCGGTGAAGAAAGGAGAAAATGCTGCCGAATATGAAAGAATTGCAGGAGTAACTGCCCATCGCGGAGCAAATTTCACTGAAGTGAGACAGATTATCGACTATATGTTAAGGATGTTTGGATTGAATTATGAAATAAAAGAGATTTCTCATGATTCCTTCATAAGGGGAAGGGTGGGAAGAGTTAGTGTTAATGGTGTTGAAGTGGCTTATTTAGGGGAAATAAATCCCCAGGTTCTTGTCAATTTTGGCTTAGAACTGCCTGTTGCTGGGTTTGAGCTTAATCTGACTGAGCTTTTTGCGCAAATCAAAAAAATTAAATAAAAGAACTGCTTACCGTATTCTATGGGGTTGGCCGATAACGAGTTTCCTGATGAGGAAACGATAAAGAAACAGGAATATTCTTCTTTTAAACTGACTGAGGTCCAGGAGAAAAACCTAGCTGAAATAGAGATGGAACTTAAGGAAAAGAAGATACATCCAGATAATAAGGATGAAGTCCTGGATTACCTTGAAAATCTGTATTCAGATATAAGTAAAATCAAAGAAGCAGAATATTCTTATGAAGGTGAGCAGAATTTCAATATAAATAGATATCTGCAAAGAATAAAGAAGCTTATTTCAGAGATAGAAAAGCTTTGATTATTTAGATTTCTTGGACTTTTCTACTGTCTTTTCAGTTTTCTTCTCAGCTTTTACCTTATTAGTATTTGAAGGTTTCCTTTGGGATAACTTTCTTTCCGTTTTCTTCTTTGGTTTTGTTTCCCAGACATCGAGTTTCAGTTTCTTGAATTCTGATGCAATATCCGAGTGAGATGCTCCTTTCTTGATCTTGATCATCTCATCCAAAGGTTCAAGATGCATGACATTGCACTTTCTCCTTCTTACATTGCCGTCTATCAGAACTAGATGATTGTCAAGCTGATCAGCTACGACACATATCCTGCCGGCATCTCTGCCTGCTGTTTTTACACATAGTCTTCCTATTTCCATTTTTTACCTCTGAGATCTGTCGCCAGAATCTCTAAGACTTTATTTTTTTGATAATGAAAAGATGTTTCTGAATTTATTCACTATTGTCTGCCTTGTGCATCTTGAGCATAAGACACCGCCAAATGGCCTTTCGGGTCTTTTCTGTGTCTTGGACATATTTGACAATTCATTCGAATGTGCTCTTGCAACGCCCTTCAGATAGTCTCCACAGCCTGCACACTGAGCTTTACCAGGCATTCTTCTATAGTAATGAGTTGTTACCTTGCCACTCGGTATTCTTACTTTTGACCTTCTCAGGCTCCTTGATTTTAGTCTTCCATCAACCATGATGAAACTGACAAAGGGGACATTTAAATACCTTTCTAAGTGAGTTTATATATAAAATATATATCTCTATTTATAAATCCCCTAATTGTAAAAGAAAAGTATATATACCTATTTCCCCAGAAG
>CAZNFC010000043.1:0-6455 GCA_964572885.1 uncultured Methanosarcinales archaeon
TTATTGAAATAATCCTGTATTGACTGCCATATCGCATATCCATTTGGACGTATTATCATACATCCTTTTACAGGAGAGAAATCAGCAAGTTCTGCGTTCAAGCAGACTTCCTGATACCAGTCAGGCATATTAACCTCTTTCTTTGCTTTAAGGACTTCAGCCATGGTTGATTTAGTTATTATATTCTTTATAAATGTTATTTAGAGAAGGTATATAAATTAACTCAATTTTGCAAGCGCCATGACGGACATATTGAGCGTATATTTCGGTCTTAAACCGGTTGGCCCAGAGAATGTTATTGTCTGCTATGTTTTTAACAGAAGCATTGCGCAGCATTACAACTTTATTACCGGTGAAATAAGGACTAAGTTGATGAATGCTTTAAAAAACAGATACAGAGAAGGCGGACTTGATTTTTCAGACAGGCCTCCTGAAGAGTTCATGACTCACAGGGAAATGATCAAAGATCTTGACACCAAAGTTTTAGACGCGCTTAGAAAAGAGATAAAAGGAATTCATTTGTGATAACTTCTGTTATTCATAATCATA
The DNA here is from genome assembly GCA_964572885.1 of uncultured Methanosarcinales archaeon. Taxonomy (GTDB): domain Archaea; phylum Nanobdellota; class Nanobdellia; order Woesearchaeales; family UBA10107; genus UBA10107. Next base: position 550 of record CAZNFC010000043.1, read on the forward strand.
AATGCTCTATATAATTGTTCAATGAAGAACAATCTTGCCATCTCATGCGTGAATGTCATCCTTGATAATGCAATGCTTTGATATTTTCTCTTTAATTCATCGTCTAATCCATTAGGACCGCCTATCACAAAGATAATGTTCTTGTTGTCCATCACTTCTTTATTCAATAATTCTGAGAAATCTCCTGATGTAAATTCCTTTCCTCTTTCATCCAATAAAAATACTTTCTCATTCTTTATCTTATCGATTATTTCTTTAGCCTCTTTCATCTTATCAGAGTCTTTTATCTCAATTATCTCTAATCTTGTGAATGCGCTCAGTCTTTTTATGAATTCAGAAATACCATCTTTAATGTATGTTTCTTTTACTTTTCCTATGCAAATTAGTCTAATCATGTTTGTAGTGCTGGAAGTACATTATTATCGCTGCTGATATGCATATGGATATGAAAGCTCTTGCGACTTTGTCTGTCAATGTGTTTAGATTCGGATTATATGAAGGTCCTGACAATCCGAATACGAACGTATAGAATGCATACAATAAAAATAATACTGCTAATCCAAACCAAAAGTATTTCATATTCATTTTATCTTCCCTCTCTGCCATTCCATGATTATTGTCTTTGCCGTGCTTATCGTATCAGGCAGTCCGCCTTTTTTTAACCTGTTTATCTTGAATGCTATGTTCTCCAAAGTCTGCTCATAATCTTCAAGTATTTCGACACCGTAATGTTTTTCTATCCTTCCTTTTAATATCTTTATCAATTCCATCGCGACAAGATCAGGATCTTTCAGTTCCTGAGGATTCTTTGCTCCGACTAATGTCTGTTTCACTATGTCTTTCTCTTCAAAAGGATATACTCCTGGAGAATCCAATAACATTATCCTGTCGGATGCTTTTACTTTCTGTATTCCTCTTGTAAATCCTGATGTCGAGGAAGTTCTTGCTTTTTTTGATCCTGCCAACGCATTTATCACAGAACTCTTTCCTGTATTCGGATATCCTACAACGCCTACTATTATGGTGTCTTTGCTTCCAACTGCTAATATCTTATTTTTTAGAAGAGTCGTCCCAAGTCTTTCTCTTGAAGAAACAAACATAGGATTTGAAAGAGTCTTTAGTTTATCCTTTATCTCACTTCTATTGATTAAATCAATTTTGTTTACAACATGTATCAATTTCTTTCCTTGTCTTTCTATCTTCTCTTCTATCTCTGCATTCCTTGTCTCGTCGATCAGCCTTGCATCTAATACTTCCAAGATCACATCAGACCTCATTATTACATCATTTACCTGTTTCCAAAAAGGTTTTGCCATGATTATTTATGAGCCTGTGAGGATTTGAACCCCAGTTTTCGGGTCCGAAGCCCAATGTACTATCCAAGCTATACTACAGGCCCTTATGGACTATACTTTAGAACTTAGTTTATATAGTTTTGCCGAAGAATTTACTTTCGTTTAATGTTGATCTCAATAGTTGAAACTCTTACTTTCTTTCCTTCTTTATTTATGAATTCTTCAGAAGCCAGCTTGACGTCCTTTAATTCTGCATTATCTTTAAGGAATCTGTTCAGGATGACTTGAGAGATGTCTATCGCAGTATTCATGTGCTTTCCTCTCGCTTTAAGTGTTATTTCATTCGCATTACTTGAAGTGAAATGCATGACTATTGCAGTCACATAATTCATCACAGGCTTCTCTCCTATCAAAAATACATTATCCATGATTATGATAAATCAACCATTTATTTAAACGTTTAGAATTTACTCTAGTCCTTTCTTGACTTTTCTTGAGACATAACCTGCAATTATGTTCCTTATCTTCTTAGACTGTATGTCTGCATGAGATGATACGATAGCCTTGTTTGACTCAAAGTCCGGCTTGAAGTCCTTCTTGTACTTATCAAGAAGTTCCAATGTGACTCTCTTGGTCAATGCTGTCTTTATTCTTCCCATAGAACTTAGGACTTATAGGGGGTATTTAAAGGTTTTGGAGGGTATTTGTCTCTCAGTACGCTTATTTTGGCGATTCCTTCTCTGTCTACTGCTCCTCCTCTAATCAACCACTCATATCCAAGTTCAGTCAATGTTACAACGTATTTAGTTATATTTTCAAAATCAGCGTGCGTTGGGAAAGATTCAAGTCCAATGAACTCATTAGCACCGGTCGCAAGATTTCTAATCTTTACTTCCAAATCTCTTATTTGATTTGGAACGTTCATCTCTCTTACCGTTATTTTTCCTATAAGTGTTTCATTTCTTAATCTAGAGATCTCTTCATCAGCCAGTTCAACATCAATCTCCGTTGAACCTCCAAGCGATGCTTTCATATTAATAGCTTAGAAGGCAACTCTCTCGGATCAAGTTTCCCGCCTTTTCTTAAAAGGTCTATCTTATTTTTCGCTACCATTGTCATCGGATCAAAAGTCAGTAAAGGAAGATTTTGAATACTGTCATAAATCGCAAGCATAGCATCGTGTCCCTCTCGGACTTCTCCAGTATAGGCTTTTATTGCGACTCTTGATATCCCTGTTCCATAAGTATGCAGTGTGTATTCTATTGACTGGGAAGAGGAGAATTTTTTAAATACACCAATATCGCCAGAATAATCAAAACCAGAGGATAATCTGTCATCTTCTATGGCCCCTGCAGATTTTTTCTTCATGTTCAGCGGAAGCAGTATTCTATCGAAAATTTCCTCTATGCTCGCAAAATCTTTTCTTATTGTTTCAATTACCTGTTCTGTTTCTTTGATATTAGTCAATATAGGCTCAAAACTGTAATTTATTCTTGAGAAGAGTCCGGTTCCGACATGATATTTAAATCCTAGGCGGTCTAATTTCATATGTTATGAACGTTTGAGTATTATAAATAAGTTTCTAAATCAACTCCCCCATTATCTTCGCTGCTAATTTAGAAGTTATATTGTTGACATCCAAAGAAGGATTGACTTCAACTATATCAATCATCTTGATGTTTTTCATCTTATTCAGTCTTTGGATAAAGTAGATCAGTTCTCTTGAAGAAAAACCTCCGGGTTCATGATAGCCGGTTCCGGGAGCGAACCCAGGGTCAGCTGAATCAATATCTATTGAGAGGTAGACAGAATCCCATTTTCTTATCTTTTCCATGACTGCATCGCATACGTTCTCTACTTTATGCTCAAAGATGCTCTTCATGTAATAGACTTGCAGATTCTTCTCGTCAATAAATTCCTGTTCAATCTTATCTACATTTCTGACTCCAATTATAATGACATTTTTTGGATCTACAACTCCTTCTGAAATCAATGCTCTCAGCCAGTCTTCCTGTGATTTGACTCCTGCAGAATCCATCAGGTCAGGATGCGCATCAAATATGACTATTCCTGCATTTTTATTATTATGCGCAAATGCCTTGAAGCAAGGATAGCTGATTGAATGATCTCCCCCAAGGATCATTGATCTCTCTTTTACATTCAATATTGAATTGTAGATATTCTTGTGTGAATATTCAATATTTGAATTATCCACATCTATCTCTTCAAATTCAAAATTAAGAGCCTTGCCTTGCTCATTAGAAAAAATCTCAGATGTTTGTTCTTCAATCACATCAGGAGCGTCCTTAGCGCCGTCTCCATGGCCTAATCCGCCGCCTCCAAACGGGATTTTAATGACTTTCATGTCAATATTTGGGAAAAGGAGTTATAAAAAGCTAATGGTTTTAACCTCAATAATCACTACTATTCAGGGTCTATTTTAAGAGGTTTATTATAGTAGTATGACTTTATAGCGTATAATGGAACAAAAAGACCCAAATTCTCCGAAATTAACGGAAAATGACAAGGATGTATTGAGAAAGATCATAGATCACTCTAAGATTCCTGACAGCAAAATTGCTGAAGATATGGGCATTTCTCCTCAAGCTGTCTTTAAGATAAGGGAGAAACTCGAGGGATTAGGAGTAATCAAGGGTTATACTCCAATAATCGATTTCAAGAAGATAGGCATCAATGTTTTAGCGTTGTTAGTCTTGCGTCTTAAGCCTAATGTTTGGGATAACTATTCTGATGAATCGATATCAGAACGTATTTCAAAAATACCCTATATTATTGCTGCATACAGAGTTGCTGATGCTAGCGCATCTCATATTTTACTTATTGGGTTTAGAGATACTGAGCAAAAAGAGAATTATCTTGCTAAAATTCAGACTAAACATGCAAATGATATAGAAATAAGAGAAGTTTATACTTTCTCAACTGATAAAATCATAATTCAGAACCCAATTGGTTTGCTAAATGAGATGATAGATAAGACTGATGTTTCAAAATATGAGTTATTTCCTATAGACAAAAAGAAAACTCTCAACAAATAACTTCTATTCTATTGATTATCTCTACCATAGGATATAATCTATTGTCAACTTCTCCAATAATATGACGATATTATGCAAACATTGCGGTAAGCAAATAGATCAAGCTAAATTAATAGGTTTCTCATTGATATGTCCAAAGTGCAAAAAGCCGCAGAATGGACATCCACGTGATATTATTGCTCCAGATGCTCAAGAAGGAGTTTAATTTCCATTCAAAATATTTCAATCATTATAACGGAGGAAACATAAAATGGCAAAAGCAAGTAGAGGCGGAAGGATGTCTGCCGCAAAAAGAAGAGCAAAGAGAAGCAAAGGCGGAAGAGGACAAGTAAAGAACAGAAAAGTAGGCAAAAGAATCATGCGAACATAAACATCAAAGTGTTGTTGGCTCCATGGCCACCAACCTTTTTTGGATATTAGGGGGTAAAAATGGTAATAACAATTTATACATCACTCATTGGCTTTATTGTAAGCTTGATAGTATCATCTTTAGTCATATTCATCGCTACAAAAATTTTTGGTGAACAAGAAGGTTTCAGCACAGCAATACTTGCAGCATTTATTGGTGCAATAATATATTCATTTGCACATTATTTTTTAGGGGCAGGAAATATTGCAAACCTCATTGGAGGAATTGCGTGGGTTATTGCTCTCGCTAGTCTATACGATATTGGTTGGTTGAAATCTTTCATTATAGCTATTGTCATATGGGGTTTAGCAAATATTGTTGGTATTTTGTTACCAACAATTGCAGGACCACTTTAGGAGAAATCAAATGAAACAAATAAAAAATGTAATAACGGCTTGGAAGTATCTTAATTGGGAATGGAAAACTATCGTAGTAGTAGGTTTCATTGCTCTGATAGGTCTCCTTTACAATCTTAGTTTATTGATTAAAATGCAATGAGGAAACACAAATGAAAATCATGATGGAACAAACAAAAGAAAATAAATTGAGTGAAATAAAGAATTGTATAAATCAAAATGATAGTTTATATTACATTCACAAGGGAGATTCTGAGAATTTCGAAAAGAACAGCATCACAGAAGGAAAAGGAACAATCCCTATTATGACATATGGAGATTACATTGTATACCTTAAGGCAGAACATTCTCTTCTACCAAACATCCCTTTGACCAATTTTAATTATACTTCCGGTACATTTGAGAAGAAATGGGGACCGGATCATAAAACAATAGTACTGACACCAAATCATTCAAGCATAAGAAAAGTTGAGATAGAGATTCAAGGAATTGATATTCACAACATGAGATTACTTCCTGACAAATCAGGAGATGTAATAGAAGATATGGCAAAAGTAAAGATTACAAGACACTATAGATTCTTAGAAGGAAAGTCAGAGAATGAGAAAGATACTCATTCAGCATCTCCGGGAGAAACAAATGCAAAGTAAGATTGATTATCTCAACTGTAATGCAGAAGTAAATTGTAATTCGCCACCAAGTATTGTTATAGGTGCGGGCTTTCATAATGTTATAATCGTTAGAAATGGAGTAAAATAAAAAATGAAACAAAAAATATATTTATCAAACA
>CAZNFC010000044.1:0-6079 GCA_964572885.1 uncultured Methanosarcinales archaeon
GATAACTATAGATACAAATAGCGGGGAAGTTTTCGTATCTGCAGAGCCAAGCGGACTTACGAACTCAATATCTGATGAGATTTACGCAATAAACGGAAACACAAATCAAGTTACATTGGAGGTAATGGTTGGAGATGGGACTGTAACTTCAATCACTTACGATTCTGTCGCTAATGAAGTGATTGTCGCAGAGCCAAGCGTGAATGAAATAGCAGTTATCGATGCTTCTTCAAATACTGTTGTTGAAGTCGCTACAGACAGCAACAGCATAGCATCTGTAAGTTATGATTCAGGAACAAATACAGTGATAGCTTCTTCTTCAAGCTCTGATTCTGTCGAATCAGTATCTGTGAGTTCGAGCAGCACTCCTTCAGCATCGGTTTCTGCAGGTTCCAGCACATCTTCGGATAGCGGATCTTCTTCAAGTTCTAGCGGAAGTTCATCAGGCGGAGATTCCGGTGGCGGAGTGTCAGTAGGAGGATTAGGTTAGAATTAAATCCCTCTGGCCGTAAACACTATAGTAACCTTTATAAATAACCCATAAGGACAATATTCTATTAACCCGAGTCTGAAAAGGCGCAGAGGGTTCGTTAACAGCGAATTCTGGGTTTATTACGATATGGCAGAAGAACAGAAACAGAATCAAAAGCCTCAGCAAAGACCTAATCAGCCACAGCAATATGTGGAAAAAGAAGCTGCGAATTTTAGATACATTGTAAGAATTGCAAATACTGACTTAGACGGTAAAAGACAATTAATTATGGGACTTCAAAAAATAAAAGGAGTTTCTTTCATGATGGCGAATGCATACTGTGCATTGGCAAATCTTAACAGCACAAGAAGAGTTGGAGATCTTCCTGAAGAGGAAGTCCAAAAATTAGATTCATTGATAAAAAATAAGACTCCATTGGTTCCTAAATGGTTATTGAACAGAAGAAAAGATATAGAGACAGGAGAAGATATGCATTTAGTAGGAGCAGACTTGACATTCTCACATGAAAATGATATTAGACAATTAAAGAAAATAAAATGTTACAGGGGAATAAGGCACATACAGGGCGCTCCAGTACGTGGTCAAAGAACAAGATCCAATTTCAGGAAGAACAAAGGAAAGGTAGCATCAGTAAAGAGATCAGTTGTTGCTAAAGCAGCATCTGAAGCAAAAGCTAAAGCATCAAAAGCAGAATCAAAAGAAAAGGATTCAGGAAAAGGTAAGAAGTAAAAATGGGAGATCCAAGAAAGCCAAGGAGCAAATACCAGGGGCCGAAAAAGCCGTGGGACAAGGAAAGATTAGATTCAGAAAGAGCAATCTTCAAGGAATATGGAGTTGCAAACAAGAAAGAACTTTACAAGATGAGGTCATTATTGAAGAAATTCTCATTGCAGGCAAAAGGATTGATGTCATCTACAACTACTCAATCAGAACATGAAAGAAAATCATTGATAGCAAAATTGACTTCATTGGCATTGATAGGAGAGAAATCACAATTAGATGATGTTTTAGCATTACAGTTAAAGAATATATTTGAAAGAAGATTACAGACAATTGTTCTTAGAAAAGGACTTGCGAGCACACAGAAGCAGGCAAGACAGTTTATCGTTCACAAGCACATAAGAGTAGGAAACAAATCAATCACATCACCTTCATATTTAGTCTCAAAGGATGAAGAAAATGCAATAATATTCGCAGCGAAATCATCTTTAGCTAACAACGATCATCCTGAAAGACCTGAAACGATATTCAAGATGAAGGAAACTGCAAAGAAAGCAAAAGCAGCTCCTCCAAAAGTTGAAGTTGCAGAAGAGGTCAAGGCTTAATGGCAGAGCAATTAGCAGAAGTAATCGAGAGAAGACAGTCATTATCTACAGGAAGAGCTGTAAAGTGGGCAGTCGCTCATATCTATTCAAGTTACAATAACACAATATTGCATATCACAGACATGACAGGAAGAGAGACGATCGCAAGATCATCAGGCGGACAGGTAGTAAAACAGCACAGGTTAGAATCTTCACCTACAGCAGCGATGATGGCTGCAAAGAAAGCTGCAGAAATAGCGATCGAGAAAGGAATAACAGGAATCCATGTAAGGATAAAAGCTCCAGGCGGACAAAATGGGCCTAACACTCCAGGACCGGGAGCTCAGGCAGCAGTAAGAGCATTTTCAAGAATGGGATTAAGAATAGGATTAATAGAAGAAGTGACTCCGATTCCTCATGACGGTTGCAGAAAGAAAGGAGGAAAAAGAGGTAGAAGAGTATAATGGAAATCAAACTAATAAAAAAGGAACCGGCATATAACAGGGCAGTATTTTCAATCAAAGATTCGACTCCTGCATTTGTCAATGCAGTAAGAAGGACAATATTGGAATCAGTTCCAGTGATGGCGATCGAAGATGTCGAATTCAAGCAGAACAGTTCTGTCATGTATGATGAGATGATTTCATTAAGATTAGGTTTAATCTCATTGAAGACAGATTTAGGTTCATACAATCTTCCAAAAGCATGCACATGCAATGGCGAAGGATGCGCTAAATGCACTGTTATATTGACTTTATCAGCAAAAGGGCCGTGCACAGTATATGCATCTGACTTGAAATCAAAAGATCCGGCAGTTGTTCCGGTCTATCCTGAGACTCCTATAATCAAGCTGCTTAAAGGACAGGAATTGGATCTTGAAGCAAAAGCACAGTTAGGGAAAGGAAGCGTCCATGCAAAGTGGGTTCCTGCATTCGTATATTACACTTATGAGCCGATAATAAAGGTGAATAATTCAAGCCCTAAATTAAATGAATTCAAGGACAAATTCCCCCCTCAGGTATTCGAAGGCGGAAAGATAAGCGATAAGAAAATAATCGATTTAGGACTGGTTGATGCATGCGAGGGAGTATGCGACGATGTCGTAAAGATAGATTACAATGACAAGAATTTCATTTTCACAATAGAGACATTCGGACAATTATCTTTGAAAGAGATATTCAAGACTGCTTTGGAGATCCTGAAGGCAGAATCTGATGATCTCGTGAACTCGATATAAAATGCAAAAGACAAACAGCCATCTTACAAAACTTGCAGGAGATCTGTATAGATCAAGCTCTGAAAACAAGGTCGGGATATGGAAGAGAATCGCAGATGATCTTATGATGCCTTCAAGAAATCAAAGGATAGTGAATGTTTTCAAATTAAGTTTAAATTCAAAAGACGGTGATGTAATAATCGTCCCTGGAAAAGTTCTTGGTTCAGGAGATATCAGTCATAAAGTCACTGTAGCGGCTTTCAGTTTCTCAAAATCAGCTGTTGACAAGATAAAGAATGCAAAAGGAAATGTAATGACCATACATGAATTGATACAAAAGAATCCTAAAGGAAAGGATGTAAGGGTGTTCGGATGATAATTGACGCAACAGACCTGATTGTCGGAAGGATGGCATCTTATGTAGCTAAGAGAGCATTACAGGGAGAGAAAATAGATATAGTAAACTGCGAAAAAGCAGTCGTTTCAGGCTCAGTGGAAGATATACATGCTAAATTCAAGCAGAAAGTAAACAGAAAGACAGTCGCTAAAGGTCCTTATGTATCAAGAATGCCGGACAGATTCGTAAGAAGAATAATAAGAGGAATGCTTCCTTACAAGAAGACAAAAGGAAGCCATGCATTCGAGGGAATAATGTGTTATATCGGAGTTCCTTCAGATTTTAACGGCAAAAAGTTAGAGACGATAGATGATGCAAACATTGTTAAAAGACAGATAACAAGATTTGTAAAAGTGGAAGAAATATGCAAAGGGTTAGGTGCCAGCATATGAGTAAACCGATACTTGTTTCAGGAAAGAGAAAGAAAGCAATCGCAAGAGCTTCACTTACTGAAGGAAAAGGAAAGATATTGATCAATAACAAGCCAATATCAGTCATAAGCTCAGAATTTATAAGATTAAAGATACAGGAACCTTTGTTTTTTGCTCAGGATACTGCTCCAAAAGTAGATATCGATATCGATGTAAAAGGCGGTGGAGCCGTTTCACAGGCAGATGCAGTAAGATTAGCAATAGCAAGAGCATTGGCAGTTTACAATCCTAAGTTGAAAAAAACATTCCTCGATTACGATAGGACATTATTGGTCGCTGACGTAAGACAGAGAGAATCAAGAAAACCAAACACAGGCGGAAAAGCAAGAGCTAAGACGCAGAAGTCATACAGGTGATGCTAAAATGATGATACCAATAAGATGTTATTCGTGTGGAAAACCGGTTGCCCATTTATGGGAGGCTTTCAAGGAAAGAGCAGAGAAAGGAGAAGACAAGAAAAAAATCCTTGATGAGCTTAAATTGGACAGATATTGCTGCAGGGCACTATTCTTAGGTCATGTAGATCTTATAGATACGACAGCACAATTCAAGAAAAGTTAATATTTATATATTAGTTTTATGTATTTCTTTTATGCACGGATTATTTAGAAAGGCATTGCAGATCACAAAATCTGAAGAAGGAGATTTTGACACCGCGATAAGACAATTGCGCGATATATTCGGGCCGGCATTAGTCGATTTTTCTGAGTTCAATAGAGAAGATGTGAGAAATTATCCTGCTCTTTCTTTGCAGCAAAGAAACCATTTGTTAAATTCTGTAAAGAGACTTAAGCTATCTGACGTCGTAGTACTCTGCTTCAGGCCTTTCTATGAGGAATACGAATTAGGGATGCATACTCAAAAAGCTCAAGAAACTCTTGATGAGATATCTTATAAATTCGGATTGAAAACATGGTATGAGCTGACAAAGAAGGGAAATGATAATTACCGTAAAACAGCAAGCGCAAACAATCCAAGCGCGGTTCTGTCAGATGATTTTGGAAACAGAGATCTGACTTTAGTTCTTGACGGAGGAACATTCAGCATATTATGTGACGATGAAAATCTTGAGTTCATGATAAATTCAGGAATCAGGCAAAAAGAACTTTTGAGAGTGGAAAAGGCCTATTTATCTCTATACCAGCCAAGAATCAATGTCCCAAATATAGGTCCTCTTGGGAAATTACAACCTGTAAGAAGAACGGATTTGCCAAGATCATCCATTGATAATTGAAAGATTTATTAAATGAAGATTTCTTTGTTAATTTATGAAGTTTGTCATAGAACATCTTGAAGATGAAGTATTTGATTGGTGTGTTTTAGAGTACAAGCATATGTCCTCAGTTGTCGGCAAGGAGAATCTGATTTTTACTAATATTCCAAGAAAAGAATTTTATAAATTAAAGGAATTAGGGGAAGTGAAAGAAGAAAGTGTTTTAAAATTAAAATTAAATAAATGCTGTTTGCTCGAGATGAATACTGATAAAGAATTAGTCACTAATGATAAAAATAAATTTGAATATATGATATTTGGAGGGATTCTTGGAGACAATCCTCCTCAAGGAAGGACAAAGGTATTGCATAAATTGAAATGCGAGATGAGAAATTTAGGTTCGGAACAGATGAGCACAGATACAGCAGTTTTAGTGACTAAAATGATTTTAGACGGGAAGAAATTAAATGAAATCGAGTTCAAAGATACTATTGAATTAGAACTCAAAGATGGAGAAGACATCATATTGCCTTACAGATACGTTGTCAAGAATGGAAAACCTGTATTGCCTAAAGGATTGTTTGAGATGCTAAGAGACCAGGAAGGACTTTAGTCACGTTCAATTGACGGAACCCTTACTGCAAGAACTCTTTCAAGACCGACAACTGTTTCTGTTCCTTCTTCAGTCATACTTTCTATATCTTCGTCAGTATTAAAACTACTATTACTTGCTTCCTCAGGACCCAATAAACCGCTTGGAGATAATTCAATAAACGTTGCTTTCACTCTTCTGACCTTACCAGTATAAAAAGAAGAGCTCGAACCCCCATTTCCCACTTCTACTACAATATATTTTCCCTTATATTTTTCAAAAACTTCGGAATCCATAACCCCGTCAAACTTCAGCACTTATATAAAGATTCTCTTTATTATTTTCTATATAGAAAATAAATAACATTAATAACATTTCCTTATTGTCCTTTAGCTATGGAGCATACTACTAATCTCAATGAAATAGCCAAGAA
>CAZNFC010000045.1:0-5900 GCA_964572885.1 uncultured Methanosarcinales archaeon
GTCTGCAGGAGAGATCCTTTCGATTGCTCTTCCTGTAGTTGCTGCAGAAAATGTATCGCTTAACGCCTGTACAGGATTTGATACGACAGATAACGGAGCTTCAGAAGTGACCATGCCGACTTCATAAATCAAAGAAGCTGAAAGTATCCCTAATGTGAATATCAATGCATATAACGCTATATTTCTTAATTCCATCTTTCATTCTGTCTAAGAACACCCTGATGATAATTATTTAGTGAAAAAATCTTTATTTGCTTCGAATGCTTCCCTGTTCTTTTTCCTGAATTCACGCGATAATTCATTTGCACCAACTTCATGTGCATAAGCGATTCTTCCGCCGTAATTCGCAGGTTTAAGGGTAGCTATGTGTCTTCCTGAATATATGACGCTCTTTTCTCCGACTTTAAGCAATCCGCTCGGTTCAACATGGCCGCTAAGTTTTTGAAATACAGTGAAATTTACTGTAGTTTCAGGACCGATAGGTATGTGATATTGAAGTGATTCGTCTTCTCTTACTAATGAACCATTTTCCAGGTTTTCTGCAACCATATCAAGCAATTCCATCGCGTATTTTCTGTTAGGTGTTTTTGAGAGAAGCAATCTTGCGACTTCAGCTAATGAGATAGTATGCACAGAATGTCCGCTTATCGAATCATAAACCGTCACAGCCTGATTATTAGGGGACACATGGAAAATGCCGTTATTGCAGGCATAAGCGGATAATATCTTTCTGTCATCTCCGGGCTTAACTGTAAGAATCTTCCCTGTTTCCGGATTTAAGGCTAAAATCTGTCTTTTAGTAGCCAGTACAATATTCCTTAGGTCTTTGCTCATAGAGTATAAGTATCTATTACCCCTATTTAAAGCTTTCGTTTTATAACTACTCAAGAATAGTAACATAAAGCGTAAATATAACTTATTTAGAAGCAGATAAAATGAAAGCAAAAGAAAGACGAAAATACGAAAATTTGGGCTATATGGCAGCTTCTGTTGCTTCGGGACTTATACTTGTAGCTGCGCTTACAGTTTCAAGGCATAAACCGCATCAATCTGCAAGTATTTTTACAGGAACTTTTGTAAGCGGGTATCATCATGACGGCACATACACTTTCGAGCTTAAGACAGAAAGCGGGACTACAAAAGCATTTGATATTCAAGAAAAAAATGCAGAAACTCTAGAGAGTAAAGTTGCGAACTGCAGAAATCCTGTTACGGCCATCACAACTTTTGTTTCAAGTGATATGGGCCCAGAAACTTATAAATTAAAATCAATCCAGATAGGATCAAAGACATATACTATAGAATGATTTATTTCAATCTTGTGGTCTCTAAGTTCTTAGGCGCAATCGTCTCTATCTTGAATTCTTTGTGTATTGAACTTGCTAAATCTAAACATCTTGAAGCCTCTCCGTGATTCACGATGACTTTCTTAGGATGAGGATCGCAGTCATTTATGAAATTCATCAAAGCATTCCTGTCAGCATGCCCTGAGACTTCAATCTTTGAGACTTCCATATTTACTTTTAGAATTTCCTGTTTCTGCCCTTTTGCGAATGAGATCTCTTTTTCTCCTCCCTGCACTCTTCTTCCAAGAGAACCTTCTCCCTGATAAGAAGAAAACACCAGCAAATTCTTTGGATTTTCAGCGAGCCCTTTGAAATATTCTACAGAACTTCCGCCGACTAACATTCCTGATGTCGCTAAGATGACACAAGGTCCTTCGTTGTCAATTATATCTTTTCTTTCTTTTGAGCTTCCTACTCTCTTGAATATTGGATTAAGGAAAGGATTAGTATCTCTATTAAGAAGTCTTTTTCTCAATGATGCTGTGAAATATTCAGGATATGCCGTATGTATCGCTGTCATTTCCCATACCATTCCATCAATATAGACAGGAATCTCTTTCATCTTTCCAGCTTTTACTAATTTTTCAACAAGAAGCATCACGTCCTGAGCTCTTCCAGTTCCAAGAACAGGAATCAAGACTTTTCCTCCTCTTTCAGCTGTCTGTTTGATCAATTCAGATAATTTCTCATCTGCAGCTTTTTCATTCTCTTTGACATTCATCTTTCCGCCGTATGTCGCCTCAAGCATCATAGTTTCCATTCTTGGGAATCTTGTTGCAGTCGCATCAAACATCTGCGAATTTCCGTAATTGATGTCTCCTGTATAAAGGAAATTATGAAGTCCGTTTCCTATATGAAGATGCGCCATCGCGCTTCCTAAGATATGTCCTGCGTTGTACAATGTCAATCTTACGTCAGGAGTTATGTCTGTCACTTCTTCATATTCCAAGACAACAACATTCTTTACCATCTTCTTTATGTCGTCCATATCATAAGGAGGTTCTTTTCCTTCTGCTCTTGCGATCTTTACGACATCTAACTGCGATAATGCTCCTATATCTCTTGTAGGAGCGGTGCAATAGACAGGACCGTCATATCCCATCTTGAACAAGAACGGAACTAAACCTATATGGTCAATGTGAGCATGAGTAACAACAACAGCATCTAATTCATCGATCTTGAATTCAGGAGCTTCAAGATAAGGATATTCTTCTGAACCTCTTCCGGCCACATTTATTCCGCAGTCAAGAAGAACTCTTGATTCGGGAGTCTGCAATAAGATGCAGCTTCTTCCGACTTCTCTTGCGCATCCTAAATAAGTTATTCTTACCCATTCATTCGCTCTTCCTCTTATCCAGCCATCATATATCCTGTGTCCTATCCTGTCGAGGAATTTTCTTCTTTCTTCTGAATTTGCATACAATAATGCTTTGATATCATCGACTATCTGGGATTTTATCACAGTTGCTCTTGTTATAGAAGGAGTCCACATCGTCTTTTCTTTTATTTGCTTCAGGACTTCTCCCTGTTTTCCTATCGCAGCTCCTGGTTTCTCAACTTCTATAGTGACTACAGATCTTGCTTTCTCGAAGAACAGGCTGTTTAATCCTGCTTCTTCATCAAACATCTTAGTGATCAATTCTTTGGCTTTTTCCTCTTCCAGCAGAATATTAGGATCAGCCCTCAATTCAATTCTTTTTTTTACTGCATCAACTGCGCCTTTTACTGTTCCTTTATTATCGAGAAAGAACTCTCTATCTTTAGTATAAAGTACAATGTTTGCAGCTTCAAAAGCTGAATCACTTATCTTGCCATCAGGCAAGACTTTTAATATTTCCTTTATGATTTCATTCATTCTAATTTTTCCCCAAATGATTTGAGAATTATAATTCAGCTTTCATAGTCAGATTTCCAGTGACTAATTTCTTCAAACCGTCTTTTGTGATCGTCCAGACATCAAATCCTGAACCGGATGCATTATCTCTTAATTGAGCGGAATTTATCGCATCAACCGCAAGAGTCACTGCGTCATTTACAGATATTCCTTTCTTGTATTTTGATTCTAATACACCATATGCGAATACGCTTCCTGAACCGTCTGAGACAAATTTATCGTGCTTCTTTATTGAGCCGTCAGGATTCACTTCATATAAGCTGAATCCATTAACATCTTTACCACCTACTAAGAAAGCAGCGATTGCCCAATCTCCCATCGTCCTTATGTTTCCATAATTTATTCCTGTAAGAAGATTTGCTGTTTCCTTTACTGTGACTTTCCTGTTAGTCCTTACTTCCAATAATTTAAGCTCTGCTCTCGCGATCTTTACGACTCTCTGGACCTCAGAAACCACTCCTGCTATCGTGACTGCGATATCATCGACTATAGGGATCACTTTGTCAACTTCCCTGTCTGCGATGAAGTTTCCTGCAGTCGCTCTCTTATCTGCTGCAAGCACTATTCCATCAGAACATACTATTCCTATCGTTGTAGTTCCCGTCTTAAGCTTTTGATGTTCGCTCATTTTGATCAGAATTATCTCTAATGTTAATTGAGATTAACTGGTTTATAAAGGTTTCGATTGGTTAATTTTATAAACAACCTCAAAAGCAAAATTTATGCAAATGACACCAACAGCAGTAATGGAAAGAGAAGACGCAATACCTGAAGCAGCTCCAGATAGAAAAACAGGTTATTTACTTCCTAAAAGAGCAACATATTATGGTTTTGGAATAGGCATGACTTTCGATTTTCATACAAGACTCACAAGCAAAGGACTTATGGCTATTTTTGACGGAATTGCTACTAAGGACAAAGATGGCAATAGAATACCTGGAACTTTCCCAAGTGGATTATGCGGAAATTCTTTTGGTTCACACTCATCAGAATCATTGAGGGCATATCTGGCCAATAAAGGTGTTGATAATATTGAAGGTTTTATGCACTGCGTCGAGGCAAAGGCATACCACAGAAGTGATCTTTCCAGGATATAGAAAGAAATAAATATCAATTCTAATCTGTTCTTGAAATGACAGTTGACTATGTGCTTATCTTGGCAACTGAACAATACGCTTTAGTAAGCGTTTCAGGAGATGAATTCACCCAGCATATATTCAGGGAAGGAGGGCTCACTCTTGACAGAGTTTTAGATTATTTTGAATCAAAAGGAAACGAAATACAATTATTTTCTCCGGATAAAATTGATGATTTGAAAGCATTATGCATTAGATGGTCAGGAATCAATTCAAGAGCTTATCAGTCGCTTTCTAATTATTCAATAGAATCATCACTCAGTAAGCCTTTGAGAACAGGACAGTGACTTTCGCTTCTTTTCCGCAATGAACGCATTTTCCTTTTGCTTTTTCTTCTAAAATAACTCTTGCGGTAACTCCTTCTGATTTGACTTTCAGTTCTTCCTCGCATTCAGGATCGTTGCAGAAAGGAGATTTTACTAATTTTTTATTTTTAATCTCTTTTTCAAATGACTTCCAATCTTTCGCCTCTACAATACTGTCTTTAAGATATTTTAATGCCTTATTATACATATCATCATGCATCGCTTCCAATGCTTCAGGGATCTTTTTTGAAATATCTTTTGTCTTTACGAATTCTTTCTTGCCTGTGTCTCTCCTTACTATCACGACCTGGTCATTCTCGACATCTTTTGGACCTATTTCTATTCTTAATGGGATTCCTTTTAATTCCCATTCAGTATATTTTCTTCCAGGAGCGTGTTCTGTCCTGTCGTCTAATATCGGATTATATGATTTCAATGAATTTGATATTTCCTTTGCTTTCTTTATCACTGCAGATTCTTTTCCTGCCAATAATATAGGAACTATTACAACTTTATTTAATGCTGCTCTCGGAGGAAGGACTAATCCCTTATTGTCGGAATGAGTCATCACCATCCCTCCTATCAATCTTGTGCTCAATCCCCATGAATTCTGGAATGGTATATGTTCTTTTTCATCTTTCCCTAAGAACTTTACATTGAATGCCTTTCCGAATCTCTGTCCAAGCATATGAGATGTTCCGCACTGCAGAGCTTTTCCATCAGGCATGAATCCTTCGATTGACAATGTGTAATCGGCTCCCTTGAATTTTTCTTTTTCTGTCTTTTTTCCTGTGATTACAGGAAGTGCAAGCAGATCTTTGCAAAGTTTTTCATATAATTTGATGTAATTATTTGTCTCTTTTTCGCATTCTTCTTTTGTCTCGTATGCGCAGTGTCCTTCCTGCCATAAGAACTCTCTTGATCTTAAGAATAATTTTGTAGCTTCAGTCTCCCATCTTACTACATTACACCATTGATTTATTTTCAATGGCAGATCCCTGTAGCTTCTTATCCATCTTGAGAATGAATCATACATTATAGTTTCTGATGTTGGTCTAACTGCTAATCTTTCTCCATCTCCTGTTATGTTCTTATCAAGCCATGCGACTTCTGGAGAGAATCCTTTTGCATGCTCCTGCTCTCTCTTGAAGAAAGATTCAGGAATAAATAATGGAAAATAAGTGTTTTTTACATCTGTCGCTTCTATTATATTTTTATT
>CAZNFC010000046.1:0-5868 GCA_964572885.1 uncultured Methanosarcinales archaeon
TTGGCGAATGACGAATTCCATAAAATCTCAGAATCAGTAAGAGATGAGATGGGTGTTCTGGACAGCAAATTGATTTTTTTCAGATGGAATGAATGGATAAAGACCATGATAAAGAAAAGAGGAAGCAAGTAATGGCAATACCAAGAGAGGAGATACAGGAGCTTGTAAGAAAGTATTCAAAAAAAGTTGAAGCTCAGCTGAATGTTCCTATAGAATCTCTTTCAGGAACTCCCATAAGCACAAAAGAATACCAGGAATTCAGAAAGCAATATCTTCCTACTTCCTCTTCATGGTATGAATATCTTTGCAATAAATGCGAAGGCATAATCAAAGTTGCTCCAGGTCCTAAGGATCTTCCAAAAATAGAAGCAGCGATAAAAACTGCACATTTGAACATCACTCCCGCAGGAGCTTACAGCTTTGCTATGCTGGTTCCTTCTGCTGTTGCCATAATCGGTTCTTTGGTAAGTTATATGATATTCAGTTCTTTCTTCTTCGTATTCTTTTTTTTAGTGGCTGCACTTGCTTTATTCATACCTCTCCAGAAGATGCCTGTGATAATCGCTGACTCGTGGAGACTTAAAGCAAGCAACCAGATGGTATTGGCTGTATTCTTCATAGTAACTTATATGAGACATACATCAAATCTTGAAAGGGCCATTGATTTTGCGGCAAATCATCTTTCAGCTCCGTTGTCTTTGGACTTAAAGAAAGTATTATGGGATGTTCAGACAGAGAAATATGAAAATGTAAAAGATTCTCTGGAAGGCTATCTTGATACTTGGAAAACATATAATATGGAATTTGTTGAATCCATGCATCTTGTGGAATCTTCTTTATATGAAGGTTCTGAAGACAGGAGAATAGAACTGCTTGAGAAATCCCTTGAATTGATATTAGAAGAGACTTATGAGAAAATGCTTCATTACGCTCAAAACCTGAAATCTCCTATAACGATGCTTCACATGCTTGGGATAATTCTTCCTATATTAGGGCTTGTAATCATGCCTTTGGTTGTAAGCTTCATCGAAAGCGTCACATGGTATCATTTAGCTGCAATATACAACATAGCGCTTCCTCTTATAGTTTATTTTATGGGAAAGAATATCCTTTCAAAAAGGCCTACAGGATACGGTCAGGGAGATGCTACCGAATCAAATCCTGCTCTTAAAAAATACAAGAATGTTGTTTTAAAGATTGGAAAAGGAGAACTGCTCATCAATCCTCTTATGATAAGCATAATAATCGGAGCGGTATTATTGATAATTGGATTCAGTCCGTTGATAATACACACTATTTCTCCTGGATTTGATGTCGTCTGGGATGAACAGGCATCTCAAAACAGCGGAGGACTTCCTCTTGTTGTGATTGACAATGCTCCTAATTACGCAGGAAGCGTAAAATATTCTCTTCTTGAGTACAAAGTTAGTAAATCGACAAATCCTGATAAAGCAGGCACGATAATTGGTCCTTATGGACTTGGTGCGACAATTCTCAGTTTATTGCTGCCTGCTGCTCTTGGACTTTCGATCGGCTTATATTACAAACTTAGATCGCAGAATGTGATAAAAATAAGGGAAAGTACCGCTTCTCTCGAAAAAGAATTTGCTGCCGCTTTGTTTCAGTTAGGAAACAGGCTTGCAGACGGAATACCTGCTGAAATTGCTTTTGATAAAGTCGCAAATACTATGGAGAACACAGTTTCAGGTTCTTTCTTCAAAGCGATATCAGCCAATATAAGAAGACTCGGAATGGGTGTCGAAGAAGCGATATTCAGTCCTAAAAAAGGGGCGTTATTGGCTTTTCCTTCCAATGTAATTGAAAGTTCTATGAAAGTTCTTGTAGAATCAGCAAGAAAGGGGCCTGCAATTGCTTCTAAATCAGTTCTTAGTGTTTCAAAATATATCAAGGAAATTCATAGAGTAAATGAGAGATTAAAGGATTTGATGAGCGACATCATATCTTCCATGAAATCACAGATTTCATTTTTGACTCCTGTAATATCAGGAATTGTCATTGGAATCACATCAATGGTAAGCGCGATAATATCAAGATTAGGTACAAGACTCGCTCAGACAGCAGCAGGAGCGCAGGGAACCCAAGCAGCTTCCATTACAACTTTATTCGGAGATACGATTCCTACATTTTATTTCCAGATGATAGTGGGATTTTATGTCGTCCAGATAATATACATCATGACTGTGCTTTCCAATGGAATCGAGAACGGAGAAGATAAACTGAATGAGGAGTATTTACTCGGAAAGAACTTGATCAGCAGCGTGAGATTGTATTGCATAACATCATTCATCATCATTTTGATATTCAATGTGATTGCTGCAACGATTATAACATAAAAAATGGGACTGGGGAGATTTGAACTCCCGACATCACGAGCTTCAGTCGTGCACTCTCCCGAGCTGAGTTACAGTCCCGATAAAATTGATTAAAAAAACTCTTCCTCTACTTCGTCATCATCTGATTCATCTTCTAATTCAGAATCTTCATCATTAGAAGAAGGGACATTGGTATAAACTTTTTCAGGGGCCTTTGAAACAACTTCTATCTTTCCGAATTTTCCGGCTGAAAGCTGTAATTCACCCTGCCATTCTCCGACATAGCCGTTTGAAATCTTTATCTTGTCCCCTACATTGACGCTGTCGCATTCTTCATTCCATAATGTAAGAACAACTGTTCCAGAACTATCCTTTATCTTTGCCTTGCAGACCCTTCCCTTGTTTCCTGATTTGTCGAACTCTCTTGCAGGAGACTTCTCGACTACTTCTGCAGTGATTTCGACATTTCCCTGTCTTGCATGTAATTCCTTTATTTCCATGGATTCAAAGGAAAGAAGTCCATTTATATACTTTTTGTCAAAAAAGTATGCTCATAGATAGCATCATTAAGCAAAGGTCTGAGGCTCTATAACGTCTGTTTTGGCAGTTTGCAGAGCCTGTGCTATCTCTTCATCCGACCAGCCGGAAGACACTAAAGACTGTCTTATCTGCTCTTCTTCGAATCCTTGAGAAAATGACGATTTTATGTAAGACACAAGTTCAAGATTGGTCTTAATATCGGGTTTCTTTGAGAACCTTGTGACGAAAACTATAATTAAAATTACAAGAACAACCCCTCCGACTATGAAGTAAAATAAGTACGACACAGCTGATGCAGGACTTGCTGTCTGAGGAGTTGGAGGATTCAATATCTTCTGAACTTCAGAAGGAGTGAAATATTTGCTCAAAAATTTTCCGAATCTTGTATTGAAATCTTTTGGATTCGAAAGACTCAATCCCGAAAGTATCTGTTTTGAAGGAATGACATAGAAATTTGTACCGTCTGCTGTTCTCCTGAATTCATCGAATGAAGGAAGATTTGTTATCTGTTCTTTGAATTTATCATAACTTACATAAGAGAATATAAAATCTTCATTTGATTGCCCTCTGCAGTACAAATCATTAGAACTTGTGACTGCTGCAACTCCTGAGACTTGGACGATCTCATAGGAATATCTCGTCTTAGGATCAATGTTTACAATGATACATGCAGAAACATCGCTCACATCTTTCAAAAAAGCCATATTTGGTAAAGCTTTCTCAAGTTCTGATTGTATTGATTCCTTGGTTACTCCTTGAACAGCTCTTCCTGTTATAAATTGCAGATTGTGAGTATCTGCTGCCTGGATCACTAAGAATGACGCAAATACTGCGATAAGAAGAAACTCCCATGCTATTATGCTCTTTAGATTGTCCATGTTCCTCTTTGATATGTAATTATTTAAGGCTTTTAAAAGCTATCTCCTTATTTATCAGCTTGCGGAGGGTTTCCTTAAGGTCTTTTATCTTGATTCTTGCCTGTTCTGTCGTATCTCTATCTCTGATTGTCACATCATTGTTCTTCAGAGAATCGAAATCAATAGTTATACAATAAGGTGTTCCCTGCTCGTTTTGTCTTGCATATCTTCTTCCGATTGAACCTGCCCTGTCATATTGCACAGCAAAATTCCCTTTTAAAGAATCATAGATTTTTTTTGCTTCGTTCTCAAGTTTATTTACAAGAGGGAAAACTGCAACCTGAACAGGAGCCAGTTGATTTGGAATCCTGAATATCTTGTTTTCGGGATCTTTTCCATCATAAAAAATATCAAGCAAAGCAAAAGTCGGCCTGTCTGTTCCAAATGCAATCTCCAAGATATGAGGGATTTCCTTTTGCTTTGATTCTTCGCTGAATGTTTCGAGTTTTTGCTTGCTTTCTTTTGCATGCTGGGTTAAATCGTAGTCCCCTCTATCGTGAATTCCGCATACTTCATACCATCCGTAACTGTTTAATTTTACTTCAACATCCCATGCGTCATCCGCGTAGAAAGCCTTTTCATCATTCGCATGCTGTCTCATCCTGATTCTTTCAGGAGGTATTCCCATCGCTAAAAATAACTCATATGCGAGATTCAGGCTCCAGGCATATGCCTGATTTTTTAATTTTCCTTTATTTATTGCGGCATCTAAAGTCGTTTCAACGACTTTGTTGGCATCATTGAACCATAATGGCAGTTTTTTACTCTTTACCTCTGAAAACCTGTCGAAGTTGTTTTTTTGACTTTTTAGAATAAATAGCTGGCCTTCTGCCTGAGTAAATTCTCTTCCTCTCATGACGCTTTGCCTCGGCGATATTTCATTTCTATATGCCTTTCCTATCTGGAAAACGCCAAATGGATATTTTTTCCTGAAAAATTCATCAAATCTTTTGAAAGGGAGATACGTAGTTGTTGCTGTCTCAGGCCTGTTGTAAGCCTCTAAATCAGTCCCTATTGTAGTCTTCATCATAAGGCTGTGTTTTATTATTTCGTTCTTCAGAGGACTTTTACAGCTTGTGCAGACAACATCATGATCTTTGATCACTTTCAATAATTGCGCATTGGAATAACCGCTTACATTCAGATCAGGATTAAATTCTGCAATTATTTTATCGACCCTGAATTCAGAATTGCATTTGGAGCATTTTATCAGAGGATCAGAGAATCCGCCAAGATGACCTGATGCTTTCCAAACGACAGAAGGCATTATTGTAGGACATTCAACTTCCCAAAAATCGTGCTTTTGAAAGACATTTCTTATTGCATTTTCAACATTATTTTTTAATCTCTTTCCTAATGGCCCATAATCATAAAATCCAGCAACGCCTCCATATATTTCCGGAGAAGGTCCCCAGATAAATCCGTTTTCTGTGATAAATGCATTTAATCCTTTTAGTTCTTCTTCAGCCATACGAATTATAAGCCTAAGTATTATTTATATACTTTTAGGTGTAGAATGCCTTTAGAAGACCTATAAAGGCTGTTTTCACTTAGATAGCCATTCAACTTCTTCCTGGTCTAACTGAAGTTCATGAGCTATCTCGTTTCCTTTCTCTTTATTGCTTTTAAATATTACTTGAAGATAAGGAACCGTTGTTTTTATCGTTTCTTTGACAGAACTATGCAGTTTCTCATGTATTTTCTGAGCTATCGCTTTTCTTTTCGCATATTTCTGATTAGCCATCCACAACTTCAATATCCTTGTAGTCGGTTTGTACTGGACAAATTCTTTGTATCTTTCATCTTTAGAAACAGCAACTCCTCCTGATAAAAAATTATTGATATAGACCAAGAATCTCCAGTGCTGCCATCTCCTTATTCTTCTGTTGAATATGTCTGCTTTTGAAACATAATGATAAGCTCTTTCCAAATCTTCAGGTTTTTTATATTCATACGGAAGGTTCTCATCGATCCAAAGCATAAGCTTATCTAAATCTTCATCAACATTCTCGAAAGCATCTAAAGCTACTTTAGGCTCCGTAGATTTGAATATCTTTACCAAAGCCTGAGGAACACTT
>CAZNFC010000047.1:0-5062 GCA_964572885.1 uncultured Methanosarcinales archaeon
TCAGTTGTTGTAACGCCTGGAGGAAGTTCGACATTGGATGCTTCCTGCTTCAACACTCCAAGTGTTAATGTTTATTTCGATAATCCTCCAAGGCCGTATCTTGAAAGTCTAAGATCTCATTGTGATTTCGATCATTTAAGATATATAAGAGAATACAAAGCATCTCCTTTCGCTGAAAGTCCAGAAGAACTTCTGCAGGAAGTAAAAGATGGGTTTGAAAAGCCGAATAAATACGGACACGGAAGAAAAGTGCTTGTAAAGATGCTTGTCGGCTTCACTGATGGAAAATCAGCTAAAAGGGTTGCAGAGGCTGTTTTAAGGCTTTAGAGGCTAAATCAGGAGTGCATAATATTTATAAATCAGGTTAATTCTTGAGTTTGAATCGGGAATAAATTACACAACCAAATCTTTGATGACCTGTTCATTCTGGAAATGGCCAACAATCATCAGGGAAATGTAGAACATGGTCTCGCTATAATCAGAGAAGCTGCAGAAGCAGCAAGGAAAAACAACATAAAAGCTGCCATAAAATTCCAATACAGGGATCTTGACACATTTATTCATCCTGATTTTGTAAATGATAAGACAAATAAGCACATACCTCGTTTTATGAGCACAAGATTATCTGCCGAACAATTTTTAACACTAGTTCATGAAGCAAAAAGACTTGGATTATTGACTGCGTGCACTCCATTTGACGAGAAATCTGTTGATTTGATTGAAAAGCACGGAATTGATATCATCAAGATAGCAAGCTGCTCTGCAAGAGATAAACCATTATTGAAAAGAATAAGTGAAACTGACAAACCGATTGTTTTATCCACTGCAGGCGCAACTTTGAAAGATATAGATTATGCTGTTAATTTATTTGAGAGCAAAGGAAGAGACTTTGCATTGATGCACTGTGTTGCTTTATATCCGACTCCTATTGAGAAAATGAATCTTGATAGGATTGATGTGCTGAAGAGAAGATACGGAGTTCCTGTAGGATTTTCAACACATGAAGATCCTAATGAAGCGATGGCGATGCAGCTGGCTGTCGCAAAGGGAGCTCAGCTGTTTGAGAAACATATCGGAAAGCCGACTGAAGTCATTAAATTGAATGCATATTCTGCAAACATGGAACAGGTAAGCAACTGGATAAGCCAGATAAAGCATGCCAAGAAATATCTTGGAAAAAACGTTCTTGATTATCCTGAAGATGAGATAGAGTCATTACGCTCATTGGAAAGAGGAGTATATCTGAAAAAGGATATTAAAAAAGGAGAAATAATATTATCGAATGATGTCTTCTTCGCGATGCCAAGACAGAAAGGACAGATGTCAAGCGGAGAATTCTTTGACGGAATAATCGCTGATCATGATTATAAAAATAAATCGCCTCTTTCTGAATCTGAAAAGAGAAATACTCCTGAAGAGATAAAAGCCTATGCTATTCAGACTGCTAAAAGTCTTCTTAGAGATGCAGGGATAAAGCTTGGAAATGAATATGAAGTTGAATTGTCCCATCATTATGGAGTTGATAAACTTCCTGAAGTTGGTTTGGTTATGATCAACTGCGTTGACAGAGATTACTGCAAAAAATTGCTTGTGCAATTGCCAGGCCAATTCCACCCCGAACATACTCATAAGACAAAAGAAGAGACATTTCATCAATTGTACGGAACGCTTGATGTTTCAATAGACGGCACAAAAAGAAGGCTTTATGCAGGAGATAAGCTTCTTATAGTTCCTGGACAGAAACATAGCTTTTCAACTGAGACTGGAGCTGTAATTGAGGAAATATCAACAAAGTACGAGAAAGGCGGTTCAGTTTACACTGATACTTCGATATTCAGCAGCAATCCTGACTCAAGAAAGACTTATTTGGGCAAGTGGTAATTACAAGTATTGTTCTATTGATTTGACTACGCGTTCTGTCGCTTTGAAGTCTGTTTGGAACTCCTTACAATTCTTACGTTTTTCTGCCCATTCCGTCCTGGATGGAGAGTCTGTAAGCAGGACAGAAATTACACCACTTATTGTTCCTGTACTACGTGCAGCGGGAACAACGTTTAAAACATTTGCGATATAAGCGTCATTTATTTGGCCTGATCCAATTTGTGCTACAACTGCTAATTTATCTGCAAGTGTTGCGAACTCTAACAACATGCTACTTGCTCCTACGCAAAGCTCGTTTTCTCTTAACGAAAGCGCTAATTCCTCTGAATCTGATGTCGTATCCAAGGTTCCGTTTCTCAAGGTGACGAGTAATCTTCTATATGATTCTTTCTCGTCATCCGTATCTTTCGGATGAGCTTTCACTATTACTGTTCCTAAATTTCCAACACTTTTGCATACTGCTTCAAGAAGTTCAAGATTGTCTGTTCCATTCTGTCTCATGTATAACTGGGAACTCAAGAAAACAGGAACTATTCTTTCACTGTACACTCTTTTAGCCGTCTTGACTCTTTCAGGAATATCATCGAATGCAGGATTTCCTGTGATTGAAAGATTAGACCTAAGTACGATTCCAAAATCATTTATCATTGCGCCTTTCGAATAATCATGCGGAAGTAAAACTGTTTCAGGAAATATTAATTCTCCAGTTTTGACATCAGTAAACCTTGCTCTGCTTTCTGATGGAGTGTATTTGTCAAGAAGTGCAAATGAAGGAATTTCAAGTTCTGATGCTAACTTCCATGCTTCAGGCTCTCTGCTGTAATTCTTGGGTTTTCCGCCGTCCATTTGAACAGGAGTTGCTCCAGTCAACAAAACTCTTCCTTCTAAAGGCAAACTTTGTCTTTCTTTGACTATAGAAAATGGAATATCTGACTTAGAAAACTTCTCTCTTGCCATTCCTGTGCTTTCTACAAGAACCTGAACATCATATCTCTTCCTCAAGTCCCTTAAAACAGGCATCAGGGCGCTTGCTGTGCCTGCCATGTTACATAAGACTGTTATATCTGGCTTTGTCATGCGTCATCAACTTTAGGCCGATATTTAAAGATTATGTACCAGAATTACATGTATTTTCTAAGCACTTTCTTCCAAGATTCGTCTGCCATGCGTATCGAATTCTTCTCTTCAACATTTGGCAGAGAAGTATAAAGTGAATCCAAACTTTCAAGAGTAATTGGTGAAAAAGGGATTGAAGCAAGTTTGTTAAGTAATAATTTTGGAAGCTTTATCTTCAATGGTCTTTTCTTTGATGATTTGCATAATTCATCAAAAACATCTTCAATGTTTACTTTTTCTTCAGAACCTAAGTAAATTGTTTTATGCCTGAATTTTCCAGTTTTATCATTGACGATGTGAAGAACGCTTTCGGTTAAATCATCTACATCGATCAATTCAAGATTTCTTGGAGTATTAGAAGGAATTGGTAAAATCATAGAACCTTTTTTGATCTTTGAAGCCATTTTAGGAATAAATGATTCTTTGCTTATGACTTGACCAGGTTTTAATACAACCCAATTCAGATTTTGTCTCTTGACTAATTGCTCAGCAAGATACTTTGTCTTTCCATAATTACCTTTCGCATTCGGATGTGCAGCTTCGCTTCCAAAGAATATCAAATTCTTTACATTCGACTTCAAGCATGCAGAAATGACATTTGCAGTACCATCCAAGTTTACTTTCTTGTAATCTTCTGCTTTATGTTTTTTTGAATTGGTCAAAGCTGCCGCATGTATCACAAAATCCTGTCCTTTCATGAATGAAGATAAAGATTCAACATCATCTAAATCGCATTGGAATATCTCTGCTCCGTGGGGTAATTTTGATATATTTCCAGAAGAATGAATTCCGCATCTGACATTGAAACCTTTGTCCCAGAGTTTTCTTGCTAACTTGCTTCCGATCAGTCCCGTTGAGCCTGTGATTGCCACTTTTATTCCTTCTGAACGTCCTTTTACAGCTTTCTTATCTTTTGAAAACTGAGATGGCAAATTTCCTGTAAGATTCCATATCCTATTATCATAAGTCACAAATATATCATCAAGCAATGCAAGTGCCTTCAATGCAGGAGAAATGCCGGCTTTTGCTGATAGAGTACATATCTTTTTTCCTAAATTAATAGCAAATCCAGGAATCTTTACACTTTTAGTATTGAATCCGTTATTTCTTCCATATTTTTTCACTAATTCTCCCATCGGAACAGGATTCATGTCATCGACATAATAAAATTCATCGTCATAGTTCTTTCCCAACGAATTAGAAATGACTTCAGCGACATCGTCAGCCAGGATTATTCCGAATTTTCCTGGAAAGTAAGGTGTTGGAACTCTCTTTGATATATTCGCAAGACTTTTTACAGATATCATCAAACCAGTAGAAGCTGTTTTTCCGTATAGACTTGCAAGACGTAAAATTATAGGCTTGAACTTGTATTTTTTTGAGAGTTCAATGATTTTTCTTTCAGCCATAAGTTTGCTGAATCCATATGGAGCTATTTTCTTTAGAGTTTCTGGCTTGTATCCTGATTTCAACATATTGTTGCAAGCTTTAGCCATGACGCTTGATGTAAAAATGAATCTTGCACCGTTTAATTTATTTCCAAGAGATTCTATGAAAACGCCAAGAACTTCGACATTGTCTTTGTGAAGATTGTCATAAGGAACATCCTGATTGTTGTTTGCAGCCATGTAAACTACATCAGAGATATTATTTACCTGAGATAATGCTTTTTTGTAATCAGATACACTTCCTCTCGCAGGATAATTTAATGTTTTAATTCCCAATTTCTCATAATATCTGATCAAATCACTTTCAGAGATATTTCTCCCTGCCATCCTTACTGTCTGTGATTCAGGAATTAAGCAAAGAACATTTCCTTTTTCGGCAATCTTAGGTATAAGAAGTGATCCAAGAAATCCTGTCGAACCTGTTACAATTATCATCTTTTCTCTATGACATAGATCCTGTTGTCGGCAAATAAATCATTATGCGGGATATTCATCCTGATGAAAGGAATCTTGACAGGATATTTAATCAGTCTTATCTTGCAATTTTCTCCTAAATATGCCTTTGCCATCTTCTTTACCAATGCGTGAGATATATTCTGGACATGGTCATTCTTTTC
>CAZNFC010000048.1:0-4662 GCA_964572885.1 uncultured Methanosarcinales archaeon
AAGCTGTTGAGAACGTCAAAGTTAATGATATTGTCCAGTTTGAAAGATTTGGATTTTGCAGATGCGATTCAAAGAATGGATTTTGGTTCACACACCGTTAGGAAACTCTTTTTAAAGGTGAGAGACCATTCTAAGCGAAATATTTATAAACAGAAATGGCCTAAAATAGCTTTATAGGGCTTAAAACCCCTGAAAACATGAGGTGCTTAAAATGGCAGATAGTTTAGTTGTTAAAGCAAAAATCAAGGAACATGCAAAGGGATTCAACGTAGCTGGAGATTTTGCAGACGCTTTGAGTGAAAAAGTAGAAAGGCTTGTAAAAGAAGCCTGCGGAAGAGCAGATTCAAACGGAAGAAAGACAGTAATGGCTAAAGACCTTTAAGGTCTCATCTGTTTTTTAATTCTCTTACTTTCTCTTTCAACATAGAAATCTTATCTTTTACTTTGTCTAAAGCTTCTTTAGGATAATTTGGACTTTCAATCATCTCATTATATTTTGCTTCCAATGAATATAATTTCTCTTCAAGCTCATCGACTAAATCAGGTTTTTCTTCTTCCAATTGCTTCAATAAAGTACCTTCATCTACTTTCTTTCCCACTTTAGCCAATAATTCATTTAGTTTTTCTATCTTATCATTTAACTCTGATTCTTTTTGCTTTACTTTATCCAAAGCTTCTGCGTTAGCTCCTGCTCTGACATAGACTAATTTTTTATCAAGCATATCAGAGATGTGGCTTTCCAATCTTGCGACTTCATCATGAATTACTGATTTCTTTGCTGATTTAGAAGCTACAATCTTTATTTTTCTTAGATATCCTCTTAACTTATCTCTTTCTGCTCTTCTTTCTTCAATTTTTCTTGAAGCGATTGAAACATTATAGAATAATTTTTTTAATCCTCTGCTTACTGGCATTTTATTTATTGAATCCAAACAATCCTTTCTTTTTAGCTGGCATTGGTGGAGGAGGTAACATAGATTGCTGCATTGGCGGCATCATAGGTCGCTGCATCTGCGGTTGAGGCATTGCAGGTCTTTGCATAGACATACTTGGCTTCTGCATCGGAGGAGGCATCATCGGTCTTTGCGGTCGTTGTTCTTCTCTTGATGAGACTAAATCCGCAACTGCAAGGATTCCTTTTGCAATCTTCTGATTCTGATCTGATAATTCATCCATCTTTCTTTCTATAGGCTGGATTCTTTTGACAATAACATCAGATTCTCTTTCTTCTGCTTTCATCATATCAGAAGCTTCTTTGAATATCTCTATCAACTGTTCTATGTTTTCGTTTAATTTCTCGATTCCTTCCAATAATGATTTGCCTTCTTTAGAACCGCCTAAAGGATTCTTCTTAAGATAGTCAACATCCTGCTTAAGCTCAGCTACTTCATTAGAACTCAATAATGTGTAATCGTCATCAGCCATCTACTAAACACCTCTATATAGCTGATTTAGCTATGTTTATTTATAAAGGTTACGCAGAAAGACTATAGTTTTCTTGCAAAGACATAGTGGACACCAGACTCAAGCACAGAACTCAAATCCGTCCTAATCCTTTCAGTGAGACGATGCACTACCCTATAGACTCTGTAAGTTTCAACAGCAGAATCCTGTTTTTGAAATAAAACATCAATTTGCTCTCCTTTTCTCGGCAAAGAATCTGATTTTACTTTTAGCTCAGCAAGTAATTTATTATTTTTACCAGTAACTGCAAGACGATATTCTATAGTCATTCCATATCTCCCATATTCATTTGATTTTGATTAGGAACTGATTTTCCTGCTGCAATAACATCATCAATCCTTAATATCATCTCAGCGACTTCTGAAGCTGAAGAAACAGCCTGTGTTTTCACTTTCAAAGGCTCTATTATTCCTTCATCCCATGCATCGATTATTTTTCCTGTGAAAACGTCAATGCCTGCCCATTTCACACCTTTGTCATGCGCAACTTTCAAATCTGTAAGGACATCAATAGGATCGAGTCCCGCATTCTCTGCCAATGTAATAGGAATTATCTCCATCGCATCAGCGAAAGCTAACACCGCTAACTGTTCCCGCCCGGATAAAGAAGTCGCATACAATCTCAGATTTCTTGCAACTTCAATCTCAGGCGCTCCTGCTCCTGCAACCACTCTTCCTGATTTTATTGCAGATACTAAATCTCCTATCGCATCTTCCATCGCTCTTTTTACTTCAGCGACTATATGCTCAGTTCCGCCTTTGACTAAAATTGTCACGCTTTTTGTCAGGCTTGAGCCGCTTATATAAGTCATGAATTCTTCACCGACTTTCCTTTCTTCAACTAAATCAGCATAACCTAAATCAGATTCCCTAAGATCAGAAAGTTTTGTTATCATCTTAGCGCCTGTCGCTCTTGCTAATTTTGCCATGTCTGATTTTTTTATCCTTCTGCACGCATAGATATTATGCTTAGCAAGATAATGCTGCGCAAGATCATCTATTCCTTTCTGGCATAAGACGACATTCACATTCAACGAATATAATTTGTCAACCATCTCCTTAAGCATCCTTTCTTCCACATCGATGAATGACTGCAGCTGTGAAGGATCAGTTATCTGTATTTTCGCTTCTATTTCTGTATTTTTAATTTCTAATGGACAATCGAGCAGTGCAATTTTAGGATTTAATGCTTTTTTAGGCATTCCGGGATGGACTTTTTCCTTATCTATTATTATTCCGTCAATTATCTCAGAATCCTCTATTGAACCTCCGACTTTCTTCTCTATTGCGATATCATCTCTTTCAAGCAAAGGAGTTCCGTCTTTATCTCTGTCAAATACTTTCAATAATGCTTTCAGGCATAATAAAGATAATTTTTCCTTTGCTATCTCTGCGCCTTTTCCTGTCATTGCAGTCAACGCGATCTTCTGCAGCAGATCTATATTTCTCTCAGATATCGGCTCGGACATATTTTTCAGTATTGTCTGAGTCTTTTCCTGAGCGATCCTGTATCCTTTGACAATTATTGTGGGATGGATATTTTTATCTAAAAGATTTTCAGCTTGTTTCAATAATTCTCCTGCAAGCACTGCTGCAGTTGTTGTTCCATCGCCTACGACTTCTTCCTGGGTTTTTGCAACTTCTACTAACATCTTTGCAGCAGGATGATCAATCTGCATCTCACTTAGGATAGTCGCTCCGTCATTTGTGATTATGACATCTCCCATAGAATCAACAAGCATCTTGTCCATTCCTTTCGGACCAAGAGTTGTTCTTACTGTCTCTGCAACTAATTTTGCGGCTGCGATATTATTTCTTTGAGCAGATCTTCCAGTAGTTCTTGTTGTACTTTCAGGTAGAATGTATATCGGCTGTATGTCTTTAGTCATAAATCCCCTAAGCTGTGCTATGCAAACTCATCTGATTTATAAATATTGTGAGGGCACAATCATAGCACGAACGTTGCATTGCTGGGCAACAATAGACTTATATATGACGTATTAGTGACGAAATGATATGAACCAAGATATGGAAGAGCTTAACCTCGAGGACAGATTGACAATCAATGCCTTGGCAAGAAGAGCATCTGAAACTATAAATAAAGCTGTTTTTGATCCTGTTCTGCTCTCGAAACAAAGAATAAAGGATCTGAAGAAAGATATCAACATAGGAAAGAGATATTCTGGAAATCTCAGAGCCTCATTAAGAGATAACATGGTAAGAAAATATCTATCTCTATTGACGACAGAAGAGGCATTGGCCGCAGTCGAGGCAGCGACATTGAGAGTCGCAAGAAATCCTGATACTACATACGGCGATCAGATTCCTACAGTGATATTGAGGAAAGAATATTTCGATTTCATGGATAAGGCACCTTCATTTTCGACTTTGGCGAGAAGAGGAAGAATAAAGCTTCACCAGATCGGATTGACTTTCAGAGAGATGAGAGAACGTATAGTGGACGCACATATAGAAGCATCAGAGCAATACGACCCTGCGATGCCAAGTGAGATGCGCAGCAGAAGATACTGATAATTTTCCATATTGTAAATAATTAACCTTATAAATCACCCATATAACAAAATTAATATTCTCTTGACTTAGACTGAAAATCTGAGCAGAGGTAAGTACAAATGACAAATATAAAGAAAGGAGATTTTGTAGAGCTTGAATATACAGGAAAAGTAAAAGAAGATAATTTTATTTTCGACACTACTTCTGAAAAGACTGCAAAAGATAATCATATTTACAATCCTCATTCGCAATACGGCCCTTCAGTCGTCTGCATAGGACAGCATCAGTTATTGAAAGGACTTGATGAAGGATTAATAGGAAAAGAGACAGGAAAAGAATATACGATTGAATTAGATACTGACAATGCATTCGAAAAAAAATCAGCGCAGTTATTGAAATTGATACCTATGTCTGCATTCATAAAAGGAAAGACACGCCCCGAAGTTGGAATGCAGGTCGATATCGATGGAAACATGGGAACAGTAAAAACAGTTACAGGCGGAAGAGTCGTTGTTGATTTCAATCATCCTTTGTCAAGCAAGGATCTTATCTATACGGTAAAAGTTAATAAAATAATCACAGATGATTCAGAAAAGATAAAATCAACGATATCGTTGGTTTTAGGCGTCAAGAAAGAAAAGATAGATGTGAACGTAAAAGAAGGAAAAGCTACTGTGAAAATGAT
>CAZNFC010000049.1:0-4537 GCA_964572885.1 uncultured Methanosarcinales archaeon
GGGGTAGTCTCGTTCATCGAGACTGTCGCTAAGGACGTATTAGGGTTCTTCACAAGTTTCTTCTACAACGTATTCGGCGACATACTTAATCATAATGTTTCAGTAGTAGTGAATGATTCAACAGGAAATGATACGTTCAATTTCAGGGTGCAGTCTAATGATTCCTCGCCTCCTTTCTGGAACGAAACTCCTCTTGATATGACTATTATGGCAGGAACTCCAGTAATCGTCGATTATAATGCGACTGATCTTATAGCTATAAGTACATATTTTGTGTCTGACATCCAGAATTTCAGCATGAACAGATCGTCAGGAGTATTGCAAAACGCATCAGCACTTAGTGTAGGAAATCATATAATAAATATTTCAGTCAATGATACTCAGAATAATATCTTGTCTCAACAGATAAACATAACTGTCAATGCGCAGCCATCTTCAGGAACAACAGCTACAAGTGGTGGAGGAGGCGGTTCAGGATTTATCTCAAGTTTTGCTCCATGTTCAGGAAACTTTACTTGTGGAGAATGGTCATCATGCATAAATGGAACTCAATTCAGGACATGCAGTGATTTGATGAGATGCTACAGGCCGAGAACTGAGAATCAATCATGTCATGCTCCTGTTACGGGAGAGGCAACAGCTGCTCCTCCTCAGGCAAAAGAAGAAGTTCCTGTAACTCCTTCAATAATAACTAATATCGAAACAAGCCTCATGAGTTCAGGAATAATAGCGGTGATTATTTTAGTATTGATATCATCTGCTGTTTTAGTAAGTCACAAATTAAGATCTCCTTCATTCAAGTACAGGAAGAGCTTTGATGTTGTAGCGACAAGAGATATTATCGCAAAAGCAAAGCTTGCTATGAGCAAAGACAAGAAGCTTGCAGTGCATATCTATAATGATGCAGTAAGAGCATATTGGAATCTTCCCGAAGAAAAGAAAGAATTGCTTGAGAAAGAAATCAAAGAACTTAAGGATATCGTAAGCAAGTAATCATCTTATCTCATTATAATCCTGAAGTATTATCTTATCTACATTATCTAATGCAGTCACTGTATAAAGTTTTCCATTGCTCAGCTCTGTTATATTTTTTGCAAGTTGGGTTCCTTCCCTGTCAAGTTTTATTCCAACGATAGAGATAGTTATTCCTGCAGCCTTTGCTATAGAAGATATATCCACTACTTCATTTTTCTCCCCTATTGTATGCAAAGCATCAGTCAAAAGAAGAAGATGCTTTGTTGCGCTTCCGCGGGAAAACATTTCTATAGATTTTTTGATTACAGATACCATGTCAGTCTCTTTTCCAGGCTTCACTCTTGTTATCTCTGAAAGTATCCTGTTGAAATCCTGGCATGGTGCAACACTCTGCTTTACTTCCTCTCCGAAAACTACTAATCCGACATTATCCTTATTCTCGATTGCCTTGAATGCCAATGCTACTCCTGCTTTCTTTGCCACTTCTATTTTCTTCCCTTTCATGCTTCCGGAGGCGTCCAGTCCGTATATTATCTCAACTCTTCCTCTTGTCTGCCTTACAAATGATTTTAAGTCGTCAAACTGAAGTTTTCTATGTCCCCTCCTGACTGCTGTTTTTATTGATTTTTTCAGTGCAATATCTCTGTATCTGTCGCTTTTGTTGAATATCTTTATATCCTCAGGCTCTCCATAGATAGATTTTTTCTTATGTATCTTCTCTCCGAACAAACCTCTTGGTATAAGATGATCCAATTCTTCTGCGTACATGACCAATGATGCAAGTTTTATTCCTTTTTCAGTAATCTCATAATCTTTTCCAAGAACTCCGCTGTCTTTCAATTCATCTAAATTATTTTTTATCCTGTTTTTTAAGTCTCTCTTGAATTCAGGAACTTTTATATTTCTCTCGACATAATCGGGATTATATCCTGTCACCTGCTTCAATATTGTCTCTCCGAATATATTCTTAGCGGTCTTGAAATCCTCAACTAATTGTTCAAATAAAGAATCTGGAGTGAATGAGTTTATGCCGTTATTCATCGCGTCATTCACAAGCCTGCCTTCGTCTATCGTCTCTTCCTCTGATTCCATGACAGAATGAGCTAATTTCTGTTCTTCTTCATCAGGAGAACTCTGCATACTTCCATTTAGCTCTTCAATATGTTCTTTTCCATGGATTTCCTGATCCTTGGTTTCAGGGTTAGGTCAAATCACTTTTTTCTGCGTTATCCTTCAAGAATTTTTCCAATCTCTCTTTTACGAAGTCAATCTCGTTCGTAAGATAGCTGATTGAAGGCTTTAATTTGATTCTATGGGCGATTACTGATATTATAGCATCTTTTACATCTTCAGGAGTTACAGATGTTCTATTTGCCAAGTAAGCATTTGCCTGGGCTCTTTCATAAAGTCCTATGCTTGCCCTTACTCCTGGTTTTTTCTCCACATCTTTGCTTTCTCTCAATAGTCTTACGAAGAGAATAGATAACATTAGCAACTTATCCTTGAAATCAACTAATTTCTCTCCAGCTTTCTTAACTATCTGTATCTCTGTCTGGATGCTTTCAGGATAATCCATATATATCACATCAAATCTGTCTAATAGAACGTCTGCTATCTTTTCAGTATTCGAGTCCTCAGGATTCATAGTCCCGATGAATATGAAATTCGTCTGGAGATCAACGTCATAAGAACCTATTGTTACATATCCTTCCTGCAATGCCTGCAACAATGCGTTCTGAAGTTTTTCAGGACACCTGTTCAATTCGTCGAAAAATAATACTCCGTTATTTGCTTTGAATATCTTTCCCGTAGTAAAAGCTTCCAGACTTAATGGGCCATATTGCAAAGCTTTTACAGGATCTATATCCCCTATTAGGTCTTCTGCTGTAAGGTCTGGAGAACCCTGAATCCTTACAAATCTTTCTGTTCCTGGAATTATTTTCTTTTTACTCTTCCCTGCTTTGCATTCAGGACAGAATGGAGATTTTGGGTTGCAGTGATAGGCGCAGTCATTTACTTCTAAATCAGGAAGAAGTTTGGAGATATTCTTTGCCATTGTTGTCTTTCCTATTCCAGGAGGACCAATGATTAAAACGTGTCTTCCTACCAATAGAGCTGACTTTAATTCATGCTTTATTCTCTCTTGTCCTAAGATATCTGTAAATACATCCTTTCCGATGAATATGTTCTTGAAGTGTTCCTGTATCATAGGCATATTAAAATGAGCAAGTTGTTTAAAAAGATTGTTATTTTGTTTTTCCGCAAAGTATAAATACTAAAGAGATATGTCCTTGACTTTCTCTTTTACTTCTTCAGTTTTTATTATGTCCTTTATCAAATCTTTAGCATTTACGTAATCTCTCCTGACTTTTGCGAATATCCTTCCTTTCTTCTCGAATGTATTTTTATGCGCTTTCTTGAATGCAGAAACATGTTTCTCAAACTTAAGAGGAGGTCCTTCAACTATGTGTTCAGGTTCAAGCTTTTCATTAACTTTAAACCAAATAAAACTCTCCTCATCCCAAACCCATCCTGAATCCTTTATTTTGAAGTCCTTGTTTTCTAATTCTCTTTTTATCGCTTCATGAGCTTTCATTATCTTGGCTCCAACGACATCCCTTTTCCCGTTTTGAGGCACAACGTTAATTATTATTGCATCTTTAAAATCATTCTTAGTCAATATTTTTCTTTCAAAGAACTTTTCACTCGGTTTCTTAAGAAATTCCTTAGATTTTTTGACGAAAATGCCGAATTTCTCTTCGCTTAACGCAGCGGCCGCATTCCTGTCGGGCTGTATTGGATCAACAACAATCAGAGGACTCAATGTTTTTGACTTGTTCAATTCAAATAATGCATCCTTATGGTGTTTTTCTATATCAATTACTGTCTTGTTTTTCCATTTTTGTGAAGCTTTAAGCAAATTCATGAAAGAACCGTAATATATTGTCAATATATCCAATACGTGTCCCGAGAATCCGTTTATGTAGCTTTCTGCGCCGTATATGTCATGAGCTTTGCAGAATGCCTTGGATAATCTGATTTCATCATTTTTCTTATGTTTCTTCACCCATGAGACATGCAGAGGAGAAACATCAGTTACATTTAATGCTTGTTCAGGCTTATTCACTTTCAATACAGGAACAATCTCAAAATTTAAATCATCTGAGAACTGGAAATAATCCCTTGAACCATGGACTCTTGTCGCTTTGAATTTTCTTAATGATTTTTCCAACAAAGAAGAAATATTTTTATCTTTGTAGATGTAGTCAAATCTTACAAAAACATCGCAGTCATGGTCATCAACTAGATGAGTGTCTTTTGCAAAAGAACCTCCGATTACTGCTTCTGCCTTGATCCTGTTTTTCTTCAGTTCAGAATTGATGCTCTTTACAACTTCATCTATCTCTTTCTTGATCATATTGTCCTTTGGCTTGATTTTAGTCAATACTTTCTTCAAAAGCTCCATATATGATTAAACTTGAATTTCGTTTAAAAACGTTTGTTTTTACAGCAACGTTTTTAAACTCATAATCAGTATTTCTTATTTTAAGGATGGTAGATG
>CAZNFC010000050.1:0-4375 GCA_964572885.1 uncultured Methanosarcinales archaeon
CCTTGTCCACCTCCTACTGAGATTGCATTTCTTACATTACAGACTTCATTCTGTAGAACAGATGTTGGATTAGGATCTATGCAGACTGGTATTCTCGCTTCTGTCGTATATTCATAACATGCACTTGCCTGGAAATTCTGATTCAGGAAATCTGTTCCAGGAGGAAGGACGATGCTGTCTGCATGGAAACTCGCAGTATCATATCCTCCCGCTGTATTGAAACTTGTTTTTGCATCTAAATTAAAGTCTCTGAATCTTGGCTGTATGTTAAACAATCTTGTGTCAAATCCTGAAAGATATAATGTACCTCCAGTAACTGATGACGCACCTTCGTTCTTTAGTTCTACGACAATATCCAATGGACTTCCTGAAAATATCTCGCTCGGAGGGTTATTATTTATGAAGTTAATAGTTACTCCTTTAAATCCGACGTGTGAATTGTCTATAGGAACACTCTCTTTTGTTCTTCCGAAACTGATACCATTACATCCGGATAAAACTAATAGGGACAGAACGAATAATAATTGTGTTATCTTCCTCATTTTATGGTTTTAAACTCCTTATTTTATATAAAGTTAACTCCTCGCAAGAGGGCTCCTTAAATCTACTGAAAATGACTGCGATATCACATGACCATATGATAATTTTATTGAAAGCGGA
Source organism: uncultured Methanosarcinales archaeon (assembly GCA_964572885.1). GTDB lineage: Archaea > Nanobdellota > Nanobdellia > Woesearchaeales > UBA10107 > UBA10107. Next base: position 661 of record CAZNFC010000050.1, read on the forward strand.
GTTGTGTAGCTCTGCTGCGTGGAATCTACTCTCGCACTGCATAATACAGAAGGCTCTTTTGAGCCTCTTATTCTAAATCCATTATCTGCAGTTTTTCCTGTTGCTATGGAGGTGCATGTCAGCTTCTCTCCACTCAAATAAGCTTCAAGGTTGATCATATTTGTTTCAGTTGACTTTACCTCTTCATTGCCTATGCACGACTTAGAGTAAGAATCTTTAGGAACTATAGTTCCTTTTGTTGATGAAACATAGTCAAGATATATCCTGAAGTCGACTTTTTCTGGATTTTGTATGACTTCAACATTTGTAACGGCAACGGGAGCTCCCTGTGTCGGATTAAGGTCAACTTTTTTAGGATTGCATCCTCCTAAGATAGGCTGTCCTGTATTGAAATTTGGATTTATGCAGACAACAGGAGATGCTTCCGTAGTATATTGGTAGCATGCGACAACATTAAGTGTCTCTGTTGTCTCTTTTCCTTCAGGCAAAGTAATTGAACCTATGTTGAATATGTTTACAGATTTTTCCCCGATAGAAGTCAATTCCGATCTTCCTTCGAGATTTATTCCTGTTATTATTTTCTGGGAATCGAGATGTATCACGTCAGGATCAAAACTTGTCAGAAGCAGTATTCCATTTTCTGCTTTGCTTGCTCCAAGATTTTCAAGTGTGACTGGAACAGTGATTCCCTGTCCTTCGTATACGACTTTAGGGATTTCTCCTAATGTTATTGAAAGTCCATCGCTTCCTCCTATATCTGCGGCTTTAGTGTTGCCTGCACATGAAGCCAATAATAGTATGAGAACTAAAAATAATCTCTTCATGCAGTCACCATCTGCTCTTTTGAAATGACATAATCATAAGTTATGCTCACGCTTATTTGTTTTACTTCTGCTATATTTGGATTTGCAAGTTTTCCTACAAACAATATGTTGCATGAAGGCAGTGCCTTGTACTGATCAATTAGAGTTGATCTGAAATTTGTATTTGCTAATGTTTCAGGAGTTATACCGCAATTAGGCTTGTCAAATTGAATATCTGGAGGTAAAGTGAAACGAACATCAGTTATCTTTGATATTCTTCCGTTTCCGTTATTCCTTACGAATACTGCAAAATTTATAGGCTTTCCAGGAATTCCATATATCAAAGGTGATTCTGAGCCTACCTGATTGATGAAACCGTCCTGTATCACGGGCTGGACTAAATCTTCTTTTCCTACTGCAGGAGTAAACAAGTCTGATTTTCTCCACTCAGAAATCAATCCTGAAAAATCTGATGATTCTGACAATAGCTGATTCCTTGCGGATTCCGAAGAAGCGTCAAACTCCGACTGAATATTACTTAAGACACTGTTTATGGCTGATTCTTTTTTTGTGGCTCCTACGAATACCATTTTTTTGTATCCCGAGGAAGTTATTCCTGATGCTGTCGCATTGAATTGATATGTTAATTCCCTTATTTTTGTCTTTGATAAATCTAATTTGCATAATATGGAATTTTCAGTTCCGCTTCTTGTTATTATGCCGATAGGTTCATTGCTCGGCTCTGTTGTTCCTATATTTTCTGCTTCTTTGACGCCGCAGCCATAAGAAACTTTTGAACCTTCGACATTGCTGAATATAGGAACATAATTAGTTATTTTGCCGTCATCCGGAACCTGGAATGGCTGCTGAACAAAATTGACAATATCCATCTTGAAATCAGTATCAAGAATCGGATTTATTTTCAGCACTTGCTTTAATTGCTCTTCCTGCGGGAATGCCTGTTGTTTACACGTCTGATCAGATCCGCCTGCAATCGTGCAAGTATAATATATTTTTTCTTCTCCTATATAATTTACAGTATTAGTGTATGTAGTACTTATGAAATCCTTTGTCTGTTCTACGGCAATTCTACTTTGAGTATATTGTACAGATGGAACTAAATCATTAATTGTCGGAATTGAAGGAAGAAGGACTAAAAAGAAAACTATTCCAGCAACAACTACAAATGTCGTTATTGTCTTTGATTTAATGCCACTTTCTCTCCAAACGATGATGGCAAACAATATCCAGAATGGGAATGCCAATGAAAATGTGATGAAACCTGTCGGAAGCTGTGCAGTTGCGAATATTACCGGAAGAAGGTATTCGAGACTGCCAGCAATCAATGAATATTTTAATCCAAATCCTAAGAATGTCAAAATGATGAACGTAACTGCATGTATTCCGAAAGATGTCAGTCCGCCTATATTTAATCCCGAATAATAATCAAATAAATCGGCAGCTATTGCGACGATGAATCCTATGGTGATATTGCTTGGCGCAAGGTCTTTTAATCTATCAACATATTTGAGTCCGGTATTTGCTGCACCAGAAGTCATATCTTTTGTCTTAGAAGCAAGATCTTTTAATTTCTTATAATCAAGACCTTCATCATGGGCCTTTGCTGTATCTCTTGCTGATTTTTCGCCCTCTTTTACGTCTACCATCATACCTCAAAAGAATTACTTATCAAATGAAACTTTCAAGTCCACTATGTTCAAAATAGTCTTTGGAATTATCTGAACATAATTCTGACCTTCTTGCACATAAACATCTGAGTTCAACTCATAAGTTGAGTTGCTTATTCTTATCTCGTTTAGATGACCATTTATGTTCAAGTCTCCTACTTTATCCTCGAAGTCTGCAAATCTCAATCCTACTGTGACATTTGCCACTCTATCTTGAACGTCCTTGAATTGATCCTTGCTTAATTCAAAGTAATAGAAAGGATAGTTCAATTCTTTCAATGTTGACTTGATTGATACTCTGTCAATGAAATAGCTTCCTTCATCCGCGCTGAAAGTTATTGTATTATCTCCCTGCTGCAGCCAGCCTGGATTGAATTCTATGCTTGAAAGAAGACCACAGTCAGGTATTGCCTGATAAGGAAGATCCCTGTCGTTTATTTTTATTCTCAAAGGACCTACTTTTTGTGTCAAGCAATTTGGAACGAAATTAAGTTTTGTCTGCTCAAAATTCTCTTTTTCAGTTGCTGAAATTATGAACGAATTCTTGTAGACTCTTTTGCTGACATCTGTGAAATCTGCAATTACTCTAATATTGCTTAGATCATATTCGTTCAATCTCCAGAATGCCAATCCTACGTCAGATACTGAGAAAACCAATGAATTCTGGTCTTTTATGTCTTCTTTGTCCAACTTGATAGGTTGTGCATTTCCTGCTTTTACTTCTGAATTGAAGATCTCTTTTCCGTTTAATGTAATTATCAATCTTCCTAACATGTTTGTAACATCAAAGGCAAGGAGATAATTATCAGTATGAGCTAAATCATCAACTTTGAATGATAAATTATAAGGATTCCTTCTTAGCCAGCCGTTCTCTGCATGAACTGCTTCGACAGATTTCAAAACGACTGCAGTCTTGTCCGAATAAAGATTAAATGAATCCAATACTTTATCTCTATCTCTTAATTTGACAGGATCCAAGGTTCCTGGATGTTCAAAAACAAGTGAAGTCTTTATATTTTCTTGCGCTGAATTTATTCCTGATGTAGAGGTTCCGTTAATTAACTGATTCCTTACGTCAGAAGGCAATAATAAAATATAAAGAACGATTAAGAATGCAATAATAGCAATAAGTCCTGCTGCAGCCCCTGCTTGCCCTCTTTTTGCCGTCATAGACTTTAAAATAAGGGGTTTTATATATATGTTTTTCTGTTTTACAGTGATGAA
>CAZNFC010000051.1:0-4367 GCA_964572885.1 uncultured Methanosarcinales archaeon
TTGTCCAACCCACCGACATCTTTCCAGCTTATTGTTGGTTTCTCTATTATCACGAATTTCTCCACATTGAATGTTGTCGATGAATTTATTTTCTTTATTATTGTAAGATTCTTCTGTTCGACTAAGACGGAATCTCCAGGCTGAATTTCCGTTCCTGCGGATGAACAGCTTACGAAGAACTCATTTCCGTTGTTTAATTTTATAAGGCAATTTTCTCCTAATTTTTCTTTGACCTCTGCGACCATCAAAGGCGGAGTCTGGAATTTCTTAAGCTCTGATTTCATATGCTCCAAAGTCTGTTTCAACACTTTGTTTTCTTCTTCTAACTGAGAAGTCTCGACAGAATAACCGTACATTACTTTCTCTATTACTTCCTCGTCTGTCTTTTTTGTCATGTTAATTTAAAGTGTTTTTCCTTTTATAAATTTATCGTGTGACGTCGAATGACTTTACCTGCTCTAAAAGCTTGCTTGCCTTTCCTTTTGAGAAGTGTTTTCTTATAGGATCCAATAATTTGTTTATTTCATTCGCAACTGATTTCTTCAGATCCATCGGGTGAATCTTTCCGTCAGAAAATAATTGTTCTAATTCAGAATATGACTTTATAGTCAGATTCCCTCCGAACTTTTCAGGCCTTTCAATGATTAGTTTTGATATCTTCTCGAAAATGATATATTTCGCATATTCCAGGATAGGATTGTCTTTTACTGTATTTGCAGGGCAATATGCTTTATTTATTTTTCTCTCGACTTCTTCTTTAGAATCATCCATGAATATTGCAGTGTCTGGCTTTGACTTGGACATTTTCATTGCGATTGCGCGTTCAGCACCTTCTAATCCTACAGCAGGTTCTCCTAATCCAGCAAGCATATGATGGCTCACGATCAAAGGTTTCTTATATCCTAATTTTGGCGCAATTTCTCTGGCTAAAACATTCACTTTTCTTTGATCTAAACCTAATTGCGCGATATCAACTCCTAAATAAAATATATCGGCCGCCTGCATGCATGGATAAAATATCTGTGCAGCTGACAATGCTTCAGATTCAGAGCGTCCCATTATCTGAGAACATCTTATTATTCTTGTTACTGTATTCATAGTAGCAATCTTCATGACTAATTCCCAATATTTTGTGTCTTTTATTACATCTGACGTCCACACAAATTCTACATTCTTCTCATCAATACCGCATGCTTTCCACATCTCCATGAAATATTCTCCTGCAATTCTTATCTTTTTCATATCTCCACCATACTTATTATTCAAAAATGCGAACCAGTCTGCAACCAAAACCTTGAACTTGCAACCGGCAGAAGTCATCTTATTGATATTGTTTACACGCAAAAGACCTTGAGCAATGTGCATACGCCCAGAAGGTTCGAATCCGTCATAAGCCACAGGAGACTTTTTTGACTTAAGAAGTTCTTTTAGTTCATCTTCTGTAACTATCTCTTTCCCCACTTCTTTAATCAGCGAGAATCTCTTGTCTAAATCCATACTTTCAAAAAGCACTGTAACGTATTTAAACTTTCCCCTGGCGCCTTCTGGACCAATATAACAAAACAAAAGCTTTAAATACAAGATTAGCTTGCTTTAAAACATGGTAGAAGACGACAAGAGGCTTTCTAAAGAGATAATAGGAAAGATGGTTGTTTCTAAAACTGGAAAGAAGTTCGGAGCTGTTGGAGATGTCACTTTTGAGACAAAGACAGGTGAATTGATACATATTGTTCTTACAAATCCTACTCCATATTCAACAAAATTAGAACTTGAAAAGGACGGACAAGGCAATATTTTGATACCTTACAGTTCAGTTCAGGCTATCGGTGATTTCTTGGTTATCGCTGAAGAAGATGTTGTCTAAATTACAAAATCTTTTATATCCGTTAAATTCTTGATTTGACATGATAGAACACACAATCTGGACTGAAAAGTATAGGCCGAGGACTTTTTCTGAGGTTAAGGGACAAAAAGACGTTATCAGTAAATTAAGAGCTTTTGTGCATCAGAAAAATATGCCTCATTTGATGTTTTCAGGGCCTCCCGGAGTAGGTAAAACGACTATCGCTTTGGTTACCGCTCATGAATTATTCGGGGATTCATGGAAAGAAAATCTTCTTGAATTAAATGCCTCTGATGAAAGAGGAATTGATGTAATCAGAAATAAAGTGAAAGATTTTGCGAGAACAAGAGCCATCGGCGATGTTCCTTTCAAGATAATCTATTTGGACGAGTGTGATGCCTTGACTAGTGAAGCGCAGCAGGCATTGAGAAGGACTATGGAAAACTTTACACAAACCTGCAGATTCATATTGAGCTGCAATTATTCTTCAAAAATAATCGATCCAATACAATCAAGATGCGCAATATTCAGATTCAGGCCTATGGAAAAAGAGCATCTTATGAATATCATCGAGCATATCGCAAAGGATGAAAATCTGAAAATATCTGATTCTGCAAAGAATTCTTTAGTTAATATTTGTGAGGGAGATGTAAGAAGGCTCGAAAATATACTTCAAAGCTGTACAGCTATATCAAAGGAAATAAGTGATGATCTTGTCTATTCCATGGCAAGTGTAGCGAAACCTAAAGAGATAAAGAGAGTATTGGAGCTTGCATTAGAAAGTAAATTCATTGAAGCGAGAAATGAGCTGTTAAATGTAATGACAAATTACGGCCTATCCGGACTTGATGTGATAAGACAGATCCAGAAAGAGATAATTGATGTGAAGATTGATCCGAGGAAACAGATGTTATTGATAGAGAAATGTGGAGAAGCTGAATTCAGGATATCAGAAGGAAGCGATGAATTCGTCCAGTTAGAAGCTTTCTTAGCCGGTGTATCTGCTACTGGGAAATAGAATTAATCTCTGATTATCAAAGGGTTGAAATTCGTCTTGTTATCATAATAATCTTCGTGTTCTTCTTTCTTTAGCCATCCAACTACAGAATATGTAACTGGAGTCATAATTACTTCTACAAGAACTTTCAAGAACCATCCTGATAGAATTGAACTTATTAAAAGTCCTGTTGGTATGATTGTGTACAAAGCAATGAAGTAGAATAATACTGTGTTAGCTCCTTCTCCGACGATTGTAGAGCCTATTGTCCTTGTCCATAGATGCTTACCATTTGTCCAGATCTTCATCTTTGCGAGGATATAATCGTTTAGAACTCCTCCGACCCAGACTGCAATCCACCCTCCTACAAGTATTCTTGGAATCTGCCCTAAAACTCTTGTGTAAGCGTCATTTGCAGTAAACCCTGTTGCAGGTGGTAAAGCTACAACAATTGAATACATTATTCCCGCAAGAACTGAGCTGAATAAGACCATCCAGACAACACTTCTTGCTTTTGCGTAACCGTAAACTTCAGTCAAGACATCAGCAAATATATATGTAAAAGGAAAGTAAAGAACTGTTGCAGATACTGTAAATATTCCGAGTTGAACTATCTTACCTGCAGTTATATCAGAAACAAGTTGAAATGTGATGTATAATGCCGTTATTATTCCAAGATATTTATATTGCTTTAATTTGCTGTCTTTCATTTTAACTTGAATGACTTACTTTTATCTGCTTATCTATGTATTGCTTGTATCCGTATCTTAATTCTACATTGATGACTTTCTCGAAATCATCTGGAGTGTTGATTGTCTGTGTACATCTTATCTCTCTCTCGCCATTGAATAAAGTAGTGTAACCTGATGTCTTTGTTCCACCTGTCAATCCTGAACAAGTCAAGTCTCCAAGTCCTGTATCAGAGACCTGTACGAAAACAACATCTCTGTTTGCGATATTAGATGAATCACATTGGGTATTTTCCTTGTGCAATGAATCTCCGACAGCTCCCATGTTCTTGATTGTAAAGAATACATCTATCTTGTTTGAGCCACCTACGTTCTGCCTTAAATTTGTAACTTGTATTGGTGCTCCAGAATTTTCAGCAGGAACTTGTCTGTTAGGATCGCAGAATCCTGTATTGCCTGCAACAGTTCTAAGATCCTTTCTTACGCATAATTTTCCCTGTGCTTTTGTTCCGTATTCATAACATACATTTGTTCTTATTGTGAACGGAACGGAACCTGAAACTGTAGTGAAATAATTCATTTCAGGGAATTCTACATTTACGAAGTCTCCGGAGATGATATTTCCTGCATTATTGAGTTTTAATCCTCTTAATTGTTCAGGAGAATCCATCTGAAGATTTGCCTGGGATACCTTGAAATCTGCAGGATTTATTCCTGTTACTGAAACTTTAACATTTGACGGTGTACTGATATCCCATTCTCCTTTATTTTCTAATTTGACACCTACCTGGAATGGGAAATTTGAATCAAAAACATCATCTGGGGGCCTTCCAGATAA
>CAZNFC010000052.1:0-4366 GCA_964572885.1 uncultured Methanosarcinales archaeon
CTGATGTTGTTTTGGCTGTGTCGTGATTATATCTAATACCCTATCTTTCTCTATTTTTTCTTCGGCGATGTCGATATGTTTTATCAATACCTGCTGTTCGTCTGATCTTTCGGCCATTTCGCCTGCAACTCTAAGCAATTCTAATGCTCTTCTTGCATCTCCATGCTCTCTTGCTGCATATGCGGCACATTTTTCTATTACTCCTGGTTGTATTATGTTAGGCTTGAAAGCATCTTTCGCTCTGTTAACCAGGATGTCTTGAAGTTGCAATGCATTATACGGCGGGAATACTATCTCTTCCTCAGATAATGAGCTTTTTACTCTTGGATCTAAATGATCAGTAAATACGAGATTGTTCGAAATACCTATTATAGATACCTGTGCATTTTTTAATTCCGAATTCATTCTTGTTAATGTGTATAATATTTCATCTCCTGTTTTTTCTACTAATTGATCGATCTCATCCAAGATTAGAATAACTAATTGTTTTTTATCGTCCACTAAGTGAGTAAATACTCTGTAAACTTCCTGTGTCGGAAGTCCTGTTTTTGGGACTTCGCTGCCTAATGATCTGATTAATTCGGCAATGAGTCTGTATTCGGTGTCTGCTGTATTTTTCAGCTTACAATTGACATACAATACTGACAGATTTATTCCTTTTTCCTTTGCGACGGAGAGTAAATTATTTGTGACTGATTTTACTGTCAATGTCTTTCCGGTTCCGGTTTTTCCATATATGAATAAATTAGATGGTTTTTGGTATAACAGAGAAGAGCCTAAGATGTTTGCTATCTGCTCTATTTGCTGATCCCTGTGTGGTATCGTTTCCGGAGCATAATTTGCTTGTAAAACAGACTTATCATTGAATAGAAATTCCTTTTTTAGAAAATTCTCGAAAAAACTTTTTAGTCCAACTTCTTTCATATATTCTCCAAATGAAATGAAGGTATATAAAAGTTATGTTTCAAGGCTACAGAGGCTATACTGTCCAAAATATGTGTTTCAGTATATAGACCCCCACCCCTCTGTTTCCTATGGAAGTACCAATATTATGTTCCCAAGGTCTGTCAATTTGATTGTTGTTGTTTGAGCTATATTAATTAAGATTTCACATGACCTACATACTATACTATATATGTTTTCTATATAGTAAATAAATAATATAATATAATAATGAAAATAAAGAAAAGGTCTTAGAATAGAGAATAACTCACTTCCAGGCGAAATGGAGGGGATGGTGATTTTCGTATATATTTTTGCTATTTTGTAGTAACAAAAATAAAAAGCTTTATATATTAGTTTAATGTTGGTCAGATAGGTTTGAGTTAAAGGCTCTTTCCTTTAAAGAGGACATAGACGTACAAGGCTTTAGAGGAAACACCAAACATGATTGTAAGAAAAGATTTTTTGAAGAAATTAAAAGATTTCGGACTTAATACTTATGAGAGTAAATTATGGACTGCTCTTCTTTCAAGAGGCGTTTCTACTGCAGGAGAATTATCTGATATTGCAAATGTTCCAAGATCAAGATCTTATGATGTTTTAGAATCACTCGAGAAGAAAGGATTTATTATAATGAAATTAGGAAAGCCTATAAAATATATCGCTGTTCCTCCCGAAGAGATTGTAAATAGGGTAAAGAAGAAGATAGAAGACGAATCAAAATCACAGATAAGTTCATTAGAAGAATTAAAAGATTCTCCTTTGCTTGACGAATTGAAATTACTCCATAAAAATGGAGTAGAATTAATAGAACCAGGCGATCTCACAGGAATCATAAAAGGAAGAAATAATCTTTACAATCACTTAGAAGCTTGCATGAAGCAGGCAACAAAATCAATCTCAATATTCACGACAAAAGAAGGATTGTTAAGAAAAGCTGATGCATATAAAGTTGTTTTCAAGAAGTTAGCTGAGAAAGGAATTTCCATCAGAATCGCTGCGCCAATAGATGAGAGTGTCGCTTCTGTTATTGTTTCATTGAAAGATGTTGCAGAAGTCAGAAGTCTTCCTAACATAAACTCAAGATATTGCATAGTCGATTCGAAAGAAGTAACATTCATGCTGATGGATGATGCAGAAGTCCATCCTTCTTACGATTCAGGCGTATGGATAAACACACCATTCTTCGCAAAAGCATTACAGGCACAATTCGATGCCTTATGGAATGTTGCTGAAGTTAAAGTTATTAAGAGGTAATTCTTTAAATGAAATATTTCAGCTTTGATGTTCAACGAAGAAATAAACATCCGAAGGCATACATTCTTTGGGCGAGAGAACAAGACGGAAGCAATATAGGAATTGGTGGATATTCTTCATTAAAGTCTCTTGCATACGCAATAAGTACACACGCAGATAGAAGAATATCTGGTGCGGAAGTCACTTCTACAAACAATATAAGAATAGTCATCAGAAAAACCGAAAAACCATTTTGCACTAATCCAGATTTTAAACAAACACAATTAACCAAAAGACAAATGCAGTGTCTTGCACAGGAATTGGTCTTGGCTTTACGTGGTCAGTAATTCTATCAAAACCTTTAAAAACCCCACGTTCTTAATCGTATTCAAAAGGTGACTAAATGGCATTGAGTATCGAAGGCATAATTCTTGCAATCATTGTGGCTACTTTAGGAGCTATTGTCTACAGTTTAAGATTCCTGGTTCTTCTTGAGAGAAGACTGCTTAAAATCGACTACAACATAGAAAGGATAGCTATGCGAGTAGTCAAAGAAGAAGCGGCAATAGAATCACAAGAGAAGACAATATTGAAAAGACTTCAAAAAAGAAGATAGTTTCAGATAATGGATCCTCTAAAAGCAATTAAAAATAAAGATAACATTCTTGTCGCAAAGCAAGCCTTAATCACATTAAGGAAAGCCGTTCATTCTTCAAGAAAAAAAGATTCAAGAGAATTATTAAAAAATCTAAATGATCTTAAACACTCAATTCTCTCGACAAGAGAAAAAGATCCTGTAACTAAAAACGCATTAAATAGCATATTCTACAACATAAGACCATTAAACATAAATAAGACAAAGCACGAATTAAATCAAAGAATAAATGAAGCGTTTGAGCATATAAGCAATTCACACACTAAAATTGCGGAAGTGGGACATAAAAAGATAAGGAAAGGGATGGTCGTGTATGTCCACGGATATTCTTCTTCAATAATTGATTTGTTGATAAAATCAAAGAAACAAGGAACAAATTTTGAAGTCGTGACTACGGAAACAAGTCCATTCTTAAGCGGATATCTGATTGCATCAGAGATCTCAAGACATAAAATACCTGTAAGATTCTATGCAGATTTGGCACTGAGACAGGCATTAAAAAAAGCAGACATAGTCCTTTTAGGTGCGGCAACAATCGCAGAAAACGGACAGGTTTACAGCGAGTTAGGTTCAGAACTAATCGCCGATCTGGCAGATAAATATGATGTTCCAGTATATGTGTGCACCGACTGCTGGAAATTCAATCCGATAACTATACAGGAATACGAAAGAAATAAATCATTAAGACCTCATCAGGAAATATGGAGAAGTCCGCCAAAAGGAGTCCAAGTCCTGAATTACGAATATGAAAAAATCCACCCTAAACTAATCACAGGAGTGGTGACTGAAATGGGAATTTACAAGCCGCATTATTTGATTTCAGAAATAAGAAAACATTATCCTTGGATAAAATAATTATTTTCTTTTGTTTTTCTTGATTGCTTTCTTCACAACTTTGACTTCGACCTTCTTTACTATTTTTGCCTTCGCAATTTCTTCAGCTACATCAATAGCTATCGAAGGATAGACAAAATCAACATGAGAGGAGATTTCCCTTTCCAATTTCTGGATTTCATCAGTTATGTGCTGTATCTTTTTCTCATTATCTTCCTGATGCATCAGCGAACCGCATTCAGGGCATTTGAAGTCATGATCGACAGCTTTCTCGAACGTAAGCCTCATGTCTTTATTAGGGCACTCAAAGAAATTACTTCCTTGTTCGGTCTTAAGTCTGTCAGCCAATTTCTGAAGCTTCTTCTTCTTCAGATCTTTGACTAAAAAAGGTATTCTTGAAGGTACAAAAGTCCAGTAATAGATATACCAGCCCTTTTTCTTATCTTTTTTTCTTGTGAATTCAACTAAATTAGAATCATAAAGTCTATACAACTTATTTCTGATGGTGTTTATCTCTTCTTTAAGCTCTTCAGCAATGGTAAACTCAGAGACATTCTTCCTTCCCTTCAAGACACCGATTAATGGAAGGACATCTAATCCTGCAACATCCTCAATAACTGCCGTAATAACGTCGTCTGGTGCCATGGTAAATCATGTATCCTGGAAACTATACTTCTGGGGAAATAGGTATATATACTT
>CAZNFC010000053.1:0-4275 GCA_964572885.1 uncultured Methanosarcinales archaeon
ATTCATTCAATATATTCAAATTCGGCTTTGCATTGATACCTTTCCTTGCAAGTCTATTGATATTCGGATGGATACTTGGATTTTTCACGATTGCAATAATACTTAGATATGGAACATCTGCTCAGGTCCTTGCATGGGGATTTTTAGCTCTGATACAGCCATTCAGCGCGGTATTCTATCCTGTATCAGTATTGCCTGGAAAAGTAAAGTACATAGCATATGCTCTTCCTACAACTCATGTGTTTGAAGGGATGAGACAGATAATATCAACAGGAGTATTTCCATGGGCTTCTCTCGGATGGTCATTCCTGTTGAATGCAATATACATGATACTTGTCCTGATATATTTCCACTGGATGTTCAGATGGGTAAAGAAAAAAGGATTATTGGCTAAATTAGATTACTGATGAGAACCATCTATATGCTTACTATAGATGTCTGTCTCTGGAACATATTTTGAACTCATTTCTTTTAATGCTGCATCTCTTAAATCTTTTAATGCAATAATAGCATCCTGATATTCAGGCAGAGTAGTTATATCAACAGGATTTCCTACGACATTTCGTGTATTATCGACTATTCCATCCAGACCCAATCTGTGTCTGTCAAATGCTATCCTTAATGTATCTAAGAATGAAAGTTTACGTTGTTCAGGAGTAAGAACATACAATGGCCCAGGACCAATCTCTGATCTTTTTGAAGGTTCTGGCAATACTTGTGCTGGTTCATTCAAAGAATTCACAATTTCGGCGATACCTATTCTTTTTTCAACTTTAGTGAGATTTATAGGAGAACCTGCTTGAACATCAGTAACTGCTGTCGCACCGCCAACCATGATAAAATCTATTGATAGTCCATATATAATCCTTATGTTACTACTCAATATGAATCTATCCAATAAGACAAATTATTTAAATAAGATGTAAATAGAATTCAGTATGACACCAGTAGCAACAGAAGAAATCCCATCTGTAGATGTTAAATTATCAGGCATATTACCAATAGACAGCAGTGTAAGACAATATGCATATGTGCAATTCTGTAATGTTTTCAAGATTAAAGCTTCTCACGAGAAAATTAAAGGTTTGGTAGAGGGCGGATTAGAGGAGATTGCATGCGAAAGCGACGGAGTCAGATTAAAAATAGTCAAAGATCGTGTTCAAGTTTATGGCGGATCTCCAGCATTATCTTCAGAATTATCTTTTATGATTAGAGATTATATGAATCAGAAAGATTTAGATATCTTCGGATCCCATTGGCATGGCGGTTCTGATTAAATCTTATTTCAGATGTATCTCTAAGATATCTTTATCCTTCAGTACATGATCTAAGTTGAATTTCTGTCCTGGAAATTTTGAAGAAGGCCCCCATACTCTTACAAACTTGAATTTTGTGACAAAATCCTTGTGCAATCTGTTGCATACGTCTCTAATCGTTGAATTTGATCTTATTATAAGCGGTTCTTTCAGATCCGCTTCTTTCCCCATCTCCTTAAGGAAAACTCTCATTAATTTAAGTTTTTCAAAGACAACTTCCTTCAATCTGTCCATGTTCACATTATTTTGCGCAGAAATGAATAAGTCCGGGTTGATGTCCTTGTTTATCTTCTCTATCTGAGCTTCAGAAAGCAGATCTAATTTAGAAACAGCGACAACAGCAGGTATATAGATCTTATTTGCTTCGATTGCATCTATAAACTGGTCTATTGTGCAGTTGCTTCTTATGACTACATCTGCATTGTTAATCCTGTACTCTTTCAATACATCTTTTATCGTTTCATCATCCAAGGAGGTTTTTACAGTCCTTCCGATTTTTATTCCGTTTCTTGCTGTTTTTTTTATTTTGATTACCGGTCTTTCTTCACTTATCCTTATTCCTGCGTCATAAACTTCCTTTAATATCGCTCCGTAATGTTCCGGCTTCTGACCGTCAATCAAGATTAAAATCAAATCTGCATTTCTCATGACAGCAAGAACTTCTTTTCCTCTACCTCTTCCGGTTGCAGCTCCGTGAACTATTCCAGGAACGTCGAGAATCTGTATCTGCGCGCCTTTGTACTTCATAACTCCCGGAATTACAGTCAATGTCGTGAATTCGTAGGCAGCGACCTCTGATTTTGCTTCAGTCAATACATTCATCACAGTGGATTTACCAACACTCGGAAATCCTAAAAGAACAACAGTCGCATCGCCCGACTTCTTTACATTGAAGCCTTCCATCTTCCCGCCTTTGGAAGCTCTTTTTACTATCTCATCTTTTAACTGCGATAATTTTGCTTTGTATAGACCGATGGCATGAGAAGTGCTCTTGTTGTACTTTGTGCTGGATATCCTATTCTCCAGTTCGTTTATGTCTTCTATTACTCCCATGATTAATCAAGAAAGATGATAGTTTAAAAAGATTGCTTAGATTGTGACGCATCCTTCGTATGCTGGTTTTACGTCTCTTGCATACTTTTCTAGGACAATAATTCTATTTCCGTGATCATCGAATATCTTTAAATGAGGCGCCTGCCATTGGGACCGCCTTTGTTCTAATTCCTGTTGATCGACAAGTAAGTCAATTGAATTCTTTTTTACATCTACCCTAATCGGGTCACCATCTTTTACTAATGCAATCGGACCTCCTAAATGAGCTTCTGGAGTGACGTGACCTATAACAAACCCTGTGCTTCCTCCTGAAAACCTTCCATCAGTAAGGAACAAGCATTTATCACCAAGTCCTGCACCAGTTATTGAAGAAGTCGGATATAACATTTCTCTCATCCCTGGACCACCTTTTGGGCCTTCATATCTTATTACGACTGCTGTTTTCTCTCCATTAGTATCATTTTCTTTGATTTTTGCTGCAACTGTTCCAGCATCCCATGCATCGGTATATTCTTCTTCAGAATTAAATACAAGTGCACGACCTTCTGAATATAACCCTTCTTTGCCTGTAATTTTACCTACTGCACTTGTTGGTGCTAAATTGCCTCTTAAAATCTGAATGTGCCCTGTTGATTTTAATGGTTTAGCAAATGAATAAACTAAATCCTGATCAGGTTTTATTGCTTTAACATATTCAAGATTCTCTTCTAATGTCTTTCCTGTGACAGTCATCTGTTTTCCATCAAGTAGGCCTTCATGTAACATGTACTTCATCAATGCAGGTATTCCACCTCTTTGATGCAGTCTTTCCATCACATAAGGACCGCTTGGTTTCATATTCACAATGTAAGGAACTTCATTAGAAACTTTTTGGAAATCATCAACAGTTAATTTAATTCCTGCAGCTTGCGCCATTGCAATGAAATGAAGGACGATATTTGTTGAACCGCCAGTTGCCATCGCGACTGCCATTCCATTGTAGAATGCTTCTTTAGTCATTATGTCTCTTGGTTTTATTCCTCTATCAATTAGGTGTGAAATTGCTCTGCCGACTTCCCATGTCTCTCTTTCCTTCTCTTCGGCAGGCGTTGAAGAACTTCCAGGTAAACTCATTCCCAATGCTTCAATCGCAGAAGACATCGTGTTCGCAGTGTACATTCCACCACAAGCTCCTGCTCCTGGACAAGAAGACATGCAAATTTGCAATGCTTCTTTTTCATCTATCTTTCCTGAAGCAAGATTTCCTGGGACTTGGAATGCGCTAACCACATCTAAATCTGCATTTGTTGATGGATGTTTTCCTGCTCTGATTGTACCGCCATACAACATTATTGTTGGGAGATTTCTTCTTGCTGCACCCATCATCATTCCAGGCATATTTTTATCACATCCCGGAATTATAATTAAACCTTGATAACGAATTGCTTCTAAAGCTTCTGGAGAGTAGCTTCCAACTTGAGTCTCTACAGAATCTGCAATAAGATCTCTAGATAGTAAAGAAAACTTCATACCATATGTTCCCATAGAAATACCATCACTTACACCTATTGTTCCGAACTTTAATCCTGCAATATCTTCAGGCATATTTTGCTGTACTTTCTCTGCCAAATCTGCAAGATGCATGTTACAAGGATTTGCATCATAACCTGCGTGGCCTATGGCTACACGCTTCCTTGGATCATTTGGTTTGAATCCAGTTGGCGCAGACATAGCTAATGCTGCTGGAAATCTTGTTAATAATCCGCCCGTTACTGCCATTCTTTGTGTACCGACCTGTCGGTATTATTTAAAGTTTATCCTCAATAATGTTTATATACCCTTATTCAGATATAAAGTCAGTAACATGAAGCTAAATAAAATAGAAAAAGAAGTGAAGAATCGTTACTATAATTATATTTTACAGCTA
>CAZNFC010000054.1:0-3871 GCA_964572885.1 uncultured Methanosarcinales archaeon
CATAAAGCAAGTTTCGAGGTTCCAGATAGAAACTTGCGATAAACAACGCATAATAAAGCCGAGCCGATGACAACTCAGGGAAAAGCTATATAAACACTCGAAGGAATAATCAAATAATGTTCAAAAGCATAAATTTCAATCCTGAAGAACGTAAAGATATTGCTTTGACTGTCATTGTCCTTGCGTTCATTCTCTCATTCAGCGAATGGGGAGTTGACAAGTTTGATCTTCAATTGGGATTAAGCAATTTTGTTCTCGCTTTGATAATAACAGGAATATCTCTTATAGGTAAGTTATCTGTCCAAAAATACTTCTCCAGAAAAGCAGGATTTGATGCTGTATTCAAAACATGGATGATAGGACTTGCTTTTGGATTCATGATGATATTCTTGACAAATGGAGCGCTAATATTCTTGTCAGTCGGTGGGCTTTCATTTGCAGTCATTGAAAAACTAAGGATCGGGAAGCATGAGCCGAATTTAAGTTATACTCAATTAGGTTGGCTTTGTCTCTTAGGTCCTTTGTTCAGTATTTTACTTGCTTTGATTGCAAAAATACTGATTCCTGCACAAATATTGAGTGAAAGTATTTTAATGAAAGTGATTTCAACAAATCTCTGGATTGCTGTATTCTCAATAATTCCTATCCCTTACCTCCATAAATTCAAGCCAGGAGGAGTAAAAGAATTCACAACATCAGACGGGCTTAAGCTTCTTTATGCTTCTCCATTGCAGTATCTGCTTGTTTTAGTCTTAGTGATATTCAGTGGATTGACAATATTAGCTTCTCCGTTGATAATTGCATTGATAGTAACAATTGTGAGTTTTGTGTTGATATGGATAGTATATGCTTTTATCTATAAAAATAATATAAAATCTCAGACTCAGCACAGGATATACAAATATAAGTTCGAGTGACCACAGGACAACCGCACGCAAGGTATTTAAACAAAAATTCTATATATATTGACATGTTAAAGAATCTTACGCCAAGATTGTACCAGGAGACAATATTCTCAAAGACAATGGAGAAAAATACATTAGTTGTTCTTCCTACAGGACTTGGAAAGACTGCATTGGCAATGATGCTTGCAAAACATAGATTAGATATCTATCCGAATTTGAAAATATTATTTCTTGCGCCTACAAAACCTTTAGTACAGCAGCATCTTGAGACTTTCAAAAAACATTTCGATTATGATGAAAGCAGATTTGTTCTATTTACAGGAGATGTAAGTCCTGAAAAAAGGGAAAAACTTTGGAACGATGCATCCGTTATATTTTCAACACCTCAAGGGCTGGAAAATGATGTTATTTCTGACAGGATAAAATTAGAAGAAGTTTCTTTGCTTGTTTTTGACGAGGCTCATAGAGCAGTTGGAGATTACTCTTATGTATTCATTTCAAAGCAATACAGCAAGAAAGCACTACATCCAAGAATACTTGCACTGACCGCATCTCCTGGTTCTGATATGGAGAAAATAACTGAGATATGCAGATGTCTGGATATTGAAAATATAGAAGTCAGGACTGAAACCGATTCTGATGTCAAGGAATATGTTCAGGAAGTTGATGTTGATTATGTAAAAGTTAATCTTCCTCCTGCATTTTCATTCATCAAGAAATCGATTGAGCAGATATACAGTTCAAGATTGAGTGAGGTAAAGAATTACGGATATTTGAATTCCATTCTCATAAGAAAATCTGATTTGATAAAATTGCAGGCTAAACTTCATGGAATGCTGAATTCAGGAGAGAAAACTCCTGAGATGTTCAAGAGCATCTCTCTAATCGCAGAAGCGACTAAGATACATCATGCATTGGAGCTTCTTGAGACGCAGGGAATACATTCATTGTATATGTATCTTCAGAAAATGACTGAAGAAGCATCCAGAGGAACAAGCAAGGCAATAAAGAATCTTGTAGGGGACGAACAATTCAGGCTGATATTTGAGATGACAAGAAAATTATATGATAATAATGTAGAGCATCCTAAGATGAAGGAATTGGTGAAAATAGTCCATAATAACAGGAGCAAAAAGATTATTATTTTTACGCAGTACAGAGATACTGCCTCTAAAATAAATAAAGAGCTGGATGATTTAGATGGTGTTAAATCATCAATATTCGTAGGCCAGGCAAAGAAGGCAGACACCGGTTTGAGTCAAAAACAGCAGAAACAGATTCTCGATGATTTTAGAGAAGATAATTTCAATGTTCTTATAGCAACTTCAGTAGCTGAAGAAGGATTAGATGTTCCTTCTGTTGATCTTGTGGTATTTTACGAGCCAATCCCTTCAGCAATAAGGACAATTCAAAGACGCGGTAGAACTGGAAGAAATGAAAAAGGAAAAGTAATTGTCTTGGTTGCTGTTAAAACAAGAGATGAAGCATATCAATGGTCAACATTCCATAAGGAAAAGAAGATGCATAGATTATTAGGAGAATTAAAAGGAAAAATATCATTGAATGAACTAAAAACAGATAATATTGAAAAGACAATAAACAAAACTGAAGAAATAAAGATAGTTTGCGATGACAGAGAGAAAAACAACGGCGTTATGAAGCAATTAGTTGATTTAGGAGTTAAAATAGATTTGAAAAGGCTTGATGTCGGAGATTACCAGCCAAGTGACAGATGTGTTGTTGAATTAAAAACAATTCCTGATTTTGTTGATTCTATAATTGACGGCAG
Source organism: uncultured Methanosarcinales archaeon (assembly GCA_964572885.1). GTDB lineage: Archaea > Nanobdellota > Nanobdellia > Woesearchaeales > UBA10107 > UBA10107. The sequence continues at coordinate 2,695 of CAZNFC010000054.1, forward strand.
ATTGCTTGAACAATTGAAATATCTGTCTAAAGTGGACAAGCCTTTGCTTATATTAGAGGGAATTGAAGATATTTACTCTCAAAGAAACATACATCCTAACGCAATTAAAGGAATGTTATCAACTATTGCAGTTTCTTATGGAATTCCTATAATTCAGACCAGAAATAACAAAGAAACATCTGAAATGCTTTACATAATCGCTAAAAGAGAGCAGGATCCTGAAAAGAAGCATTTTTCATTGCATTCAAAGAAACCGATATCTGATAAGGAGCTGCAAGAATATATAATTTCTTCTCTGCCTAATGTAGGTCCTCAAATGGCAAAAGAATTGCTGCATAATTTCAGAAGCGTAAGAAAAATATTCAATGCTACAGAAGAAGAACTGAAGAGGATTCCTAATGTAGGAGATAAAACTGCTAAAGAAATTCAGAGAACTCTGGATAAGGATTATTATGTTTAGAAAGATTTATTAACTCCTTATATTTCAATTTTATTATGATAGCAAACAAAATGTTTACATTTTGGTATTTTTGCTAGACTCAGTTCTCTATAAATTCCAAGTCTTGCCTTTGTTGGGATGAAAAAGAGATTCTCTTGGTTTTAAAAAAGTAAATATAATTTTGCAACAAAAATAATTGAACGAGGTAGATGAAACTATGGAAACTTACAGTAAAAAATTAGAGAAAATTGTGGCCGGTGCAGAAAATATGCATCCTGATCTTGAACACTACAGACAGGCGTATTATACGCTGATTAAAATAAAACCAAAAGGAAAAGAAGAAGCAAAATATATCAAGGCCCTGGAAGTGGTTGTTTTGCATTGCGCCGAGTGATACTATGGATAAAATAAATTATCTGGCAAGAGATAAAAAATCAAAGACATTTGCAAGAAGAGAAGCGATAACTGACGGATGCCTTGATATTATCGCAGAAGATATAAGCGACAAAAAGCCTAATTTCACAGAGTTTATTGCGGTTAGAAAACTTTAGAACTTCATTTCCTTCAATTTCTGTATTCTCATTGAAGTCGGAGGATGTGTCATGAACAAAGAAACCAGTCCTTCTCCTTTGAATGGATTTACAATAAACAAGTGTGATGTTGCATTTGCGACAGGGCTTGCTCTTAATGGATTCATCTTGACAGAACTTTCTAATTTTTGCAAAGCATTTGCCAATG
>CAZNFC010000055.1:0-3463 GCA_964572885.1 uncultured Methanosarcinales archaeon
TATAGAGAATTCCGCTTCAAGCATATTTGCATCACCTGTTTTCTCAGAGTAATCGACAATCGCCTGCTTTATCTTTGCTCTTAATTCAATATTCTCCCAGACAGCATCCCAGTCTCCTGCCCAGTCTTTTACATTCCCTGCTATCGCTTTAAGTATTTCCGATTCTCCATTTATCAGAACATCTGTAGGAACAAGCTGATCAGTAACAGCATCATATTTCATCAGGTCAGCAAATCCATGTTCAGTCAAGGGATCGTCTGTCCAATGTTTTCTTACTTCTGTGATTGATGTTATCCTTCTCCATTTATGAAGACCATCTGGAGATCTTATAGGATTGGTAACAACAATTATGTCTGTTGCCTTGAAACTTGTCTTTGGAACCTGCAGATCATTTACCAATCTGTCAAAAACACCGTAAGGAGAATCTCCATGAATTGTTCCTGCCACGACATTAGCCAATGCTCCTACCCTCATCGCTTCAAATAAAGCTCTTGCTTCAAGCGACCTTATTTCTCCAATGATCAATGCGGAATCACCAAGACGCAAAGTAGTTCTTATTCCTTCATCTGCCGGGACTTCGCTTGTTCCTTTTGACAAAGCAGAGCCGACTTTCATCTGCTGTATGTTATATCCTAAGTCTCTTAACGCTTTTCCTGGAAGTTCTAATGTATCTTCTATCGTGATTACCCTATATCTTCTGAGAACTTCAGTCAAAACAGAACCTAATAAAGATGTTTTTCCTGCGCTTCTTGTTCCTGCTACTAAAACTGTCCTGTTACCGTCTATTATGAAACTCAATATTCCTGCGGCCAATGAGTTTAACATTTTATTTTTTATGAATAAAGGAAGCGTCCATGGCTTGTCTCTATGTCTTCTGAATGCATAAGCCAATCCTGACGGATTCAAAGGAGGAGAGATTACTGCGACTCTCGCCCTTGCTCTCGGAAGCTCGATTTCGGTATCAAGGATGGGATTTGCTTCATCCAAAGGTCTTCCTGAAATCAACCTTAATTTTGAAGCCCAGCTTTCAGCTTCAGCAGGAGTTGGAATTATATTTGTTGTGCATTCTCCCCAGTCAGAATGAACTACGAATAAAGATATATGTCCCATGGGACTGTTTATCGTTATATCCTGTATTTTATCGTCGCTTAATAAAATCTCTATCAATCCGAATCCAATCGTGTATCTTACAAGTATCTGTGTCAGCTCTGCGACATCTTTTTCGCTGAGTCTCATATTCCTGAATGTCGAAAGCTCTTCAATCAGATCTTTTCCGACATTATAGAAAACCTGTCTCATCCTTTCAGGGTCTGTAAATTCTTCTTTGCTCGGCTGATGCTCTGCCATTATCCTTCTTGCGAGATCAAGTAGCTCGTAATTTTCCTCGCTTAGATTGAACTCAGGGGGATTCAGATGATATAAATATTGGATCGTATCAGGAACTTTGAATACAGTTATTTCGCTTTCATCGACAAGATAATTATCTAACTGCTCTCCGTCAATAGGATAGCTTGCCATTAATTTCGTGTACATGAAATCCGGCTTGATAGTCGGAGAGAATAATTTCTTATAGACATCTCTTGTCCCTATCTTATATCCCGGAAGATACGGTTTGGCTAAAATTATTAATTTTGTCTTATCAAGAAGATCAACGACATAAGTAAGCACATTGATTAATTTCAGCTGGTATGGTGCAGCTTGTATGTCTTTGAATTTCTCAAGCTCTCCTTTTTCTTCTCTCAGCATCCTTATTATCTCGACATAGCATGCAAGAGGGTCTGATTTCATCACAGAGAACATTATATTTTTCAGGGCCGTATATTTTCCGCCGATGAACCTTTCTCCGTGCTCGACATCAAGACGTTCATAGCTTATGATGTCTTTTTCTTTTATCAGCTTGTTGTACAGCAAAGCGATCTCAGAAAGTATTCTTGTCTGTCTTATGTCGTATTCGTAATCTCTTTTCTGCGCAAATATTATTCCTGTTGCTTGGGGAATTTCAATTAACATATCCATTGTTCTGGACATGGTGATTGGGTCATCTTCCAAAGAAGGAACCATGATCCAATTTTCAGCATCTACCCTAAGGATAGTTTCCTCTCCTTCGTGCAGTATCTCGTATTTATTTTCCTCTGTCAACCTACCCCTCTTTTATACTACTACTCTATAGCAACAAATTATTATATAATTGCCTCTATTTAAATAAAATTAACACAAGAAGGTATATAAAGATTACTTAGAAAAATGGCTGATTCCTCTCCACCACAACCACCCAAGCAGGAGCCTAAAAAGAGTATATTCGGCGGCAAGGAGGAAGCAAGTCCAAACATAATATCTGATATTTCTGCCCAAGTGGGCAATCTAAGCAGGACAGTCAAGACCCTTGAAGACAAGAATACTATAATAAGAAACAAGGCTCAGGTCATTGAGCAGAACATGATTTCTAATGATAAAAAGATAATCTCAGATGTAAAGCTGATGAATTCGGATCTGATGGATCTGAAGATGGAAATAAACGATATAAAAGAGAAATTGACTCTGCTTGTAAAGGAATTAAAATTAAGCGCTACAAAAGAAGAAGTAAAGATCCTTGAGAAATATATCGGATACTGGGAGCCTCTTAATTTTGTGACAAGACAGGAATTGGATAAGGTCATCTCAGTAAAAAAACACTAACTTTAAATAGCTAAGTCCCATTTTTTCACATAATGTCAGATCAGAATCTTTTGAATGAAGTAGCAAGGCTGCGTTCACAAAACCTTGGAAATGAAGAGATTGCGCAAAGACTTTTGTACAAAGGCTATTCGAACGCAGACGTCTTTGATGCTTTATCGAGTTCAGAAGTGAATCCTGCTTTAGAGGGAAACAGAATGGAATACACAGAACAACCGCAGCAATATCCGAGCTTTTCGATGCAAGCTCCTCAATCAGATGGAGTGGACTCCAATAAGATTGCAGAGATTGCAGAATCAATAATTGAAGAGAAATGGAGCGATCTGGTCGATCATGTTAATAAGATAATAGAATGGAAGTCTTCTATAGAGATGAAATTGACTTCAATGGACGAGCAGATAAAAGGCCTGAAGATGGACTTTGATTCGTTGAATAAGAATATTCTTGGCAGGATAAATGAAGGCGATGCTGTAATGAGAGATGTCTCGACAGATATCAAGGCATTAGAGCAGGTATTCAAGAAGATACTTCCTGGATTTGTGGAGAATGTCAACGAGCTTTCCAGGATAACTCAGAACCTAAAGAAAAAATAATCATCCGAAAGGTTTTGAAAGGAGCATTGTCGCGAATGTTGCGATCAACAGGACCATTATCAATCCAAGAACAGCAGGATGTCTCAATGTTTCTCCGACCTGCTGAGGAAATGTCAGCACAGGATTTACAACACCTTTATCAGCTAATTTTTGACTTTGCTCTTTGCCTGCCTGACCTGCAGAAAGAATGAATATTA
>CAZNFC010000056.1:0-3364 GCA_964572885.1 uncultured Methanosarcinales archaeon
GATGCCTGAAAGAAGGCCTCAAAGAGAAGAAAGGCCTGTAAGGACAGAAAGACCTGCAAGATCCACAAGACTATCTTCAGATGAAAAAGAAACATTCAAGACGCTTCTTACTGAACAAGTAGGGACAAGAGGAGCATCAATATTGGATGCTGATATGAATGTTTTAGGGAAAGTTCCTGTATCAGAATTAGCTTCAACGATAAAAAGCTTAAGCTCAGGAATATATGCAGTAGTATTTGACGGAACAGTTGACAGAGATGTCGCTGAAGCAGCCGAAAGAGCAAATGTCAAATATCTGATTGCAAACGATTCAAAAGTAAGACCTGTTAATGCAAGAGTGACGATCTTGACAGAAAAGGATCTTATTTAAATTTTTTTATTTTCTTAAATTTATATATTTTATTTTTAAAATCCGCAATTTTATTATTTTTTATTTTAACACCTTCTTTTTCCAATAATCTTATCTTTGCTTGATGGCCACCTTTTCCAGAATAATGGCCAACATATCCATTTGAGTTAACCACTCTATGACAAGGAACAATGGGGGCATTCTTGTTCAATCTCATCGCTGTTCCTACTGCACGATAAGCTTTAGAGTTTAGTCCCTCAGCAAGTTCTTTGTATGTCGTAACTCTTCCTTTAGGAACTTTCTTCAATAAAAAATATATCTTATTTCTAAAATTTTTCATAATTAAAAATAAAAAGAAAGAAGAGATTATTTTCTCTTCTTCATAGGCATTTCGCACATTTCACAATGCGGACAGCAAGGTCTTATCCATTTAGCTATTCCTGCCAAGATAAGTACTGCTCCTAAAAATGTCCACCAGCTCCACATAAGATAATTTACGTTCGCTAATACAAGCAAACCCAAAACAATCTTAAATCCACCCTTGCACTTACTGCACATGCCCTCATGGCATCCTTCACAATTATTCATTTTGGTACCTCTTTTAGCTGTTGCAACAGCTTTTACGTTATTTAGCTATGTTCTTTTATAAAGGTTACGTCTTAATTACCTTTATTTTATGCTCCAAGCGTCTTGCTTCCTCAAGAATGACCTGCATGATCTCAGCTTCAATATTCTCATTTATTTTTGATTTGGAATATCCTCTTTTCTTAAGTCTTGAATATAACTTTTTAATATCAGTTCTTGTGACAACACATAAATCAACATATTTGTTTGACAGATAATGGCTCAGATGAGAGTCAAAAACTACCCCTTTTAATTTGTCAAATTTACAAGTCTTAATTACGCCAACAAGAATTTTGTCTAATTTCTTCACATCAACAATCCAGCTTTTTCTATTTTTGTCAAATTTTTCATTTAATTTGAAGTTCTTGATCAGTTTCTTTACATCAACATATAAGTAGCCTTTCTGCTTAGATATTTTCTTAGCAATAGTTGTTTTTCCTGTTCCTGGAGTCCCTGTGACAACGATAACTTTCATGATTTACACTTAAATAGAAAGCTATTTAATTCTTTGCCTTATTAAGTGATGTATGAAGATAAAGAAAATACTGCAGTCAAAGCAGGGAGAGATATATTTTGTAAAAGATTTAGATAAAGACTTCCACACTAAGTTCGGAGTGATAAAAAAAGAAGACATCAAGAAAGCAAAGGACGGAGAGGTGATACTCTCAGATCACCATGAAGAATGTGTTGTTTATTCTCCATCGTTCATAGACCAGTACAGGAAAATAGAAAGATTGCCACAAATACCTTTATTGAAAGACATAGGATTCATAATCGCTGAATTAGGATTAGGAAGAGATTCTGTAATTGTAGAAGGAGGTTCTGGTTCAGGAGGCATTGCTTGTTTTCTTGCAAACATCGTGAAAAAAGTAATCTCATTCGAAATAAAAGACGAACATATCGCAGTAGTCAAGAAAAACATAGAAGAGTTAGGAATTGATAATTTAGAAGTTAAAAAACAAAGCATGTACGAAGACTTAGGAGTCAAGAATGCTGATGCAGTCATTCTTGATCTTCCTGAGCCGTGGAATGCAATAGAACCATCAGAAAAAGCACTGAAGATAAGTGGATTTTTAGTTTCTTATTCTCCAAACTTGACTTCAGTGAGTGATCTCGTCAATACTCTGACAAAAAACAATAAATTTTACATAATTAAAACAGTCGAACTTATAGAACAGCCTTGGGATGTATTGGAAAAGAAGATAAAGCCAAAATCTGAAAGGATCCATTCGGGGTTTATTACGATAGCAAGAAAGATCAAAGAATAGTAGTCTAAACTTAGTCCGGTCCAAGATCAAAGTAAGTTGCTAAGTTTGCATAACCTCTAACTATTCCAAATGGGGTCTCAATTGCAGGCACGTTTTCTCTAGTCGGGTCGTGATTCCTGACAACTCTATAAGCAACTCCTTGTCCTTTAACAGCTCTCTCCAATTTTCTCGATTCTTCCGAATCATCCAAAATGAGTAGCAATCCCTTATTTTCAGACATGATTAGTTTGCTGTTTATCTAATATATAAATATTGGCAAAATATTAACTCGTATAATACAATTTACCTTCCTGTATCTGCTGTCTTTCCATCTGTGAATCAGTCTTGTTTATTCTTGGCCTGTTGCTTTCCATATCTCTTCTTACGGTGATTCTCAATTTAGTCAGGAATTTATTCATTCCATCTTCCATGCTAAAGGGTCCTTCAACTGCTCCATGAACAGCTGGTATTCCGTCGCAGACAACAACTCTGTCTGACAGATAATCTATGAACAATAAATCATGGTCAACGACTAAGCAGCTTCTGTTATACTTCAAAGAGATCTCTTTTATCACTTTAGATATTATCAATCTCTGCTCTACATCCAGGTAAGCAGAAGGCTCGTCTAATAAAACCAAGTCAGCTTCCTGACCCAATGCTTTAGCAATCATTACTTTCTGCAGTTCTCCTCCTGAAAGTTCATTCAGTTTGCTCATGTAAAGATCCTCTATATTCAACGGTTCTATTATCTCTGATTTGTGATTTCTTATCGCTTCATCTAGATATTCCATTACAATTTCATCATTAGGAGTCAGATACTGCGGTTTGTATGCAATCCTCAGATTTCCTATATCATCTCCTGAATCAGGCTTCAATTCTCCTGCGATCAATTTGACGAAAGTAGTCTTTCCGATCCCGTTTTCTCCTACTATTCCAATGATTTCATTAAGATTGACAGAACCAGGATTTACTGTAAGCCTGAACTTGTCAAGTTTCTTCTCCATATCTCCCCATTCAGCGATCTTTATTTTTTTATGCACCTGCATAGGAGCTTTTGCATAAAACTTTATTTCCTTGTCCCTGAATCTTATATTCTCCTCTTTCAGATATCCTGATAAGTAAACATTTATTCCGACTCTTGTCG
>CAZNFC010000057.1:0-3079 GCA_964572885.1 uncultured Methanosarcinales archaeon
ATCTTATTCCTGCCTGAAATAATAAAGAATACACTTCTTCAGCATATTTCACATGCCTATCTGCTATAGGAAGTATCTTTACCTGATTTGGATTCAGCCACAGAGGGAATTTTCCTCCGTAATGTTCTATCAATATCCCTAAAAATCTTTCCAACGAGCCGAATATCGCCCTGTGGATCATTACGGGAGTCTTTTTCATCCCGTCTTTTGTTTCGTAAGTAGCTCCAAATCTTTCAGGCATCGAAAAATCAATCTGTATAGTTCCGCACTGCCAATTCCTTCCAAGTGCATCTTTTATATTGAATTCTATCTTCGGACCGTAGAATGCCCCTTCTCCGGGTTTTATCTTGTGAAGCATCTTTCTTGTTTCAATGGCTTTTATCAATGAATCAGTAGCTGTTTTCCATGCTTTTTCAGAACCTATGGATTTTTCTGGCCTTGTCGCGACAAAAGTCTCAAAGCTGAATCCGAATGTAGAGTAAGCTTTTGCCGCATAATCGATCATATCAAGGACTTCGCTCTGTATCTGCTCTTCTGTGCAGAATATATGCGCATCATCCTGAGTAAATGCTCTTACCCTGAATAATCCATTAAGGACTCCGCTTAATTCATGCCTATGGACATGTCCGAATTCTGCATTTCTTATAGGCAGTTCCCTGTATGAATGAAGATTTGATTTGTATATCAATAATCCTCCTGGGCAGTTCATAGGTTTTATCGCAAAATTCTTGTCCTCGACTTTTGTGAAGTACATATTTTCCTTGAAGTTGTCATAATGACCTGATAATTTCCATAATTCCTGATCCATGATTGTGGCAGTCCTTATCTCATTATATCCTCTCAAAGTATTTTCTTCCCTTGCGAAATCTACCAATTCATTGTACAGTATCGTTCCTTTAGGATGCCAGAAGATAGAACCAGGACTTTCTTCATGTATGCTGAACAGGTCCATATCCCTTCCAATCTTTCTGTGGTTTCTCTTTTCTGCCTCTTCAAGCATCTTAACATAATTATCAAGATCTTTTCTGTCAGGGAATGAAATTCCATATATCCTCTGAAGTGATTTATTCTTTGAATCTCCCCTCCAATATGCTGAAGAGACTTTTGTTATCTTGAATGCTTTGAGATAAGATGTGTTCAGGACATGAGGCCCTCTGCACAAGTCAATGAAATCTCCCTGCTTGTATGCAGATATCTTATCCTTTCCAGGAATCTCATTTATTATCTCGACTTTGTATGGATTGTCCTTGAATATCTTCAACGCTTCTTGTTTTGTGAGCTCTACTCTTTCAATCGGGATTGATTTCTTTACGATTTCTCCCATCCTTTTTTCTATCTTCGCAAAATCATCTGGAGTGAAAGGAGGAACATCAACATCATAATAGAATCCTTCTTCAACGACAGGACCTATTGTCAATCTTGCTTTTGGGAATAATTCAGTTATCGCATTGGCTAACAGGTGAGCAGTTGAATGCCTGAAGACTTCAACGCCTTCTTTATCCCTGAAAGTTATTATTCTTATCTTAGAATCAGAATTTATAGGAACACTTAAATCAACTATATTTCCGTTCACTTCAATAGCCAAAGCTGCCTGAGCAAGTCTTTCGCCTATTTTCCTGGCTATTTCTAAGCCTGTGACTCCTTTCTTGAATTCCTCGCCCTTACCATCGGGCAAAGTAATCTTTACCATGATAAAAAGGCTATAAACGGGTTATTTAAAGGTTTCTTTCAGTAATACTTATAAACTATCTATAAACACTTTTACCTATGAAAACTCCTGTCCTGGAAGTCCACAATCTCGTAAAATCATTTGAAAATGTTATAGCTGTAAATGGGGTCTCATTCAAGATAGAGGAAGGTCATGTGGTTGGATTATTAGGCCCGAATGGAGCTGGAAAGACAACTACAATTTTAATGTTATTAGACCTAATCACACCTTCTTCAGGCTCAATTAAGATTTTTGGAAAAGAGAATCATAAACATAGGGAAGAGATATTAGGAAAGATAAATTTCTCATCCCCTTATGTCTCACTCCCTGGAAATCTTAAAGTAAAAGAAAATCTGATAACATTCGCAAGATTATACGGAGTAAAAGATCCGGAACGAAAAGTAAGAGAAGTCGCAGAATTCTTCGAGATAACTGAGATGATGGACAAGATGACTTTAAACCTGTCAACAGGACAGCTTACAAGATTGAATCTTGCGAAAGCATTCCTTAATGAGCCTAAATTATTATTGCTTGATGAACCTACGGCATCATTGGATCCTGACATCGCAGACAGGGTAAGAAAAATGCTGAAAATCATGCAGAAAAAACATAACGTCACGATAATATACACATCCCATAACATGGAAGAAATAGAAGAATTATGCGACAGGGTCATCTTCATAAATAAAGGAAAGATAACTGATGACGGCACTCCAAAAGAACTGATCAAAAAATACGGAAGAAAAGACATGAATGAAGTCTTCCTTGCCATCGCGAGAGAACATAATCATGTACGTAAAGCAACAAAAGAGGAATTTGAAGAAATATGAAACACGCTGAGCCAGAGGCTCATCTATTTCATTTCGGAGTACCTCAATGAAATGGTACAGGATTCACGCAATGCTTATGAGGAATCTTTACCTCTACAAAAGAAGTTTTCCAAGGATGCTTGACATATTCTATTGGCCGATTTTAGAACTTCTTTTATGGGGATTCATAAGCAAATTTCTGGAAAGCAATAATTTCGGAGGAGTAAATATAGTGACTATCCTGTTAGGAGCGATAATCCTATGGGATCTGCTGAATCAATCCCAGAAAGCTGTCTCAATAGCGTTCCTTGAAGAATTATGGGAAAAGAATTTCCTTAACATATTCGTAACCCCATTAAAAGAAAGTGAATTCTTGACTTCAAGCGTCCTGCTTGGAATAATAAGAGTAGGGATAGTTGCATCAGTAATGGCAATATTCTCCTTGTTCTTGTATTCATTCAATATATTCAGATTTGGATTCGCACTTATTCCTTTCCTTGCAAGTCTTTTGATATTCGGATGGATACTTGGATTTTTCACGATTGCAATAATACTTAGATAT
>CAZNFC010000058.1:0-3030 GCA_964572885.1 uncultured Methanosarcinales archaeon
AATAAGATGCGAGATAGACAAGAGAGTCGAATCCACTCCTAAAAAAGTAAGGGACGCTGAGGTCCAGCATTATAATTATATTTTGGTAATTGGTGATAAGGAAGTGCAGAACAAGACAGTAAATGTAAGGACGAGAGATAATATCATACAGGGAGAGAAAAATAATGATGTTTTCCTGAAAGAATTATCTGAAGAGATTGAAAATAAGAGATGATCATTTCTCATTAATTATATCTGTCGCGTAGTATCCTGCTGAAATAAGCCCTATCGCAAAAGTCACTACCGAGAAAAAGATAGAAGGTCTTACCAATGATTCATATTGAGTGCTGAGTATTATCAGCGGAAATGTAAGCCCCTGTGCAAGTGTCGTTGCTTTTCCTATGAGCCTGACCTTAGGAATTCTCTTGTCTTTCACGAAACCGTATATCGCAAATGGAAAAGCTATAGCTTCTCTTGAAAGCACAAGCGATATCTGTGAAAGGTTCAGTATAGTGAAACTGTCTCTTGTGTAGAAATTTATCACGAATGCCAATATAGTTCCAAGAAGAAGTATCCTGTCAGCTATTATGTCAAATTTCCTCCCAAATTCTGTCTTTTGGTCATACCGCCTTGCTATCTGGCCGTCAAAGAAGTCAGTCAGCATCGCTGTTATGAATAATATGCTTACAATGGCGAGATCATACCCTGCAACCACGAAATAGATGATTATGGGAGTTATGATGAGCCTTATGAGAGTCACAAAGTTAGGCACATTGGCTATTTTCTCCTTTTTCATTAGTATTGTACCTTGGCGATACTTTTAAATATCTTTTGTTAACGATAGTTAATAAATGGCTAAGATAGTACTGAATGACAGAGTGGAAGAAGTTACTGATGGTTCCAAAGTGAAAGAAGCAGCCGAAAGATTAGGAATACCATTTGGCTGCAAACAGGGAATATGCGGTACATGCAAGATTGAGATACTTGAAGGTTCTGACAACTTGAATGAATTAAATGAACAGGAAGAGTATTTTGGCGACAGAGATAAGAAACACAGATTGGCATGCCAATGCTCAATCTTGAAGGGAACAGTAAAAATTAAAAGCGAATGGGACTATTAGTGATGTTATGAAAGCCTTTGATTTTAGATTAAAGGACAAGGATGGCAAATATTGGTCTTTAGGCGATTTCAAGACGAAATATACTGTTCTTTACTTTTATCCGAAAGATGACACAACAGGATGCACAATCGAAGCTATTGATTTTACTAAATATCTTGGAGATTTCAGGAAGATTGGTACAATTATTGTCGGTATCTCTGGCGGCAATGAGAAGACGAAGAAAGCGTTTTGCTCGAAATATAATTTGAAAGTTATTTTGCTTTCTGATCCCGGATTTAAAGTTTGCAGGAAGTATGGTGTATATGGACAGAAAGTATTCATGGGAAAGAAGTATATGGGAATATACAGGACGACATTCATATTGGATAAAAACCATAAAGTAATTAAAGCCTACAAGAGTGTAAAAGCATTAGGACACGCTAAAGACGTGCTTGATTACATAAGAGGGAGAAAATGATAACATTACCAAAACTTGACTATTCTTACGACGCATTAGAGCCTTGGATAGATGCTCGTACGATGGAGATACATTTAACTAAGCATCATCAGACTTATATTGACAAGTATAATGCAGCTGTTAAAGATACTGCTCTTGATGGCAAAGATGTCCATGAAATATTGAAAGACCTTTCTAAGGTTCCTGAGAATATAAGGAATGCTGTTAGAAATCATGGCGGAGGATATGTAAATCATCTGTTGTTTTGGAAGATAATGGCTCCTAAAGCAGGAGGAGTTCCTACAGGGAAGTTATTGGATGCTGTCATTAAACAATTCGGAAGCTTTGAAGAGTTCCAGAAATTATTTTCTGATGCCGCAATGAATAGGTTCGGCTCAGGATGGGCATGGTTGGTATTGAATAAAGGAAAATTAGAAGTTGTTTCAACAGCAAATCAAGATAGTCCATTATCAGAAGGAAAGATTCCATTGCTTGGAATTGATGTATGGGAACATGCATATTACCTTAAGTATCAGCAGAAAAGAGCTGAATACATCACTAATTTCTGGAATGTGATAAATTGGAAAGAAGTAGGAAGAAGATTCGAAGTAGCTAAATGAAGAAGACTCTTTCGAAAGAAGACAAACTATTTAGGATGAATTTAGTAATAACCCTGGCTTTATTCTTACTTTCTACGTTATTGACTGTAGCTTTATTTTTAATCTCGACTAATCAAGCAGTAAATTTAGCAACATTGGTTAGTTTAAGAGTTAATGATTCGTCCATAGTAGTAAACGGAAATGGTACGTGGTACGTAAATGTAACTAACATTCACCCAACAAAAGAAACAGGGCGTATTTACATATATATGTTAGAAAATGATCAAAATAAACCAGCATTTTCATTATCAAGCATCAAACCAGGAGAATCTATACTAGTAAAGTTGAATTTTATAGAGAGATCTTTACCGTATCCATTTGACAAAGTGTTACTTTCAAATGGATATGGCGTAGGTTTTCATACACAACAGGCACAATATATTGAAACTTATTTTTCTTCGATTACAACTAAAATAAATTGTGAAAATTGTCCGAGCGATGGTGTATTAATACGTCTTCCTTCATTCAGTGATAAGTTTGATTTATCGGGAGTAAGTAATGGATATGAAGTAACTAATATTACCCTCCCTGTTTATAATTGGATAAATTATAATTTATCTTCGTTAGAGAATGTTGAACAAACGAGGTTTTATACAAACTTAACTAACTTTTTAATCAATAATAGTATCATCTCTTCCTAAATCTATCAATCAATCCTTTCAGCTTTTCTCTTTGTTTATCATCTGGCCAGGGGATGTTATCTCCTAATCTCCAGAATTTTCTTTGATGATAGACAAGAGAACCTTTCTCTCCTAACTTAACATCAAGGACTTCACCGATTATCCTTACATGCTCTCCGTGCACTTTTGTTTCGCCAACTTTGCATGCGACATTA
>CAZNFC010000059.1:0-2857 GCA_964572885.1 uncultured Methanosarcinales archaeon
TTTCATTTTCCTTGTTCTTCCTCTATCTTCTTTACAGTTTCACTTATTGCATATAATGCATCCCTATTTCCCGCAATTGAATCAATACCTATCCTGACTAAAATCTCTGCCATTTCTTGCCTTGTACCTGCCTGTCCGCATAATGACGTCTCTACATTATACTTTTTGCACATATTCACAACACCGATTATTTCCCCGATCACTGCAGGATGCATCTCATCAAACAAATGGGCAATCTTTTGATTGTTCCTGTCAATACCTAAAGTCAGCTGTGTAAGATCATTTGTACCGAATGAGATGAAAGATATCCCTTCTTTACATATATCCTCTATTACCCAGCATGCAGCAGGAGTCTCGACCATTATCCCGAAATCGACATCCTTGACAGGCTCCATCCCTATGCTTCTCATCACATCTTTTGCCTTCTTTACCTCTTCAGCTCTTATCACAAACGGTATCATGACCCCGAAATTTTTGTAGCCCTTCTCGTGAAGTTTTTTTATCGCCATAAATTCTGCTTTCAATATTCTTACATCATCCAAGGATCTTCTTACTCCGTGCCATCCGATCATAGGATCCGTCTCATGAGGTTCCCCTTCTCCTCCCCTTAATCCCCTGTATTCGTCTGTCCTCATATCTGAAGTCCTTATCCATATCGGTTTTCCCTTGAAAGCTTCGCCTACTTTTTTTAATTGAGTGACAAGCATATTTGTATATTCATCATCTTTATTTTCTCTTATGTATTCTGCAGGATGAACTCCGTTTTCTGCAATCAATAATTCCAATCTGAACAATCCTATGCCATCTGCGCCTGTCTTTGCCGCTTCTTCCGCAAAATCAGGAAGATCAAGAATTAACTTTAACTGCGTTTTAGTTTCTAATTTTGCCCTTATCTCTCTTTTCGCATGCTCTGCAACTACTCTTCCGAATACGACTTTTCCATGAGTTGCATCTACTGTGACTATGTTTCCGTCATTAAGTATTTTTGTAGCATTCTCTGTCCCTACAACGCACGGGATTCCCATCTCTCTGCTCACGATTGCAGCATGAGAAGTCTGGCCTCCCTGGTCAGTTATTATTGCTGCTGCTTTTTTCATGACGACGACCATATCAGGATTTGTCATCGGAGTGACTAATACATCTCCATCTATGATTTTATCAAGATCTTTTGAAGTCAATACAATCTTTACAGGACCAGAAGCTACACCAGGGCTTGCTGTTTGACCGCTCACGATAGTTTCACCAGCTACTTCTTCAGTCGCTGTCCTTGCTTTGTGCAATGTTGTGACCGGCCTTGTCTGGACGATATATACTTTAGAATTCTCGATCGCCCACTCGCTGTCCTGTGGTTTTTGATAATAATCTTCCAATTGTTTTGAATATCTTGATAACTCTAATATTTCTTTGTCCGTTATCACTTGTTTTTTATCTGTTTCAGGAGGAATCAGCTGTTTTATGTTCTTTCCTTCCTTATCCCTGAATAATCCCCACTTCTGGATTTTCAGATTTCTTGATTTAATTATCATATCCTCTTTATCGATGATGTAAATATCAGGCGTGACAGAACCCGAGACTGCAGTTTCTCCAAGACCATGAACAGCTTCGATGATTATCTCTCCAAGCTCATTAGTTGCCGGATTCACTGAGAACATTATACCTGCCTGCTCTGAGTTTACCATTTTCTGTATGACAACACATATGAGAACTTTCATATGGTCGAAATTATTTTTCACTCTATAATATATCGCTCTTGCCGTGAATAATGACGCCCAGCACATCCTTATCGCTTTTACTAACTGGTCTTTGCCTTTTACATTAAGATAAGTTGCCTGCTGTCCTGCGAATGATGCTTCAGGGAGATCTTCTGCGGTTGCACTTGATCTTACTGCTACAAATATGTCATTTCCTCTAGAGAAAATCTCTTCTGTGTTCAATGCTGAATATGCATCAAGGACATCATCCCTTATTTCAGGTGTGACAGGAGTCGTGACAATTAACTTTTGGACTTGATTTGCTCTATTTTGCAGATCATCTGTATTTTCAACATTCAAACCTGACAATATTCTCTTTATGTCGTGGATGATGCCTGTTTTTTCTATGAATTCCAGATAAGTCTGTGCTGTGACGCAGAACCCCGGAGGGACAGGAAGACCTGAATTGAACATGATTCCAAGATTAAGACCTTTACCACCTACTTTACTGAGATCATCCTTAGAAATATCTCTGAACCATTTGATTCTGTCTATGATTGTCACCTATAAGTTGTTTAATAAGAGAAGTTTAAAAAGGTTTAGGTATTAGTGAGTATAAATAACAATGGCAAGGGAATTACACTCCAAAAAAGGAATTAGAACCATAACCGGGGGATTAAAAGAGTTCAATTATACCCAGAAAGATTTGGAAAGAATTGAAAATACCGACACGCACTCCACAAAAGAATTTAAAGAAAAACTAAAAGAATTCTACATTAAAAACATACTTTATAGATGGAATAAAAAGATAGAACATCATGATGATTTTAATAACCATAAACCCTCCAATAATAATTTGTTTAAATACATTTTTGCATTTTTAGCAATAGGAATAATTTTATTATGGTTGAATTCTGGTCATACTTTACTAACTCAAGCACCGAGATTTGTATCAAAATTGAATTGTTCAGAAGGTTACCAAGATCTTAATGTCGGTAAATGTGTTAAGATAAGATACTGTAGTGATGGAACAAAATTTTCGTCATGCTCAAAAACAAAACCACTGTATTGTGATGGAGGGTTACTTTTGGAGAGAGCCAACTTGTGTGGGTGCCCTGATCTAACTAGTTTTGATGGAAAAACCTGCATTAAGATAGAAGATAAAT
>CAZNFC010000060.1:0-2481 GCA_964572885.1 uncultured Methanosarcinales archaeon
GCAGAAGACAGACTCTGAGAAAGATATATGCTATCTCGTCATCTCTATAATGAGAAATAACAAAGATACAAGTTTTTGCGACAACATACACTCCGACTTTTACAAAATAACATGTTACAGGGCTTTAGCATGAGAAATATGGGAAAGAGAGGACAGCTGACTATTTTCATAATCATAGGAATAATCTTATTATTCTCTGCGGCTTTGATAATATATATCCAGAAAAGTGTCACCCAATTCAAGCCTCCTGTCGAAGTATCGCTCGAAACAGTCTCAAGGGAACTTCAGCCTCTGCAGAAATTTGTCACAGACTGCGCAAATATTGTCGCAAAAGAAGGAATAATTCAGGCAGGACTTCATGGAGGATACATCGACTCATCAAAAATTTCTGTCAATGATGCAGATCCGACAGAAGGTGAGGGAGTCTCAATGCCTCCAGGGGGAGATATAAAGGTACCTTACTGGTTTTACATGAAGAGCCGTAATAATTGCGAGGAGAACTGCGAGTTTGCAGCAAAACAGCCTTCTTTGTACAGATCAGCAGCGACAGGAGATTCTATAGAAGAGCAATTGGACAGATATGTCCAGGAAAAACTTTCTTCATGCACAGGAGATTTCAATGAATTCAGATCGAAAGGATTTGAGATAAAGCAGAGCCAGATAAAAGCAACCACTACTATTACAAAGACTGATGTTTTTGTTCAGCTTGATTATCCATTGACTGTAAAATTTTCTGGAAGAGAGGAAACTATGTCTAAGTTCGGAATAAGGCTTCCTGTCAACATTGGGAAACTTTACGATACTGCAGCTGAACTGGCAAATAAAGAATCAGGCACTCACTACATAGATTTCCTCGGGATGAATCTGATAAATGTATATTCGGGCCTGGATGAATCAAAACTTCCTCCTTTAGGTGATTATGAATTCTTTGTAGGAAAAAGCAAATCCTGGATGAAAAGCGAAGTAAAGAGCAAGATAGAAGATGCGCTTTCTATACATGTCCAGGCATTGCAGACTGTCGGTTCACTTAATTTCCAGGGAAATTACTACAGAGGAAATGATGATCTTGCAAAAGGCTTGTATGATCTTTTCATACTTCCAAATATTACAAAAACAAGAGGAGTGCAGACAGAATTTGATTACCTTCCATGGTGGCCTACATATCTTAAGGTAAGTCCAAGTGAAGGCGAGCTGATAAAGCCTGATTCAACAAGCGGAATAGATCCTATCCTTTCAACGTTCGGAATAAATTCATATAAATTTGCATATGATGTCTCTTATCCTATATTGGTGACATTGTCTGATCCGACTGCATTCGGAGGAGAAGGTTATACTTTTGCATTTGCGATGGAAGCGAACATAAGAAACAATAATTTCATGACATCTGATACAGCTCTGCTATCATTTTCAGGAAGAGCGGCGCAGTCTCTTGCATGCGATCCAAAAAATTATAATTCAGGAGAGGTGACTGTCGATGTAAAAGATTCAGAGACTAAGGAGCCGGTTGATGCCGCAGAAGTATATTTCTCTTTAGGAAAAGAATCATGTTTCATAGGAGAGACAGGAAAGAATGATTCAAAAGTATCATTTAAATCAAAGATGCCTGTCGGTATAGGCGCTTTGGTGGTCTCAAAGGATGGTTACATCTCAAAAACAATAAAGTTCGGTACAAAATTAGATGTGAAACAGGAAATTTCAGTGGATTTAGACAGATATGTTGATGTAAATATTTATACTGAAAGGATACCTATTGTAAATGGTTCGCAGGGACTGCATCCTATTGCTGCTGTTCCAGGGTTGGACACCACAGAAGAAGCGACGATAACGATGATAAGACTTCCTGAAAATCCAGGACAGGAAGCATACACTGTAGCAGTACAGCTGAAAGGAACAGATACTTCTGCAAAAAGCATCAAGCTTGTACCAGGAAATTATCAGATAATAGGAAATCTTATCGACAGGGAAAAAACAATTGTTCCTGAAGAGAAATTCTGCTATGACAGCGAGTGGTACAATCAGTACGGATTCGGAAGCCAGAAATGCGATACGATAGATGCTACAGAATTTGATATATTCCCTAAAGGAGGAGTCTTATTGGATTCTTTCACTATCGACGGAGATTCATTGAAAGATGCAAAAGGAATCGTTGTTCCTTTATTTTCAGTTCCTGACGGCTATACAAGAGATGAAAATGGAGTGACTAATATTGTACACTCAGATTTAGGGCAGTCAGGAAACATAGAGCAGTATTCAAGAGACTATAATGAGCTGGTAAAACCGAGATTTACAAAATGAAAACAGAATCAATACAAAAAATTGCAATATTCTTGATTATGTTAGTGATCAGCATCCCTATTTATTCTGCCCAGGTGTATGCTTCCATTAATACATATTCGACAAATAAAGACGGGATAGTGAATTACAGAGCAGTTTCTGATTCAACAACTGTTGTTGCAGAGATACCTAAAGGAGGAGTTTCTC
>CAZNFC010000061.1:0-2438 GCA_964572885.1 uncultured Methanosarcinales archaeon
ATCAGGATATAATTCCATTCTGTGAGCTCTTACTCTGCTCTCTAAAGGCAATAATCTTCTTTCAAATTCCTCTTTTGGAATCCTGACACTTATCGAATTTATAGCAGATAACTCTGAATTAAATTCACGGAATTCAGGTCTTCCTCTAAATGAGATTATATCTTCCTGTAAGACAAGGAAACGAGTATATTCATTTCCCCTTGTGAATTGTACACGTTTTCTTACTGCTTCCTTTTCCTCTTTGGTAAGAGTATAACTCTCTTCGTCTTCTGGATGTGCTTCAGAAAACACTTCTCGATTTGAAATTACATTTAACTTTGAATCATAATCACTTACTGATTGATTATGTGCATCTATCATTTTATTTGCTGTTTTAACATCCTCAGGAATCTGCTGATGCCTTATGATATTCTTTAATGGGATTGCAACAGTCAATGCAGGAAGAAGAAAAGCCAATCCTTTCCTATCATCTGATTTGAGATAATGAATGCTTAATCCTGCGCATGCAGAAGCCGCACCGATCCATAGCCAGTCAGGTTTCATATTTTCTATATGAAGAGCGTCTAATTTCTTTTCTAATTCTGTTCCTTTTGCTGTTTGATGATAGTCAGAAATCTCAAGATAGTCTGTTGATGGATTATATGTAAAGGCAGACACTAAAGGTAGTTTTTGACTCTTTTCTACAGGCCCTGGAGACCTATTTCTGAGCTCAGAAGCGCTGTTTTCTGCCTTTATAGAGTCTGTAAGGCTTAAAGCTGTAAGCAAAGAAACTAATGTTTTTTGAAGCCTTTTGACCATGTTTTAGCTTACTATTAATAGCTATTTAAATGTTACCATTACATAGTGACGATAAAACGAAAGGTTTATATATTAATAATACTTCTAAATATTTATGAAAATACCGCTTGAAAAGCTTGTAAGGACAGCAATTGGTGGAGTAGTTCTTAGTGCAGGATTAAGCTTAGCTGGAAATTCTTTGGCAGATAATTATAGGCTTGAAACCGAAAGCGGAGAAGCTGTGCATTTAGTTAGAGAAAAGACGCCAGAAGAGATAAGGAAAGAAAGAATAAAAGAAGCCAATAATAATTATTTCAGAGCAATAAGAGATTTCAAAAGCGGAAATTATGAGATGGCTAGTGCCGATATATCTGGTGCATTTGAGAATTATCCTGGAACAAATGAACCAAAGCAGTGGAAAGATGACTATGTAAAAATAACTCTTGCTTATGTTCAAGAATTGAACAATATAGCTAATAATGATCCGTCAAGAAAATTCGAAATGAATGGAATAAAAGCTGGAATACTTGAAAGACTTGTTTCTTGTGGCATAACAAAATGCGAAGGAGCTCAAGTAGTATATGAGACTTTAGTTTCATTGGAAAAAGATCCTGACAGATTGTCAGAATATACAAGAACACTTGAAAGAATAAAGAAAGAAAAACCAATAAGATTGGCTTCTAAATAATTATCTTGTAACTTTACTAATCACATAATCTGTCAATATTACATTATCTGCGGTATCATCCTGTGTTCTATATACAATACTTACTTTAATATTAGAGCCAGGAGCAACATCAGGCATGTTGAATACCTGCTGACCTTCTCTTATTACGCTTCCTGTATAACCTGGCCTGTTTAAGTCAATATTAACTCTTTTAGCTGCATCATCTCCGAATTGTATTTGCAGCAATTTAATATCTTTATTTGCTCTTACCGTAAACGCGGCAGTCACACTTGAACCTATCTTTATTTCATTTGGAGTCAATCCGAATGCATCTATTTTGAATGGAGTTGAAGATGAAGTTCCAGTAGTTGCTGCAATTTGTGGATTCTGGCATGTTGCTCTTATGCTGAACTGCACTTTTTCCTCTCCGTTATCTGAAACTACAGGTATGCTTGACGGAACATATTCTCCATTTGCATTTTTAGTCGAATGGAACAGCTGAGCTTCTACAGGCCAATTTTCAATTCCTGATGTACAGTCTCCTGAAACTGTAGGAGGAACATAATCTACTTTGTAATAAGTACCGTCAAATCCGTCCAAATTTGCAATATTGTTTAGAGTTTTTGAAGATGGTTGTATTGAATCGCTGTTCACAATCTTGAAACTAACTCCATTGCATGATATTTGTGAATTGCTGTCAACAGTTCCGCCTACTGCCTGAACTTTATTAATCAAATTAATCTTGCCTAATTGATCTGTATAGTCAACGCAATTAAAGTTATTTTTGTTATTTTTATCAAGGAACAACACAACGAAATGCAATGCATTTCCTATTCCTGAATCTGCCTTCTGCGTTCCCTGAACAACATTTGCAGGCCTGTCTTTTGAACCAGTTGATCCTAATAATGCAATGCTTGGAGCGTTTACAGTTCCCTGAGAGTAAAACATTTCAGGCTTAATCTCAATTCCAGGGAATTCAGAATATGACTGAATT
>CAZNFC010000062.1:0-2053 GCA_964572885.1 uncultured Methanosarcinales archaeon
TGATGAGTGGGTGAGAATTTGTAAGGATAAGGGTTGATCTTCCATGATTTTATCTCTTTCAATTTAGATAGTCTTTCATTCATTAATTCCTGTTCAGGTTCCATGAGATAAACTGTTAATTGTTAGTATTTAAAGGTTACCAACATATTTTTATACTCTTATTTAAAGACTTAATTTATGAAAAGAGCGTTTTTACTTATGATTCTTGTTATTATTGCAGGTTGCGCTCAGGTATCTGTGCCTAAGGAAGTCAAGGTTCCGGAATGTGATAACATAGATTCAAGTTGGGATAGAGATGTCTGCTATAATAATTTAGCGATAAAATCAAGAGATTCTCAGATATGCCTTAAGATAAAGACAATAGATTACAGAAATAATTGTTTGAGCAGCACAGGACAGATTATTCCCGAAGAAAACAGCACTCTAAAGAAGCTTTAAGTCCTTGGTTATCTTATCTATCTTTTTTTCATCGTCAGGGCCTATTCCTACGCATGTGACAGTTCCAGGCTCGACTGCAGTAAGTCCTGCGTCAACAATTACAGAGACAATAAGTTTCTCTTTTCTTGCAAGTTTCTCGTATTTCTTTAATTCATCCAGATCCTTTACTTTCAGTACAACTTTCTTCATTCCTTCAGTAAGCCACTCCTCTACTTTTTTTCTTGAAGAGTTGATTTCTGCTTCGACTGCAGCATGAGCGCATTGCGCTGCAAGCTTTCCTTTCGGCAGATTAAGGTCCTGTCTTACTATTATTACTTGTTTCATATTTCAAATTTTGTCATTAGAATATTTAAAGGTTGCGTAGCTTAAACGAAAAACAAAGCCAATGCAGAAAGGCTCATAAGGACCAATACTATCACTCCAAGAGTATTGGAAATCATTCCATTCCTGTATTCTCCCATCATCTTTTTATTATTGCACATGTGAAGTATAAGCGCAATTATGAATGGAGATATTATTCCATATATTATCGCAGTATATATCAGCGCCTGCATCGGATTTATTCCTGAGACGCTTATGAATAATCCTATCAGTATGGATATTGCAATCACTGTATAGAATCCTTTTGCCTGATGCCATTTCTTGTCCATGCCTTCTTTCCATCCGAATCTTTCTGCAAGACTGTATGACAGTGATCCTGCAAGCACAGGAATCGCAAGGAATCCTGTTCCTATCACGCCTATCGCGAACAAAAGATAAGAGAGATCTCCTGCCAAAGGTCTCAACGCAGCGGCAGCCTGTTCTACAGTGCTTATGTTATGAATTCCTGCAGAGAATAATACTGTTCCTGTGGTCAATATTATGAAAAACATGATGAGATTTGAGAATAACATCCCTAAGTTTACATCAAATTTCACATCACTCATCTCTTTCTTGTCAACTATTATTGTGTGCTTTTTATGGTTGTGGTCTTCCAATGACATGGATGACTGCCAGAAAAAAAGATAGGGAGATATCGTCGTTCCAAGGATTGCAACAAGCATCATGATATAATCTTTTGTAAAATTAACTTTAGGGACTAGTCCTGAAATGATTACTGATTTCCAGTCGGTATGTATTATGAAAGGCACCATGATATATACCAATAATATCAAGCAGAGCCATTTCATTATGCTCACTATCTTTTTGTAAGGGAATTTTATTATTGTGTATATCAATATTATCGAGAATATCGTTGAGAAGACAAAACTTGGTATTCTAGGCATCAAAAGATTAGACACTGCTCCCATTCCGGCTATATCCGCTCCTATGTTCAATGTTATTGCAGGAAAAGAAAGAATCATTATGAAGTATAAAATTGATTTATGATAATGTTCTTTTATGTTGCCTACTAATCCTTTTGAAGTCACTATTCCTATCCTTGCACACATTTCCTGGATGGAAGCCATCAAAGGAAAAGTGAACAGCGCAGTCCATAACGCAGCCAATCCAAAAGCAGCTCCTGCCTGCGAATATGCAGCTATTCCTGAAGGATCGTCATCACTTGCTCCTGTTATTATACCAGGTCCTATCGATTTCCAGAATGATTTTATTCTCTTTTTAGGACTGTCAATCA
>CAZNFC010000063.1:0-1921 GCA_964572885.1 uncultured Methanosarcinales archaeon
ATTAGGATTCGACACGTTATTGACGGGACATAATTTAGATGACGAGTCAGAAGGAATGCTGATGGCTTTGTTCAGAGGAGATCTGAAACAAGTTGCAAGATCAGGCCCGGTGATATTAGGGAAGGATGTTTTTGTAAAGAGAGTTAAACCTTTATATTTTGCCTTTGAAGATGAAATAGAGAGATATTCAAAGATAAAGAAATTCGAAGTGCATTACGGATGGTGTCCGTGCTCTGTGAAGGCTTCAAGAAGATTTTATTCTGAATTAGGAATAAGTTCCGATAAAAAATTCAATTTAGCGAGGAATATAATTTCAAATATTACATCATTGAAAGCTCATTTCAAGAGCAATACAGAAATGAAATTATGCTCTGTATGCGAACAGCCTGCTTCAAATTCAATCTGTCAGACATGCTCAATAATATCAACAATAAATGATACATACATGGATGACAAAATAAAGGAAAGAGCAATGAAACTGGAAGCTGAACACAATTCATGCGAGTTGATAACGATAAAATGAAAGATTTCGTAATACTATCAGGAAATGAGAAAGAATTCGTAAAGATGGCCGAGAAGTTAGGCTACTCGGAATTAGTCTTTGTTGGAAATTCAGATGTTTCAAACATCAAAACAAAATTAAAATTAATCAGCTCTAAGAGAATATCCAAGAGCGATATTAAAAAAGACAGAGGTTTAATTGAAAATAAAAAAGTTGATATTATCTATGAGTTTGAGCAGATGAACAGGAAAGATTCAATGCACTTCAGAAATTCAGGATTGAACCAAGTCATTGCAAAATTAATGAAGGAAAAGGATGTTGCATACGGATTGAGCTTCTCACAGATTCTTAATTCATCCAAGGAAGCAAGAGCAGTGATGATAGGAAGGATGATGCAGAACATCAAAATTTGTAAAAAGTATAAAGTTCCGATAATTATCGCTTCTTTTTCAAGAAACCCTTATGAGATGAGGGATTATAGAGATTTGATTGCCTTTGCCAGAACGCTCGGTTTAGGGGATTATAAGCCCTAAGACCGAAAAGATTTATAAACCTTAAAACTGAATTCTAAGTAATAAAGAGGATATTAGATGAATAAAAACAATAGTAGTAATGCTCGCTCAGAGAAGCTACTAATGAAATTCTTCATTTTCTTCGGATTGTTGCTAATATTATCTTTTACTGCTTTTGCTTATTACGTAGATGATGCCAATAATGCTCTGCTTGACATGAGAAATTTTCCTAATAACAGAGCAGCCGTTCTTTATTTATATGATTCAGAATATTATAATTTTGATCATACATATAGCCAAAGAGTTACAGTAGCAAGAGACGGAGCCATGAATTTCTATTCTAGTGATGTGGATTTTCATGATAAAGCCAATTCATTTAAATTTTTGCATTATACTCAACAAGCCGGAGATGACTGGTGGTACGGGGGTTCTTCGTGGCCAAATATCTGTGAATTATACAGGGCAAAAATATGTTTCAATGCTTATTATCAGGATGGATGTACTTATGTAGAATGTGGGGGTTATCCTGATTTAAGGAATGCAATAGGAGATCAAAATTATACTTTCGGATGGAATCAGATCGACTCTTTTGGAATAGTAAAAAAAGGCATAGATGAAACTCCAACTGCATGTAGGGTATTCGACGGAAGCAGATATTACGCAGATGGATATTGCTGTAATGCTGCCAGAGGTGACAAAGTTTATGGTTCAAAATTATGTACTGGCGGAGTAATCTATGGATGCAATCTGCCAACTACGTCATGGACTACAGGAAGTGATGGGGTAAGTTACGGACTTGTAACTGGTGCATCAATTGGAACAAGAATTGGAGGAAGTTTCTGCAGTTCAAGCGGCACATGGGATGCATGCGCAACATCAGGCACTACGATATATAATGGCATATGTT
>CAZNFC010000064.1:0-1915 GCA_964572885.1 uncultured Methanosarcinales archaeon
CGTTTATTTTTTTAGTGACTTCTTTTTCATTGTCAGTCAATGCGATGAATGAATTAGAATCAGATGAAGACATCTTTCCGCCACCTAATCCAGGAACAAAAATATGATAAGTGGAACTTAATTGAATCAGTTTAGGATTTTTCACCCTGTTTGCGATATCTCTTGCTAATCTTAAATGAGGATCCTGATCTATCCCTACTGGAACTATTACAGGAATTGGACCATTGAACTCAGGCAGCTGAGGATGAAGCATGTCTGATGCCTGCAGCAATGATGATATCATCTTGCCAGGAGTTATATCTCCATAAACTGCTTTGAATTCGTTGAATGTCGCATGTTTTGCCAGAATATTCTGCAATCTGTAATATGCATTTGATTTCTTTGAATCTTTTGATCTTGCGCTTTGGAAGTATATTTCTACATTTTCAGGCTTTAATCCTAAAGCAATGTAATTTTTAATGTATTCTTCAATCGCTATTTTCTTTGAATCTTCCAATGACTGCCCTCTTGTGTTATATGCTTCGATATCAGCAACCGCAATGTAAAGTTTTGCTCCTAATTTCTGGTAGAATATCATCTGCTGAGCCACAAGCATGTGCCCGAAATGGAATTTTCCAGTCGGCATCAATCCTGTCATCATTACGAAAGGTTTTTTGTTCTTTATAGCTTCCAATATTCTTTGGATATCTCTGTGTGCAAATATTATGTTTCTTCTGAATAGAAGGTTGTCGTTAAAGATATTTGGTAATTTCTCTAAAGGATGCACTCCGAATTCTCTTATGAGCTTATCATAATCTATGTCTCCCGAAACATCCCAGGGAGTTATCTTCGCTTCCATAGATGAAATTATCTGCTTTTGTTATATAAATGTTATGCCATTTTACGATAAGAAACTATATAAACAAACATCTTTGAGATAATTTAATGAAACACACAGTAAAAGCTACTTTTATGATTCTCTGCATCTTCTTCATATCTCAGTTGATAGGTCTGTTCATCGTGAACAACTACATAGATTATGCTCAACTAAAAGAAGGAAAAATCTCTTTCAATCAACTCCCGTTAAATATAGAAAGACCTCAGCTTGAGGAAAAGACTTCTTTCGTATATCTTGTGATTGCATTGCTCATAGGAACTGCAATAGCTTTGGTATTGATAAGATTCAGGCAGCTGCTTTTATGGAAGCTTTGGTTTTTGTTAGCTATATTTATCACTCTCAATGTATCATTCAATGCTTTTGTTCCAGCAACTGTTGCATTATTTTTAGCAACTATATTCTCATTGTGGAAAATACTCAGACCTAATTTTTACATACAAAACTTTACTGAATTATTTGTGTATGGAGGACTAGCTGCGATATTGGTCCCTGTATTGAATGTATTTTCTGTTTCTATGTTGCTGATATTAATCTCTATTTATGATGCATACGCAGTCTGGAAAAGCAAACATATGATAGAACTTGCAGGATTCATGACTAAATCAAAATTATTTGCAGGAGTGATTGTACCTTATCAACTGCCTAAATCGTCTTCTAAAAAAGGACCTAAAGTTCCAGTAAAAGTCAAGACTGCAATATTAGGTGGAGGAGATATCGGATTCCCATTGTTATTTGCAGGAGTTTTGTTCAAACAATTGGTTTTGACTAATTCAATTTCAATAGCTTTCATGAAAGTGTTATTTGTTCCTATACTTGCGACGATTGCTTTAGGATGGCTGCTGTATAAGGCTGAAAAAGACAGGTTCTACCCTGCAATGCCTTTCATAAGCTTAGGGTGCTTTTTAGCCCTTGCTTTGATGAAATTAGCCGGATTCTTGTAGTCCTAAACCTATATAAACCACCTTTCTAACCTTAATTTGGGCAGGAGTAGGCTGGCGTGGTAGTCCCACGTTGTCACCGTAAACGGACTTTAGACGG
>CAZNFC010000065.1:0-1676 GCA_964572885.1 uncultured Methanosarcinales archaeon
AACGGCTGTCGTTCAGGTAAACGGAACGGGAACATCAGTTGTGATACTTGAATCAAATTTCTATCCTAATTGGAAAGCATATCTGAATGACGAGAGAATCGATACATATAATTGCAATGGATTGATATGCGCCAATGTAAATAAAAACGGCATTGTGGATTTCAAATACGGCCTCACTATAACAGACTGGCTTGGATATATAATATCTATAGTTGGAATCATTTATTTGGTTTATTTCATAAAATCCAAAAGAGGTGCTTGATGAAAGAGAAGAAAATAGCCATATTCATTCCGACATACAATGCTGCAAAGACTTTGCCTCTTGTTCTTGACAGAATCCCGAATAAGATAAAAAAGGAAGTAAAAGAGATCTTTGTCGCAGATGATGAATCAAAAGATAATACTTATCTTGTCGGCATAGGATACAAGAAAAAAACAGGATTATCTAATCTGAAAATATTCAGGCATCAGAAAAACAAAGGATATGGCGGAAACCAAAAATGGGCATACCAGTACTGCATAAATAAAGGATATGACGTTGTTGTTATGCTACACGGAGATGCTCAATATGCTCCAGAAAAAATTCCTGATCTTCTGAAACCTTTTTACAGAAAAGATGTTGATAGTATAGGAATGGTATTCGGATCAAGGATGAAAGGCAATCCTCTGAAAGGTGGAATGCCCATGTACAAATATTTAGGGAACAGGTTTCTTACTATAGTTGAAAACATTGTCCTTGGACTTAATCTATCTGAATATCACAGCGGATACAGAGCATATAACTGCCATTCTTTGAAAAAGATCCCATTTAACCTGTGTTCAGACAATTTTCATTTTGATACAGAGATAATCATCCAGCTTAAATTAGCAGGATTCAAGATACTTGAGACGCCGATACCTACATATTATGGAGATGAGAAATGTCACGTCAATGTCATACAATACGGACTGAACATATTGAAATCACTTGAACAATATTTATTATACAAGTCTGGGATGAAAAATATAAAGAAATATGATATAAAGGTAATTGAATGAGAATAACAAAGACACATATAATATATGGAATTCTCCTCCTGATATTCTTAGTCAGTGCTTTTCCGTGGACAAAAGAAGGAGTTCCTGTAACTGATGATTACAGACATCACGCAGCAAGAATATCTTTCATACAAGAGGAGATAAAAAATCTTGAATTTTCTGAATGGAACCCCCACATGTACGGAGGATGGCCTTTTTTCCATTTCTATCATCCAATGTTCTATATTTTAGCACTTCCTTTTGCATTAATATTTGAGACGATAGCAACTTTGAAAGTAATGACTATTGTTGCTTTTGCAATAGCGCTGTTTGGAACATTTTATGCTGCAAGACTCCTTTTCGATAATGATGAAGTCGCATTGATAGCGGCAGTCTGTTACTTCATGTCATCCCATTTCTTTTTCCAAGCTACAGTCGCAGGAGCTCTTCCAAGATTGACAGCAATTGCTCTTTCACCGTTAGTTGCTGCTTTATTCATAAAAGCGATTGAGACAAAAAACAAAAAATATTATTTGACCAGTGGAATCTCTCTCGCAATATTATTCATGACTCATACTTCAGTATCTGTTCCTGTCTTTGTATTATGCGGAATATATCTGCTGTATGAACTTTATTTATCAAAAGATGTTAAATTGTTT